>NZ_JBIVGV010000010.1:0-181396 GCF_044748865.1 Pseudomonas sp. NPDC089734 | reverse complement strand
CCTGATCCCATCCCGAACTCAGCAGTGAAACGATGCATCGCCGATGGTAGTGTGGGGTTTCCCCATGTGAGAGTAGGTCATCGTCAAGATTCATTCCGAAACCCCAATTGCGCAGGCAATTGGGGTTTTGTCTTTATGGCCGATAAAGACTCAATACGCTTTTTCTGCACGCATCAAAAAGCCCCGCAAGGGGGCTTCAGCGTGTATCGATAAGAATGAGCCAGGGCCTACAGAGCTAACAGTTCCCGTACCCGACTACCAAGACTCTCGACCGCGAACGGCTTCGTCAGTACCTGCATGCCAGGTTGAAGCTGGCCGCTGCCAATGACGGCGTTCTCTGCGTAGCCGGTGATGAACAAGACCTTCAGGTCTGGGCGCAGCTCGAGTCCGGCGTCGGCCATTTGCCGTCCATTCATGCCGCCGGGCAGCCCGACATCGGTGACCAGCAAATCGATGTGCATGCCTGAGCGCAACAGCTTGAGTCCTACTGCGCTATCCGCGGCTTCGATCACGGTATGGCCGAGTTCCTTCAATACATCCGCCAGAAGCATCCGCACTGTTGGGTCGTCGTCCACGAGCAACACGGTTTCACCAGGTTGCTCAACCGTCTCTTCTGCTGCACTCAATGAGTGCTCATTATCGAATGCCTCTCCGTGGTAGCGGGGGAGGTAAATGACGACGGTAGTGCCTTCCCCTACTTTGGAGCTGATACGGACTTGCCCGCCAGACTGCTGAGCGAACCCGTAGATCATCGAAAGACCCAGGCCTGTGCCCTGGCCGATCGGTTTGGTCGTGAAAAACGGCTCAAACACATGGGCCATGGTTTCGGGCGGGATACCAGTGCCCGTATCGCTTACGCACAGGCAGAGATACTGACCTTCGGCCATGCCGTGAGCACGAGCGGCATGGCGATCCATCCATTGGTTGGCCGTCTCAATTGTGATTCGACCGCCGTCAGGCATGGCGTCCCGGGCATTCAGGCAAAGGTTGAGCAGCGCATTTTCCAGCTGGCTTGCATCGACGAATGCAGGCCACAGCGTTGCGGCTCCCACGGTTTCTAAATGAATGCCAGGCCCGACCGTACGCTGGATCAGCTCGGTCATGCCATACATCAAGGTATTGACGTTGGTGGGACGCGGTTCGAGCGTCTGTCTGCGAGAAAAGGCCAGAAGGCGGTGAGTCAAGGCTGCTGCCCGCTTGGCAGAACTTTGCGCCGCGACCATGTACTTGTCGACATCGCCCAGACGCCCTTGAGAGATTCGTTTGTTCATCAACTCAAGCGCGCCCGAAATCCCCGCGACCAGGTTGTTGAAGTCGTGGGCAAGGCCGCCGGTGAGTTGGCCAACCGCTTCCATCTTCTGCGACTGACGCAGCTTTTCTTCAGCCTGCATCAGCTTGGCCGTTCGCTCGGCCACATGTTGTTCAAGCTTCTCGTTGAGGATGCGCAGCTTGGCTTCGGTCTGGTGCTGTTGCTCTTCGGCTATCGTGCGCTCCAGCAGATCGGCGGCTTGTCGTGCCAGGATATCCAGCAGACGCAGGTCCCGGCTGGAGGGCTGGTGCGGTTCGCTCCAGTGGGTCGAAATCATGCCCAGCAAATGGCCGTTGCGCGACAGCAGGGGTGTCGTCTGGGCGGAGCGGATGCCTGTGCGCCGGAACGCAAGCAGGTCTTCCGTACCCGCGATATCGGCCCATTGCTCGAAGTCGGTAATGATCGCCCGTTGGCCGAGCTTGAGTGCCATCGTACAACTGCTGTGAGCGTTGGGGCTGACCCACTGCCAGAACCCGACAGCCTCGGTTGGCAGCCCGCGCGAACACAGGAGTTGAAGCTCGCCACCATGCCCCGAGGCATGCCCCTCAGGGCAGAGCAACTGCATCGTTCCGAACTGAGAGCCGGTGATCGATACCGCCGCATCCACGATCTTGCCGTAGAGTGCCGTGAGGTCCTGTTCGCCGATCAGCTCGACACTGATGCTGTGCAGCAGATCAATGTCGGAAAGATCATTGTCGGATGCTCTGGAAGAGGTAGCTGGACGTTCTACCGAATAGGCGACATGTAGGGCTGGCATGGAGGCTCCTGTGGAGCGGAATTGAGCGCAATGCAGCCTAACAGCAAACGTTTCCGGGTGCGACGCGATTGTCCGTCCGGCGATGAACGTCATTTCAATGTTCAAGAAACTGTCATGATGGAAGGCACGGCCGGTACCTGCCCGTTTCCACGGGTTGTCCATAATTGTGGTGGATTGCTTATGGCAATCGAAAGCGCTTGCCCTTAAGGTTCCGCCTCAGGTTTTACTCGTTCGAGTCAAGGAAGCATGCATGCCCGTCACAAGCTCTCTGAACGCCGGTTTCATGGTGGTTCACGGCAACCGTCCGGATGAACTGCGCAGTCTGGTCGTCTCCTGGATGCGCCGCTACCCCTTGGCTCCGCTGGAGAACGAAATTGCTCTGGTGCAAAGCAATGGCATCGCTCAGTGGCTCAAACTGGCGCTGGCCGAAGACTCGCAGGATGAGGACCAGGGCGGCTGCGGCATCGCGGCGGCAATAGATGTTCAGCTTCCGGGCAGCTTCATGTGGCAGTTGTACCGTTCCGTACTGGGGCGTGATGAAATTCCGGAAGTCTCTCTGCTCGACAAGGCCCCGTTGACCTGGCGGCTGATGCGTCTCTTGCCGCAATTGATCAACCGGCCTCACTTCGAGCCGCTACAGCGCTTTCTGACGGCGGACACCGATCTTCGCAAACGCTACCAATTATCCGAGCGTCTGGCGGACCTCTTCGACCAGTACCAGGTGTACCGCGCCGACTGGCTTGAAGACTGGGCTGCGGGGCGTCATCAATTGCGCAATGTCCGGGGTGAAGCCAAGGCGTTGAGTGCCGCCAATGGCTGGCAGGCTGAACTGTGGCGTGCCTTGCTGGAGGATGTCGGTGCAGAAGGCATGGCACAGAGCCGGGCAGGTGTTCATCAGCGTTTCCTGGAGCGCATCGCAACCTTGAGCGAGGCACCAGCGGGATTACCGGCCCGGGTGATTGTCTTTGGCATATCTTCTCTGCCAGCTCAGGCGCTGGAGGCTTTGGCCGGGCTGTCGACGTTCAGCCAGGTGCTGCTGTGTGTTCATAACCCATGCCGTCACCACTGGGCCGATATCGTGGCCGACAAGGACCTGCTCCGCCATCAATACAAGCGTCAGGCTCGCAAGGACGGTATGCCACTGGCTCTTGATCCACAGACCTTGCACCAGCACGCCCACCCTCTGCTTGCCGCATGGGGCAAGCAAGGCCGTGACTACATCAATCTGCTCGACAGTCACGATGAACCCAGCAGCTACCGATCGTCTTTCAAGGATGAGCGCATCGACCTGTTCAGTGAGAGCGATCCCGGGAACATCCTGAATCAGTTGCAGGACGACATTCTCGAATTGCGTCCCCTCGACGAGACCCGTGCGCTTTGGCCGGCCGTCGATCCTCTGCAGGACCGCTCAATCCGCTTCCATGTCGCCCATAGCGCGCAACGGGAAGTCGAAGTGCTTCACGATCAGCTTCTGGCCCGTTTCAGCCGGGACCCGGACCTGCGTCCACGGGATGTGATCGTCATGGTCCCGGACATCGACAGCTATGCCCCGCACATTCAAGCCGTCTTCGGGCAGATTGAGCGTGAGGACCGGCGCTTCATTCCTTTCTCTCTGGCGGACCAGGGGCAGCGTGGTCGTGAACCGCTGCTGATTGCGGTCGAGCATTTGTTGAAGCTTCCCGACAGCCGCTTTCCGGTCAGCGAAATCCTGGACTTGCTTGATGTGCCAGCCTTGCGCGCACGTTTCAACATCCATGAACGCGATCTGCCGACCCTACACCGCTGGATCGAAGGTGCAGGCGTGCGCTGGGGACTGAATGCAAGGCAACGTGCCGGGCTTGGTTTGCCGGAAGGGCTTGAGCAGAACAGTTGGTCCTTCGGTTTGCGCCGAATGCTGCTGGGGTATGCGGTCGGTGCCGGTGCGGCCTATGACGGCATTGAACCCTATGACGAAATCGGCGGGCTGGATGCGGCGTTGATTGGCCCGCTGGTCGCGTTGATCGAGGCCCTGCAGATTGCTCACGCTGAATTGTCTCTGCCTGCCACGCCGCCAGAGTGGGGAGAGCGCTTGAATGTCCTCATGCAGGCTTTCTTCCAGTCTGAAAGCGAGCATGACGATTACTTGCTGGGCCAGCTGGAAGCCTTGCGCGAGAACTGGTTGAAAACCTGCGAGACGGTGGACCTGCTCGATGAGCTGCCGCTCACGGTGGTGCGGGAAGCCTGGCTGGCCGGATTGGACCAGGGCCGTCTGACCCAGCGCTTTCTGGCCGGATCGGTGAATTTCTGCACCTTGATGCCCATGCGTGCGATTCCTTTCAAGGTGGTCTGTCTGCTGGGCATGAACGATGGCGATTATCCGCGTGCCCAGCCGCCACTGGATTTCGACCTGATGGGCAGTGACTACCGGCCCGGTGACCGTTCCCGCCGCGAGGATGATCGTTACCTGCTGCTCGAGGCTGTGCTGTCGGCCCGGGATCAGCTCTATGTCAGTTGGGTCGGCCGCAGCATTCGTGACAACAGTGAGCGTCCGGCTTCAGTGCTGATCGGTCAATTGCGCGATCACCTGGCCGGAGGCTGGAAGCTCGTTCCGGACGAGGACTCCGACAGCCAGAAAGACCCTGGTGAGCGTTTGCTCGAGGCCCTGACCTTGCACCATCCGTTACAACCTTTCAGTGCCAGTTATTTCCATGAAGGTACGGGGTATTTCAGTTTTGCCAGCGAGTGGAGGTTGCTTCATGAGGACAGGGAGGCTGTGGCCCGCTCCGTTGTCTTGCCGCCCCACGAGCAGGATGAGCCGCTGACCATCGCCCAGTTACAGGACTTTTTGAGAAACCCTGTAAAGCATTTCTTCAGTCAGCGCCTGAAGATCTATTTCGAGACGGCCGAAGCGCCTTTGGCAGACGAAGAGCCCTTCGTGCTGGACGCCCTCGAGCGTTACAGCCTGAGTGAAAGTCTGCTGGCCGCTGCCCTGACCAGTCCGGACGATAGCGATGCCGCGTTACAGGCACAGGCCGTCAAGCTCCAGGGTAGCGGGTTGTTGCCCATGGCGGGTTTTGGTACCTGCCTGCAGGCGGAACTGATCGAGCCATTGCCGGATGTGCTCAAGCGCTATCAGGCGCTGCTGACGCTATGGCCCGAACCGTTGAGCAGCGCGTTACCCATCCGCTTTGCCCACTCCCGGATCAGCCTCGATGGCTGGCTGGGCGGGTTGCATGGCAATGCGCGGAATGAACTGCTGATCGTCTCGGTCATCCCCAACAGCATTGGCTCGAAAAAGACCCGCAAATGGCATCGATTGATTCGCCCCTGGGTCACTCATCTGGTGGCCAGTGCCTGCGGCTTGTCGCTCAATACGGCGTTGGTGGCCACCGATGAAACGCTCTTGCTGGCACCGCTGGAAAAGGACGCTGCCAGCGCCATGCTGAATGACCTGCTGACCGCCTGGTTGTGCGGCATGCAGCAACCTTTGCCGGTGGCCCCCAAAACCGCCTTTGCCTGGCTGGGGCAACCGCTGGACAAGGCCGAGGCGGCTGCACGCAAGGCGTATGAAGGGGATGGTCAGAACAGCGACGGTGAACGCCGCGAAAGCACTGCGCTGGCCAGGCAGTTCCCGGATTTCGATGCCTTGATGGAGAGCGAGGAGTTTGTCGGGTGGTGCGACGCCCTCTACAAACCGGTTCATGAGGCCCCCTGGAAGTCGCTGTCCGATGAGGAGGCTCGCGCATGAGTATCACGAACGAGTCGACCGTTCCTCTGGCGCTGCGCTTTCCTCTGCGTGGCAGCCAGTTGATCGAAGCCAGTGCCGGTACCGGCAAGACCTTCACCATCTCGGCTCTGTACCTGCGACTGGTACTTGGGCATGGGGATGAAACCACATCCTTTGGCCGCGAACTGCTGCCGCCGCAGATTCTGGTGGTGACCTTCACTGATGCCGCGACCAAGGAGCTACGTGACCGTATTCGTACCCGCCTTGCCGAAGCGGCCCGTTTCTTCCGTGACGAAATCGCTGCCCCCGACGACTTGATTGCCGACTTGCGAGCCCAATTCAGTCAAGACATCTGGGCAGGTTGTGCCAACCGGCTCGACATCGCGGCGCAATGGATGGATGAGGCGGCAGTCTCGACCATCCACAGCTGGTGCCAGCGCATGTTGCGTGAGCATGCTTTCGACAGTGGTAGCCTGTTCACCCAGTCCCTGGAAACCGATCACAGCGATTTGCTGGGAGAAGTGCTGCGCGATTACTGGCGACTGTTCTGCTACCCCATGCAGGGCGAGGTCCTGGACTGGGTGCGTGAAAAATGGGGTGGCCCGGCCGCCTTGTTGCCCCGAATACGCGGCCTGTTCGGCCGTGAGCGCAGCCCGGTGACTCAGGAGCCGGCGCAATTGATTCTGGCGTCACTGCAAGAGCGTCGGGAAGCACTGCAATCACTGAAAGCGCCCTGGACCGACTGGGCTGACGAGCTGCATGCGATTTGCCTGGATGGCGTAAAACGCAAGGTGGTCGATGGCCGCAAGATGCAGGAGCGTTACTTTGCTCCCTGGTTCGAGAAGCTCAAGGCCTGGGCTGCGGACGAAACCCAGGAGGCCCTCGAACTGGGCACCGGCTTTACCCGCCTGACCCCGGACGGAATGGCCGAAGCCTGGAAGAGCGATCCGCCTTCGCACCCGGCACTTGAAGCCATGCTTGAGCTCAAGGCTGCTCTGGACGCGCTGCCCAGACCCGATGCCGTTGTGCTGCAACATGCGGCGCAATGGGTCAGCGCACGCTTTGAGGAAGAAAAACGCCGACGCGCCGAGATGGGCTTCGACGACATGCTGCTCCGGCTCGACAACGCGCTGCAAGGCAGTGGCGGCGAGCGTCTGGCGACCTTGATTCGCGAGCAGTTCCCCGTAGCGCTGATCGACGAGTTCCAGGACACCGACCCGGTGCAGTACCGGATCTTCGAGCGTATCTATCGGCTTGAAGAGAACGACCAGGACACAGGGCTGTTCCTGATCGGCGATCCCAAGCAGGCGATCTATGCCTTTCGCGGGGCGGACATCTACACCTATCTGCGGGCGAGGACGGCGACGACCGGGCGCTGGCACACGCTGGACACCAACTACCGCTCCAGTCATGCCATGGTCGAGTCGGCCAATCACATCTTCGATCAGGCCGAGCAGCGTGCCGAAGGGCGTGGTGCGTTTCTGTTCCGTGAGGGCGACAACAATCCGGTGCCGTTCACCAGGGCGCTTGCCCAGGGCCGCAAGGAGCGGCTGGAAGTCGAAGGGGCTCCGCTGTCGGCCTTGACGATCTGGCATCTGCCCAGCGATCAGCCTGTATCCGGCACTCTTTATCGACAGCGACTGGCGGCCAGTTGTGCCAGTGAAATCGTTCGCCTGCTCAATGGCGGACAGCAGGGCCATACCGGTTTTGTGACGCCCGACAAGGCGCTGCGGGGACTGTTGCCTGCCGACATTGCCGTTCTGGTACGCGATGGCAAGGAAGCCCAGGCCGTGCGCAGCGAACTGGCGACCCGAGGTGTGCGCAGCGTTTACCTCTCCGACAAGGACTCGGTCTTCGCGGCTCAGGAAGCCCATGACCTGCTGGCCTGGCTGAAAGCCTGCGCCGAGCCGGATGCCGAGCGTCTCCTGCGGGCCGCGCTGGCCTGCATCACTCTGGACCTGCCGCTGGCCGAGCTTGAGCGTTTGAATCAGGACGAGCTGGCGTGGGAACGGCGTGTCATGCAGTTCCGGGACTATCGCACCCTGTGGCGCAGGCAAGGCGTGCTGCCGATGTTGCGTCATCTGCTGCACGACTTCGCCTTGCCCCAGACCCTGATGGCGCGCAATGAGGGAGAGCGGGTGCTGACCAACCTGCTGCACCTGTCCGAGTTGCTGCAACAGGCCGCTGCCGAACTGGATGGCGAGCAGGCCTTGATCCGGCACTTGAGCGAGCAACTGGCCTTGTCCGGTCAGGCCGCGGAAGAGCAGATCCTGCGTCTGGAGAGCGACGAACAACTGGTCAAGGTCGTGACCATTCACAAGTCCAAGGGCTTGCAGTATCCGTTGGTGTTTCTGCCCTTCATCTGTTCAGCCAAGCCGGTGGATGGCAGCCGTTTGCCCTTGCAGTTTCACGATGCCGACGGTCATGCACAGATCAGCCTGCAACCGACCGAGGCCTTGATTGAACAGGCTGACGACGAGCGTCTGGCCGAAGACCTGCGTTTGCTCTATGTCGCCCTGACCCGCTCCGAGCATGCCTGCTGGCTGGGGGTTGCCGACCTCAAACGCGGCAATCTCAACAGTTCGATGTTGCACCGCTCGGCGCTCGGCTACTTGCTGGGCGGTGGTGCGGCGCTGGCGGAGTCGGCGGATGTGCAGCGCTGGCTGCGCGATCTGGCCCAGGGCTGCGAGAGCATTGCCTTGCAACCGGTTCCCGAGCCAGACAGCGAAACGTTCAGGCCGCCACGCAATGAGGCACGGTTACTCAAGGCCCTGGCTCCCAAGCGTCGCGCTGCCGAAAACTGGTGGATCGCGTCCTACAGTGCGCTGCGCATTGGAGACAGTCTGGCCACGGGAGGCGATGAATCTCCCGACAGTCCGCAGGCGCAAAAACTGTTCGACGACGATCGACCGGACCCCCTGGCCCCTCGCGAAGTGCTCGCCAGTGGCGATGACATACATCGTTTCCCCCGTGGCCCGAACCCCGGTACTTTCCTGCATGGCTTGCTGGAGTGGGCGGGTAACGAAGGCTTTGCTGTGATAGCCCATGACCCGGAGCGCCTGAAGGACGCCATCGCCCGCCGTTGCAACCGGCGTGGCTGGAAAGGCTGGATCGATACCCTGACGGGATGGTTGCACAACCTGCTCAATATGCCGCTGCGCCTGGGGAACGACGTGACGCCGGTTGCTCTGGCTGAACTGGACCAGCCCAATCAGTACAGGGTCGAGATGGAGTTCTGGTTTGCCAGCAGCCACGTCAATGTGGCGCAGCTGGACGACCTCGTGTGTCGTTACACCCATGGCAATGCACCGCGTCTGCTGGCCCAGACGGCCGTACTCAACGGCATGTTCAAAGGCTTCATCGACCTGACGTTCGAGCATGAAGGGCGTTACTACGTGGCGGATTACAAATCCAACTGGCTGGGTGGCGACGAGACGTTCTATACCGAGCAGGCCATGGAAGCGGCCATTCTCGACAACCGCTATGACTTGCAATATGTCCTCTACCTGCTGGCACTGCATCGCCAGCTCAAGGCTCGTCTGGCCGATTACGATTACGATCGGCACATGGGCGGAGCCTTGTATCTGTTCCTGCGCGGCAGCCGCTCGAACACTCAGGGTGCGTATTTCACCCGACCGCCGCGTGAGTTGATCGAAAGCCTGGACCTGCTGTTCCAGGGGAACCCGCTGCACACCGCCGAGCCAGGAGCCTTCGTATGAGCCGTTCGTTCAACGAACTGTTACCCACGCCGCTGGAGGCTGAAAGCCTGGCAGGCCTGAGCCCGCTGACCCGTGTCGCGGACCTGTTGCAATTGCTGGAGCGCTGGGTAGAACGGGGCTGGCTGCGGGCGCTGGACCGTGCCTTCGTGGCGTTTCTGGGGGAGCTTGATCCACACGCCGATTCACGGGTGTTGCTGGCGGCGGCACTGACCAGCCATCAACTGGGCCACGGTCATGTATGTCTGGACCTTCATGAAACGCTCAAGGCACCTGACTTCGCCCTGTCCTTGCCGCCGGAAGGCGACATGCTGAATATCCCGATGCTCCTGCCGTCGCAACTGCTGGTTGCGCTGGAGGGCGAGACATGGTGCCAGGTGCTGGCGCACAGCCCTCTGGTCGCACTGGCCGACGACATGAGCCCGGAAGGGTTGCAACGACCGCTGGTGTTGTCTGATCGACGCCTGTACCTGCGTCGTTACTGGGCCTATGAGCGCCGTATCGCCGCGGCCCTTCGTCAGCGACTGGCGCAGCCGGACAGTGCACCTCAGGATCTGGCGCCGCGTCTGGATAAGCTGTTCGGGCCGGCCAGTACCGCGCCGGATGCCGTGATCGACTGGCAGAAACTGGCCTGCGCTCTGGCCACCCGCCGTGGCTTCAGCATCATCACCGGCGGGCCGGGCACCGGCAAGACCACCACCGTGGTGCGTTTGCTGGCCTTGCTGCAAGCGCCAGCTGTACAGAGCGGGCAGCCGCTGCGCATTCGTCTGGCCGCACCGACCGGCAAGGCCGCAGCCCGTCTGACCGAGTCCATCAGCCAGCAGGTGCAAGGTCTGGATGTCAGTGCCGATGTGCGGCAAAAGATTCCCAGCGAAGTCACCACGGTTCACCGTCTGCTGGGCAGTCGTCCGGGAACGCGGCACTTTCGTCATCACGCGGGCAACCCGTTGCCGCTGGATGTGTTGGTGGTCGATGAAGCCTCGATGATCGATCTGGAAATGATGGCCAACCTGTTGGATGCGCTGCCGGCCGAGGCGCGGATGGTGCTGCTGGGCGACAAGGACCAACTGGCGTCTGTCGAGGCTGGCGCGGTGCTTGGTGATCTGTGCCGTGATGCCGAACAGGGTTTCTACAGCCCGCAGACCCAGGCCTGGCTGGAGTCGGTCAGTGGCGAAGACCTGGGGCATAGCGGATTGCAGCAAGGCGACGTGCAGCAGTATCCCCTCGCACAACAAGTCGTGATGCTGCGCCATTCGCGTCGTTTCGGGCAGGGCAGCGGCATCGGCCAGCTGTCACGGCTGGTCAACCAGCAACGGGATCAGGACGCCCGTGCGCTGCTGGCGGCTGGCAGCCACAAGGACCTGTTCAGTCTGGCGCTCAAGGGGGAGCAGGATCAGCGTCTTGATAGCCTGCTGCTCGACGGTCATGACGGCGGTCCGCAAGGTTATCGTCATTATCTCGGTGTGCTGACAGGGCAGCGACCTGCCGATGGCCCCACACTGGACGACGACTGCTGGACCCGCTGGGCGCGTTCGGTGCTCAAGGCCTTCGATGAGTTCCAGTTGCTGTGCGCCGTACGCAAGGGGCCATGGGGCGTCGAGGGCTTGAACGAGCGCATCACTCAAGCCTTGTCCCGCGCGAACCTGATCGAAAAGGATCAGCAGTGGTACGAAGGCCGCCCGGTCCTCATGACACACAACGACTACGGCCTGGGCCTGATGAACGGCGACATCGGCATTACCCTGTACCTGCCTGAGCGCGAGGGGGACGGCAAAAAGGTCTTGCGCGTGGCCTTCCCTCGTAACGATGGCAGTGACGGAGTGCGTTTTGTGCTGCCCAGCCGGCTCAACGATGTGGAAACCGTCTATGCAATGACTGTCCACAAATCCCAGGGTTCGGAGTTCGCACATACCGCCTTGATACTGCCGGAAGCCTTGAATCCGGTGCTGACCAAGGAACTGATCTACACCGGTATCACTCGCGCCAGGCATTGGTTCAGTCTGATCGAGCCGCGTAAGGGCGTGTTCGAGGATGCACTGCGTCGCAAGGTCAAACGCCTGAGCGGATTGATGCTGGGGCTGTGAGTGGTGCTTCGGGCTGGTGGCCGCGAACTCATGCGCGAAGCCCATCCTCATAATCTCCCGGCAGGCCTCTTCTATACTCGACGTACTTGAACTGACGGTATTGCAAGCCAACCTGCCAAGGAGAACAACAATGAAAATCGCATTCATCGGTCTGGGCAACATGGGGGCACCCATGGCGCGCAATCTGATTCAGGCGGGACATCAGTTGCAGGTGTGCGACCTGAACAAAACCATCCTGGCCGAACTGGCGGCCCAGGGAGCAAGCATCCGGGAAACCCCCAGGCATGCGGCTCAGGGGAGCGAACTGGTGATCACCATGCTGCCCGCCGCCACGCATGTGCGCAGCGTGTATCTGGATAAAGATGGCGTGCTGGAAGGGATTGCAGCCGGTGTGCCTGCCGTGGATTGCAGTACCATCGATCCACAGACCATACGGGATATTTCTGCCCAGGCGGCCAGACAAGGCGTCGTGCTCGGGGATGCGCCCGTCTCCGGCGGAACGGCAGGTGCCCAGGCTGGCACACTGACGTTCATGGTGGGCGGTACGGCAGACCACTTTGCCGTGCTCAAGCCGGTACTGGCGCAGATGGGGCGCAACATTGTCCATTGCGGCGAGGTGGGCACCGGGCAGATCGCCAAGATCTGCAACAACATGCTGCTGGCCATTTCCATGATCGGTATTTCGGAGTCCATGGCACTGGGCAATGCGCTGGGCATCGATCCTCAGGTACTGGCCGGAATCATCAACACATCGACCGGGCGTTGCTGGAGTTCGGAGTTCTACAACCCCTGGCCGGGTATCGTGGAAACGGCACCGGCGTCGCGAGGCTATACCGGTGGTTTCGGGGCGCAACTGATGCTCAAGGATCTGGGGCTGGCGACCGAAGCGGCAAAGACGGCCCATCAGCCTGTCATTCTGGGGGCGCTTGCCCATCAGTTGTATCAGGCCATGAACCTGCGCGGGGACGGCCACAAGGACTTTTCGGCGATAGTCGAGGGTTATGTGCGTCCGGAGTGAGCGCACGGGGGCCTAGCGTTCATGCCACCATCGCGTCCAGCGAGCGGTCCACCATGGCCTTGGCCATTTGTGCCAGGTGAAGGATCGAAAACGTCAGGTCATGGTTCTGGCTGTCGCTGGCTTCATTGGCGGTTGCGATGATGCAGCGCAGCAGGTCGGAGGCATGATTGAGTGCGTCTTGATGGCTCAGGGCTTCGTTGACGATGAACGGTTTGATTTCGGGCATGGGCAACTCGACGGTGAGTGAAGCGACAACGGAGCCTAGAGGCCCGGATTTCGCGGCGCAATAGGGTGTGGTTTTCTCGGAACATTCACTCAGAAGAGCAAGATTCATCCTGCTGGAAGAGCGGGGTGTCTCTGGCAAGCCGTTGCGGTTCGGCACCTTTGTCACATCTTGTCCAACCTTCGTGGGTGTAGATGCATACGATTCTCTTTTACTTCTTAGAATCGTAAGGACGTTCCATGCATTCTCCCCTTCGTCTGCGGCCTTCGGCTGTCATGGTCAAACTCGCGCTGGCGTGCCTGGTCTCCGGTCAGGTGTATGCACAAGAGCAGGCTGAAACGGAAGAGTCGGCCAATGTGCTGTCAATCGAAGAGGTGGTGGTTACTGCCGCAGGCTATGAGCAGAATCTGGAGGATGCACCGGCCTCGATGACGGTGATTTCCGGCGATGACCTGCGCAAGAAATCCTTCCGTGACCTGACGGATGCAGTCCGGGATGTCGAAGGGGTCACGGTCAACGGCGGTGCCAACGAAACCGATATTTCCATCCGTGGCATGCCTGCCGATTACACCTTGATTCTGGTGGACGGCAAGCGTCAGAGCGCTCGCGAGTCGCGGGTCAACGGCAACAGCGGTTACGAACAGAGCTTCATTCCACCGGCCGAAGCCATCGAACGAATCGAAGTGGTGCGTGGCCCGATGTCCTCGCTCTATGGCTCCGATGCCATCGGCGGGGTGATCAACATCATCACCCGCAAGGTCACGCCGGAGTGGGGCGGTTCGGTCACCTACGATTATTCGGCACGCCAGCACAGCGATCAGGGCAATGCCCGCCAGACCCAGTTCTACCTCAGCGGCCCGATCAAGGAAGACCTGCTGGGCTTGCAGGTCTGGGGACGTTATCTGGACCGTCAGGCCGATGACGATATCGAGCAGACCAACGGTTTCAGCAAGGCGGATCACCGGGACCTCACGGCACGCCTGGCCATTACGCCCAATACCGATCACGAAATACTGTTGGAAGCCGGGGCGACACGCCTGAAGAACGGCGATGGCGTGAGCGCCAACTGGGCGACCCGCGAGCAGGAAAACAATCGCGATCACTGGTCGATTTCCCATCAGGGCCGCTGGGGCTGGGCGACTTCGGATGTGTCGCTGGCTTATGAAAAGTCGAGCCGTGAAGGCCTGGCCAGTTCGACCCAGACCGATGTGCTGGGTCGTAAACCCGAAGTCGAGAACACTGTTTTCGACGCCAAGCTGGTGATGCCTACCGAGCACAACATCACCACGGTCGGCCTGCAGTGGAACGACACCACCGTCACCGACTGGAACCAGGGATTGGGCGACCGGAAAAACTACGAGTTCTCCGTGGTGCAGAAAGCACTGTTCGCCGAGAACGAATGGTCCATGACCGACACCTTCTCTCTGACCACCGGCCTGCGCATGGACGAGCACGAAGAATACGGTGTGCATTTCAGCCCGCGTGTTTACGGCGTATGGCGTGCGACCGATGACTGGACTTTCAAGGGCGGTGTCGCCCGTGGCTTCAAGGCGCCCGAAGTGCGAGCCGTGGTGCCGGGTTATTCCTACTTGCGTCGCAATCGTTTCGTGATGTTCGGCAATCCGGACCTCAAGCCGGAAACCAGCACCAACTATGAACTGTCGGCGCTGTGGTCAAACCGCAACAACCTGTCGGCTGGCGCGACCGTGTTCTACAACGACTTCCAGGACAAACTGTCCACCGTCACCACGACCGACACCTGGAATGGCTACATCATCATGGACCGGGTCAACGTCGATAAGGCGGTGATTCAGGGCGTCGAGCTCAATGGTCGTTGGGACGTGACCTCGGCTGTCGCGATCAAGGGTAACTTCACCTACACCGATTCCGAGCAGAAGAGCGGTGCCAACGCCGGTGCGCCACTGGCCCTGACCCCGGAGCGTAAAGCCAACCTGCGCGCCGAATGGCAATTGAACGACCGTACCCAACTGTGGGCTGCGACCAATTACTACGGCAAGGAATACGGCAATACCCTCACCGACGAAGCTTCACCGGCCTACACGACGAGCGATTTTGGCGGCTCTTATGAACTGACCAAAAACGTGTCGCTCAATGGGGCGCTGTACAACGTGACCGACCGCCGTCTGGATGACGAAACCTACGGCACGGTCAATTATGGCCGCACGTTCTGGGCGAGTACGACCGTTCGGTTCTGAGCCTTTCGCGAATGAATTCGCTCCCACACGGACCGGCACAATCCACGCCCCCGGTAGGAGCGAATTCATTCGCGAATCAGGGGCAGCTTCACCACTGCACATAACCCTGCCGGCGGGCGGTTCTCAAGGATGAGTTCGCCGCCGTGGGCCTGGATGCAGGAGCGAGCGATGGCCAGTCCGAGGCCCAGCCCGCCCTGGGCGTTATCCGCGCCACTGTGGCTCAACTGTACAAAGGGCTCGAACACTTGTGTCAGCCAGTCCTGTTCGATACCTGGCCCATGGTCGAGGATTTCCAGGCGGATCTCGGCCTCATCCACCAGCAGGCTTACCGTGGCATCACCTGCATGGCGCAAGGCATTGTCGATCAGGTTGGTCAGGGCTCGCTTGAGGGCCAATGGGCGGCAGTGGCAATAGACCTCTGACCCGCGCTCCCAGCCTATGGGTTGCCCCATGCTCTGATAACGGCGGGCGAGATCGTCGAGTAGCGCCGTCAGTGAGATCCTGACCGTTGTTTCCTGAACCGCGTCGCCCCGTATGAAGTTCAAGGTTTCACGCACCATGGCGCGCAGCTCATCGAGGCTGTCGAGCATGTCGTCGCGTTCCGGCCCGTCCTCGAGCAATTCCATTTGCAGGCGCAACTCAGTGATCGGCGTGTTCAGGTCATGGCTGATCGCAGCCAGCATGCGTGTCCGTCCTTCGACATGCCGGGCGATACGTTCCTGCATGACATTGAAGGCTGTCGTCAGCTCACGGGCTTCCTGAGGACCGGACAACGGCAGCGGTGAAATCCATTCGCCCCGGCTGACCCGCTCGGTGGCCTGAGCGAGCGTCTTGACCGGCTGCACCACCCGGCGAATGAAAAAGATCACGATCAGCAGCACTGGGATGGTCGTGACCGGCAAGGTATAGGCCAGCATGCGGCCCCATTCATAACCGCCCGCCGGGTGCTGGATGGCGTTCAGTTGCTTGCCGTTATGCAGGTCGATGCTGGTGCGTAATCGCAACGGCGCCCAACCGGCGGCCACGAAAACATGCTCACGTGCCGGGCCACCGCTGATGCGCTCCAGTTGCATGCCGATGCGGGTATCGGCAGGCAGTGTGAGGCGCTTTCTGAGGTCGCTCACCAGACGATGCTCCTCCGGGCGCATATCGGTGGTTTCGGCAACCGGGTTGCTGGCGACCCAGAAGTGCGAATCGGGTGTCTGCATGGACGCCAGCAGACGTGACGCATCATCGGCGGACAACCCCTGGGCGGCATGAAAGGCTGTGATCAGACGTTCAATGGCCAGGGTTCGCGACAACGGGTGAATCAGCGCGCCGGTACGTTGCAGGTAAAGCATGGCAATCGCATTGGACGCCAGCAGCGCGAGCAGCAGCAACAGGCCCAGTTGATGGGCCATGCGTCTGGGCCACAGCCGGTGCAGAAACTTCATGCCTGAAGCAGGGTGACGGTGGCGACCAGTATGTAGCCGTCGCCCCAGATGGTGCGCAGCAAGTCTGGTTCGAGAGGGTTGTCGTCGAGTTTACGGCGCAGACGGCTGATTTGCCGGTCGATGGCGCGGTCGAACACTTCGGTGCCGGGGCGGGCTGTCAGATCGATCAGACGCTGGCGGCTCAGAATGACATTAGGGTTGGCGAGCAAGACTTGCAGCAGTCGGCTTTCCACCGTACTGAGGCGGACAGCCGAACCGTCGGTGCGCATCAGTGTGCTGTTGCTGGCGGTGAACGTCAGGCCCGCGAATTCATAGCGCTGTGTCAGCTCCAGTGCTTCGGCAGGGGGCAATGCCTCGCTTTGTCTGGGGCGTCCCGTCCCGCGCCGACGCAGCAGGCTGTTGATCCGTGCGACCAGTTCGCGAGGCTCGAACGGTTTGGTCACGTAATCGTCAGCCCCGATATCCAGGCCGCGAACCCGGTCGGAAGAGGTGTCGCGAGCCGTCAGCAGAATCACCGGAATGTTTTCGCGTCGATGCAACCGGTTGCACAGCTCGAACCCATCGCCGTCGGGCAGCATCACATCCAGCACGATGACATCGAAGTCCTGCTGCTTGAGCAGTTGCCACATGCCCGCCGCATCTTCCGCCGTGCGCACCTCGAACTGATGACGCCGCAGATAGACCGCGAGCGGGTCACGGATCTTGCGGTGATCGTCCACCACCAGAATGCGGGGTGCGGCTTGAGAGGCAGCAGCGGGTGTCATCGTGTTTCCTGCGGGGCTGGCGGAGAGAGTGATATGGATGATTCTCATTCGGGAATGAGATCTTATCCCAAAAACACCTCATCCGTTGCATGCTCCCGGAAACCGGGCGGTTGGCAGCGGCGACAGGAACCGCTACTTTGGGAGCGTTTGACCAGCGCAAGGATGCCGGGTAACGGCCTTGAGGCGCTGTGCGCAATGCTCCCCCGAACGTCCCCTGACTCAGAAAAAGAAGGAACGACATGAAGTTTGAACCCCTCGCCAGGTCGCTGATCGCGACCGCACTGATTCTGGCTTATTCCCCTACCTACGCAGCCTCTCAGGCACCTGTCGCCGCCGAAAACGGCATGGTGGTTACGGCCCAGCATCTGGCCACTCACGTAGGCGTCGATGTACTCAAGGACGGAGGCAATGCGGTCGATGCTGCCGTGGCGGTCGGCTATGCGCTGGCGGTGGTCTACCCCGCTGCAGGCAACCTCGGTGGTGGTGGTTTCATGACCATTCAGCTGGCCGACGGCCGCAAGACATTCCTGGATTTCCGCGAGAAGGCACCGCTGGCAGCCACGGCTGATATGTACCTGGACAAGCAGGGCAATGTGATCCCCGATCTCAGCGCCAAGGGCCATCTGTCCGTGGCGGTGCCGGGAACGGTGGCGGGTATGGAGATGGCGCTGAGCAAGTACGGTACTCGCAAGCGCGAGGACGTCATTGCGCCGGCCATCAAACTGGCTGAAGACGGCTTCGCCCTGCAACAGGGTGACGTGGATCTGCTGTCGACGGCCACGGAGGTGTTCCGGGCGGACATGGCCGATTCGGGGTCGATCTTTCTCGACAAGGGCGAACCGATGAAGGTTGGCCAGAAGCTGGTGCAGAAGGATCTTGCCAAAACCCTGAAGGAGATTTCCGATAAGGGTAACGATGGCTTCTACAAAGGCTGGGTGGCCAAGGCGTTGGTGGATTCCAGTCAGGCTGGCAAGGGGATCATCACCCAGGCCGACCTCGATCACTACAAGCCCCGCGAGCTGGCACCCATCGAGTGCGACTACCGCGGCTACCACGTGGTCTCGGCACCACCACCCAGCTCCGGTGGCGTGGTCATCTGTCAGATGCTGAACATCCTCGAAGGCTACCCGATGAAAGATCTGGGCTATCGCTCAGCTCAAGGGATGCACTATCAGATCGAAGCGATGCGTCACGCGTATGTCGATCGCAACAGCTATCTAGGGGACCCGGACTTCGTCAAGAACCCCATCGAGCACCTGTTGGACAAGAACTATGCGACCAAGCTGCGCAACGCCATCGAGCCGCAAAAGGCTGGTGACTCCAACAAGATCAAACCGGGTGTAGCGCCCCACGAAGGCAACAACACCACCCACTACTCCATCGTCGATAAATGGGGCAATGCGGTGTCGGTGACCTACACCCTCAACAACTGGTTCGGTGCCGGGGTCATGGCCAGCAAGACCGGTGTCATCCTCAATGACGAGATGGACGATTTCACCACCAAGGTCGGCGTACCCAACATGTACGGGCTGGTGCAGGGCGAAGCCAATGCCATCGCTCCGGGCAAGACGCCGCTGTCCTCCATGAGCCCGACCATCGTCACCAAGGATGGCAAGGTCGTGATGGTGGTGGGGACTCCGGGCGGCAGCCGGATCATCACGGCCACCTGGCTGACCATGCTCAACGTGATCGACTACGGCATGAACATTCAGGAAGCCGTCGATGCACCGCGCTTCCACCAGCAATGGCAGCCGGAAACGACCAACCTGGAAGCGTTCGCGGTCAGCCCCGATACACAGAAGATCCTGGAAAGCTGGGGGCATAAATTCACCGGACCACAACCGCTCAACCACGTGGCGGCGATTCTGGTGGGTGCGCCTTCACTGAACGGCAAACCTGTGGGCAATAACCGTTTCTACGGTGCCAACGACCCTCGCCGCAATACCGGGTTGTCGCTGGGCTACTGAGTCTCTCTGTAGGAGCGAATTCATTCGCGAACAGATTTTCGCGGATAAATCCGCTCCTGCAGACGGATGTGTAAATCATGATGTTGCGTTTTGTTTGATGAGCGCTTCACTCCAGATGTTTCAACAAGGCCTTGGCGTAGCCAGGCAAGGTATCGAAATCTGCTGCGCACAGCAGCAATCTGCGGTCGGCCCAGGAATCGTCCAGGCGCAATGCCTTGAAGGTTCCTGAGCCTTGCCAGCGGTTCACGGCCGCTTGCGGCACAATCCCCAATCCTGCGCCATGAGCGACCATGCGGATCACCCCGTCGAAGCCTTCGGCACGTACCCGGATACGCAAGCGTTTGCCGGCATGCAGGGCCTGTTCCTCCAGATAGATCCCCAATGCACTGCTGGCCGACATGCCGACGAACTCGTGGTCCAGGGTCTGTGTGAAACGTATGGACGTGAACGAACAAAGCGGATGATCCACAGGCAGGATGAGTGTCAGCGGGTCATCGCGGAAGGGGCGGGTTTGCAGGTCGCTGGCGTCCATGGCATCGGAAATGATCCCGATGTCTGCCGTCCCGTGGCGCATGGCATGCAGGATCCGCAGGCTGGGTTGTTCTTCCAGGTCGATATC
Organism: Pseudomonas sp. NPDC089734; assembly: GCF_044748865.1. NCBI lineage: Bacteria > Pseudomonadati > Pseudomonadota > Gammaproteobacteria > Pseudomonadales > Pseudomonadaceae > Pseudomonas > Pseudomonas sp. NPDC089734. The sequence goes on along the minus strand of NZ_JBIVGV010000010.1, from coordinate 161,584 downwards.
GATATTGGGATGAGTGACCAGAAAGTCTGCCAGCAGCTCCGGCAGATGCTCGCTGAGGGTCGAGGTGTTGCACAGTAGCCGGACCCGGCCCTTGAAGCCCTTGGCGTAATCGGCCAGATCGAACTGCATGCGCTCGACCTGCTGCAGGATCAAGCGAGCATGTTGCCCGAGCGCCTTGCCGGCCGGGGTCGGGGTGACGCCACGTCGTCCGCGTTCAAGCAGCGGCGTATCGAGCGATGCTTCCAGCGCCCGGATACGTGCGCTGGCCGAGGCCAGAGATAAATGGCTGTGCGTGGCACCTGCGGTGATGTTGCCAGCTTCCAGCACGTTCAGGAAAAGCCGCAAATCAATGAAGTCGAAGTGCATGGCGGTGCTCGCTGTAAGTGCCAGCCTCAGTTTTTGATTGAGGCTGGCTTAGTCGATGACCGATATTCAAAACGATCCGGCGGGCGCAGGATAGCCCCATGAATACATTCCTGGATTTTTATCAAAGCATCGGCTGGGGCCTCACTGCACTGGTGATCGGCACTTTCCTGCTGGCCGGAACGGTCAAGGGGGTCATCGGGCTCGGCCTGCCGACGGTGGCAATGGGGTTGCTGGGTCTGGCTATGTTGCCGGCACAGGCTGCGGCCTTGCTGATCATTCCCTCGACCTTCACCAACATCTGGCAACTGGCGACGGGCGGGCACTTGCGACCGCTGCTCAAGCGTCTGTGGCCGATGTTGGCGCTGATTGTCATCGGTACCGGGCTGGGTTCGTTCTGGCTGGGTATCAGCGGCGGGCACTCGATGACGCGGGCCTTGGGCGGGGCGTTGCTGCTCTATGCGCTGAGCGGGCTGTTTTTGCCCACGTTCAAGGTGTCGGCCAGAACCGAACGCTGGCTGGGACCGTTATGCGGGTTCATCACCGGGCTCATCACGTCGGCCACCGGCGTATTCGTGATTCCGGCCGTGCCTTACCTGCAAGCGCTGGGGCTGGAGCGCAATCAACTGGTGCAGGCGCTGGGGTTGTCCTTCACCGTTTCGACCCTGGCATTGGCGGCTGGCCTGTTGTGGAACGGCGCACTGGGTGGCGGTGAACTGGGCGCTTCGCTGCTGGCACTGATCCCGGCCCTGTTGGGCATGCTGCTGGGGCAGTGGCTGCGGCAACGAATCAGCGCCCTGATGTTCAAGCGGGTGTTCTTTATCGGGATGGGGGCGTTGGGGCTGCATTTGCTGATGGCGGGCTGATCATCCCGATAGGGCGGATCTCGAAGTCGCGCACCAGATACTCCATGCGCTTTTCATGGAACTGCACCATATGCGGCAGGGCCGAGTGAACGTCCAGATCCGCTTTGGTGGCCCAGACTTCATAGAAAATGAAGAGTGTCGGGTCCTGCTGGTCGCGCAGCATGTGGTATTCGATGCAACCCGGTTCACGACGGCTGGCCGCGACATGGGAACTGAACAGCGCCTGGAACTCGTCGGACTTCTCCGGGCGGGTATAGGCATGAAGAATGAAGCCGTAAAGCTCGCTCATTGGGCGGACTCCTTGAGTGACGGGCTGAGCATCTTAAATCAATAATCCATGGTTCATTCGTGCCTTTCAGTCAAAGGTATTTTGCTGGCCGCCTTCTTATTCAATACGTCACGCTTCTTTATCCTGCGCCCCATCCATTACTGATCTCCGATCCGGCTTTCAATCACTGCCGGGTCGAGTCCCCATGAGGCTTGGCATGAAGAACATATTGTTCCTGAACGGCGGTAAACAATTCGCTCACTCCGATGGTCGTTACAACGCGACCCTGCATGAAGCCGGTGTGGCTTTCATGGACCGCGCCGGGTTCGACGTGAAGGAAACCTTCATCGACGGCGGCTACGACCTGACCGAAGAAGTGCAGAAATTCCTCTGGGCCGATGTCATCGTCTGGCAAATGCCCGGTTGGTGGATGGGCGCGCCCTGGACCGTGAAAAAGTACATCGATGAAGTCTTCACTGAAGGCCATGGCAGCCTGTACGCCAACGATGGCCGCACCCGTTCCGATGCGTCGCAGAAGTACGGCAGCGGTGGTCTGCTGCACGGCAAGCAGTACATGATTTCCGCCACCTGGAATGCCCCGCAGCAAGCGTTCGACGACCCCACCGATTTCTTTGAGGCCAAGGGTGTCGATGCCGTGTATTTCCCGTTCCACAAGGCCAACCAGTTCCTGGGCATGACCGGTCTGCCGACCTTCCTGGCGGTGGATGTGATGAAGCGTCCGGATATCGAGAGTGACGTGCAACGCTACGAGGCGCACCTGGCCAACGTATTCAACGTGTAGGAGCGAATTCATTCGCGAACAGATTTTCGCGGATAAATCCGCTCCCACAGGGTTTGTCCATGCAGCCGTATGCCGGAAACAGAGCTAATATCCAGCCTGTTTTAGGCTGGGGACAAGCATGAAAGCCAGATCCGATGAGTTGCAGGTCTTTGTTTCGGTGATCGAAAGCGGGTCGATTTCCGCGGCGGCCGAGAGCATGGGGCAAACGCCGTCGGGAATCAGCCGGACCTTGTCGCGCCTTGAGGCCAAGCTGGAAACCACGCTGATCAACCGCACCACGCGGCGCATGGACCTGACGGAAGAGGGCAAGTTTTTCCTGGTGCGCGCCCGGCAGATTCTCGAACAGATGGAGGATCTGGAAGAGCATCTGTCGTTGTCTCGGCAAAGGCCGTCCGGGCGTTTGCGCATCAATGCCGCTTCGCCCTTCATGCTGCATTCGGTCGTGCCTCATGTGGCCGAGTTTCGCCAGCGTTACCCGGACATTCAGCTCGAACTCAACAGTAACGACCTGGTGATCGACCTGCTGGAGCAGAATACCGACATTGCCATCCGGATCGGCATCCTGGCCGACTCGACGTTACATGCCCGCTCCCTGGGATGTGCCCCGCTCAATATCCTGGCCAGCCCGGCTTATCTGCAACGGCATGGCACGCCTGCCTCGGTCGAGGATCTGGCCTGCCATACGTTGTTGGGGTTTTCCCACAGTGAAACCCTCAATAGCTGGCCATTGCGCCATGCCGAGGGCGATCGCTGGCTGATTCAGCCTTCATTGTCGGCGTCCAGTGGCGACACCTTGCGGCATCTGGCACTGGCGGGAGAGGGGATCGTGTGCCTGTCGCACTTCATGACCCATGAAGACATTCGCGAAGGACGGTTGAAAGTGATTCTGGCGGACGCCAACAGCGGATACCGACAGCCGATCCATGCGGTGTACTACCGCAACTCGAAGCTGGCGCTGAGGATTCAGTGTTTTCTGGATTTCATACAGGAGAAGCTGGAGCAGTACGCCTGCAAGTGACAAACCGGTAGGAGCGAATTCATTCGCGAAAAAGCAGTTCGCGAATGAGTTCGCCCCCACATCGGTCAGTGATGCTCGCGGGTTGCGCGGAATTTCACGTCCGGCCAGCGTTCTTCCATCAGGCTCAGGTTGACGCGGGTCGGGGCCAGGTAGGTCAGGTGACCGCCGCCGTCCAGTGCCAGGTTTTCCACGGCCTTGTTTTCAAACTCTTCGAGCTTCTTCTTGTCCGGGCAATCAATCCAGCGTGCCGACCAGACGGTGATCGGCTCGTAGGCGCATTCGACCTTGTACTCTTCCTTCAGGCGGCTGGCGACCACATCGAACTGCAGCACACCGACGGCACCCAAGATGATGTCGTTGCTGCGCAGCGGGAAGAACACCTGCGTGGCACCTTCTTCGGCCAGCTGTTGCAGGCCCTGGCGCAGTTGCTTGGACTTGAGCGGGTCTTTCAGGCGTACGCGACGGAACAGTTCCGGGGCGAAGTGCGGGATACCGGTGAAGCCCAGGCTTTCGCCTTCGGTGAAGGTATCGCCGATCTGGATCGTGCCGTGGTTGTGCAGACCGATGATGTCACCGGCATAGGCTTCTTCCAGTTGCTCGCGCTCGGAGGAGAAGAACGTCAGGGCGTCACCGATCCGCACATCCTTGCCCAGACGTACATGGCGCATTTTCATGCCCTTGTCGTAACGGCCCGAACAGATGCGCATGAACGCGATGCGGTCGCGGTGTTTGGGGTCCATGTTCGCCTGGATCTTGAACACGAAACCGCTGAACTTCTCTTCCACCGGCTCCACGCTGCGCTCGTTGGCAACCCGTGCCAGCGGCTTGGGGGCCCACTCCACCACGGCATCGAGCACGTGATCGACGCCGAAGTTGCCCAATGCCGTACCGAAGAACACCGGGGTCAGTTGACCGTTGATGAATTCTTCCTGGTTGAACTCGTGGCAGGCCCCCTGAACCAGTTCCAGTTGCTCGACGAAACGCTCGTACTCGTCGCCCAGGTGGGCGCGGGCTTCGTCCGAGTCCAGTTTCTGGATGATCCTGGTTTCGGTGCGTTCATGACCGTGACCGGCGGTGTAGACGATGATGTAGTCACCGGACAGGTGATACACGCCCTTGAAGTCGCGGTAGCAGCCAATCGGCCAGGTGATCGGTGCAGCCTTGATCTTCAGGACCGCCTCGATCTCGTCCAGCAGCTCGATCGGGTCGCGAATGTCGCGGTCGAGCTTGTTGATGAAGCTGACGATCGGCGTGTCGCGCAGACGGCAGACATCCATCAGGGCAATGGTACGAGGCTCTACACCTTTACCGCCGTCCAGCACCATCAAGGCCGAGTCCACGGCGGTCAGGGTGCGGTAGGTGTCTTCGGAGAAGTCTTCGTGGCCCGGGGTGTCGAGCAGGTTGATCATGTGCTCGCGATACGGGAACTGCATGACCGAGGTGGTGATGGAGATACCGCGCTGTTTCTCCATTTCCATCCAGTCGGATGTGGCGTGACGGTCGGATTTACGGGATTTGACCGTACCGGCGACGGAAATGGCCTTGCCCATCAGGAGCAGTTTTTCCGTGATGGTGGTTTTACCGGCGTCCGGGTGGGAAATAATGGCGAAAGTGCGGCGTTTCGCGACTTCGGCGGCCTGTTGGGTCATGGGAAATCGCCTGAAAGAGAGTCAAAAAAGGGCGCAGATTATAGCTCAACTCAAGGCAATAACCGAGCCGTTCAGTCGATTCGGGGTGGCCAAATAGTGTCTCACGTGGGAACCTTTCAGATCGTGGAGACGTCCACTCTCTTGTAACCGGTCATGCAAGACCAGCCTCAAGAGCTGATAAATCAGCATATTGGCTTGACGAAGCTGAGCTCATGGCTTGTGTATTCGCCGAGGAAAACTCCTCACTGGCGATCCACCCGCTGCTCTTCGCGAACGTGATTGCAGGTGCCCTTCACCGGGTGCTCAGGCAACGCGTTCGCCGACGGAAATAAGGAGTCCGCCCGTGGCTAATCGCTATGGCAAGGGGCTATTGGGAGGTACGATGACTATCGTACTCCTGGCCCTGCTGGTCCACTGGATCGGCGTCGATACGTTGGTGAAGTACAAGGATGACCTGCTGTTCTATCTGCAGGCCCATCTGGTTCTGGTTCTGGTTTCAATGTTGGCGGCCGTTGTGGTCGGTATTCCTGCCGGCATTGCACTCAGCCGACCGAGTATGGTTGGCCAGGCCGAACGTTTCATGCAGATCTTCAACATTGGCAACACCGTTCCACCTCTCGCGGTTCTGGCCATCGCTCTCGGGATTCTCGGGATCGGCAGTGGTCCGGCCATCTTCGCTTTGTTCCTCGCCTCTTTGTTGCCCATCGTGCGCAACACCTACGAAGGCCTGAAAAACGTTCAGGGTTCACTCAAGGAAGCCGCCACCGGCATCGGCATGACTCCGCGTCAGGTATTGCTGCGTGTCGAGCTGCCCAATGCCGTGCCGATCATCGTCGGCGGTGTGCGGGTCGCGCTGGCGATCAATGTCGGTACCGCGCCACTGGCGTTTCTGATCGGTGCCAACAGCCTGGGCAGCCTGATCTTCCCCGGAATCGCCCTGAACAATCAGCCGCAATTGTTGCTGGGAGCTGCCTGTACGGCGTTGCTCGCCCTGTTGCTCGACGGCCTGGTCACTCTGGTGAGTCGCCTGTGGCTGGAGCGCGGCCTGAGCCGCTGAGAGAAAGGAACTGCAATGAAAAGATTATGCGTGTTACTGGGATTCGGCCTGTTGTTCTCTGGGCTGGTCCAGGCAGCCGAAAAACCTCTGCTGCGCATCGGCGCACGGGTTTTCACCGAGCAGACTCTGCTCGCCGAACTGACGGCGCAATACCTGCGCAGCAAGAACTATAACGTACAGATCACGGGTGGCCTGGGCAGTAACCTGGCCCGCAGTGCCCAGGAAAGCGGTCAGCTCGATATGCTATGGGAATACACCGGCGTATCGCTGGTGGCCTACAACCATATCGATGAAAAGCTCGACAGCGAACAGACCTACGCCAGGGTGAAGGAAGTGGATGCGAAGAAAGGCCTGGTCTGGCTGTCTCCGTCGCGCTTCAACAACACCTATGCCCTGGCGTTGCCGCAGAAAATCGCGGACCAATACCCGCAGGTCACCACCATGACCGACTTGACCAAAGTGCTCAAGGACGAAGCCAGAGAGGGTCATGTCGTAGCGCTGGACACCGAGTTCGCCAACCGCTCCGACGGTCTGATCGGCCTGGTCAAGCATTACGACATGAATCTCGGTCGCGAGAACACCCGGCAGATGGACGCCGGGCTGGTCTACACCGCCTTGCGTAACGGGCAAGTGTTCGCCGGGCTGGTGTACACCACCGACGGTCGTCTGAACGCCTTCAAGCTCAAGGTGCTGGAAGACGACAAGCATTACTTCCCGGATTACACCGCCGCGCCCGTCATTCGCCAGGAGTACCTGGATGCCCATCCAGACATCGCCACGTTGCTCAAGCCTCTGGCCGATCTGCTGGATAACCAGACCATGATCGAGCTCAACGCGCGTGTCGATGTCGATCATGAAAGCCCGTCCCGGGTCGCCGCAGATTTCCTGCGCCAGCATCCACTCAAATAAGGAAGGAGACGATATGAGTTTCTTGAGCGCCTTCTCCCATCTGGACTGGAACCAGGTCATGCAACTGACCTGGCAGCACATCACACTCGTGGGGATCGCCGTGAGCCTGGCCATTCTGGTGGGTGTCCCTCTGGGCGTGCTGATGACCCGTTTTCCGGTTCTGGCCGGCCCGTTGCAGGCCAGTGCCACGGTTCTGCTGACGGTGCCGTCGATTGCCCTGTTCGGGCTATTGCTGCCGTTCTACTCCAAGTTCGGTCAGGGCCTCGGCCCGCTGCCTGCGATCACGGCCGTCTTTCTTTATTCACTGTTGCCGATCATGCGCAACACCTACCTGGCCCTGACCGGCGTGGACGCGGGTATCCGCGAAGCCGCCAAAGGCATCGGCATGACCTTCGGCCAGCGTCTGCGCATGGTCGAGTTACCGATTGCCGTGCCCGTCATTCTGGCCGGTGTCCGTACCGCCGTGGTGATGAACATCGGTGTCATGACCATCGCCGCCACCATCGGTGCCGGTGGCCTGGGCGTACTCATTCTCGCGTCAATCAGCCGCAGCGATATGTCGATGCTGATCGTCGGCGCGTTGCTGGTCAGCATTCTGGCCATCTTCGCCGACCTGCTTCTGCAATGGCTGCAACGCACCCTGACTCCAAAAGGATTGCTCAAATGATCGAACTCCAGAATCTGACCAAAACCTTCACCTCCAACGGCAAGGACGTCAAAGCCGTTGACTCGGTAAGCCTGACTGTCAATGAGGGTGAGATCTGCGTCTTTCTCGGGCCATCGGGGTGCGGCAAGAGCACCACGCTGAAAATGATCAACCGCCTGATCGTGCCGACCTCCGGCAAGGTGCTGATCAACGGTGAAGACACCACCGGCCTGGACGAAGTGACCCTGCGTCGCAACATCGGTTACGTGATCCAGCAGATCGGCCTGTTTCCGAACATGACCATCGAGGAAAACATCGTGGTCGTGCCCAAACTGCTGGGTTGGGACAAGCAGCGTTGCCATGATCGTGCCCGTGAACTGATGAGCATGATCAAGCTGGAGCCCAAGCAGTACCTGCATCGCTACCCGCGCGAGTTGTCTGGTGGCCAGCAACAGCGTATCGGCGTGATTCGTGCCCTGGCGGCCGAGGCGCCGTTGTTGCTGATGGACGAGCCGTTCGGTGCGGTCGACCCGATCAACCGCGAGATGATCCAGAACGAGTTCTTCGAGATGCAGCGGGCACTGAACAAGACCGTGATCATGGTCAGCCACGACATCGACGAAGCGCTCAAACTGGGCGACAAGATTGCGATTTTCCGGGCCGGCAAGCTGATCCAGATCGATCATCCGGACACGCTGCTGGCACATCCTGCCGACGATTTCGTTTCCAACTTCGTCGGTCAGGACAGCACCCTCAAGCGGCTGTTGCTGGTCAAGGCCGAAGACGCTGCCGACAACGCACCGTCGGTCAGCCCGGAGACGCCTGTTGCCGATGCCCTGGAAGCCATGGATGAAAACGACCGCCGCTACGTGGTGGTCACCGATGGCGATAACAAGGCGTTGGGCTATGTACGTCGCCGCGACCTGCATCGCCAGACCGGGACGTGCGCCCAGTACCTGCGCGAGTTCAACGCCACGGCAGCCTATGACGAGAACCTGCGCATCCTGCTGTCGCGCATGTACGAGTTCAACCGTGCCTGGTTGCCGGTCATGGATGCCGAGCGTGTGTTCCTGGGCGAGGTCACTCAGGAGTCGATTGCGGCTTACCTGAGTTCCGGGCGCTCCCGCGGTGCCAGGACCAGCATCGTTTCGCCGGCCGAAGCGCTGGCCTGATCATGTTGCCGCCCCGGCAATCGGGGCGGTCTAACCGTTGTTCGCCATCCGGTACGACAGCCTGTGTTTCGACATGGGCTGGCCGATCAGAGGCATCACTTTGCAGGGCATCCCCAGCGCGTCGATCGACGGCCTTCCCAGCAGATATCCCTGGCCCCAGCTGCCTCCCATCTCATTGACCATCTCGCTGTCGTCCAGCGTCTCGATCCCTTCGACAATCACGCAGGGTGCCAGGCTGTTGCAGAGGGGCAATAAGTGCGAAAGCGTCTTGCGGCCTGCCGGATTGACCTGTGCGCGTCTCAGATAGCCTTGATCGATCTTGATGATGTCCGGGCTGGATTGAAGGATGAATTCCAGGGTGCTGTAGCCCGAGCCGAAATCGTCGACTGCAATACGGCAACCGGTTGCACGCAGTGTTTTCACAAAGTCGACAGCCATGGAAATGCTGGGTGATGCCGCACTTTCAGTGATCTCGATCACCAGTCTGGCGGCCACCGAGGGTTCTGCCGTGAGCTGTTGCAGGATCGGTTGCCAGGCCTCGTCGAGAATGGCGCTCTGTGCGGAGATATTGCAGCTCAGAGAGAGGAGCGGTTGCTGCCGGAGCCTGTCGATCACCGTCGCCATGACGCTCAGGTCCAGCTTCTGCATCATGCCCAGCTTCTCCAGTGTGGCGAACGGGGTGAAGGGGCGCCTCAGGGGGTTGGAGTGCCGCAAGAGGGCCTCGTGGTAGAGCACGTGATCCCGATGAGGAAGTGACATGACAGGTTGAAAGGCCAACTGGAGCTTGCCTGAGGCAAGCTCCCGGTAAAAATGTCTCACTCGGTGCATGAAGATTCTCTGATCCCGGCGGGTTTATAGCTGAAAGCGCCTGATCAAGCCCTGCAACTCACTGCCCTGGCGGGCAAGGTTGGTGGCGGCGATGGCAATCTGTTCAGTGGCGGTGGCTGTTTGCTCGGTCACGTCCTTGATGCCATGCATGTTGCGGTTTATTTCTTCTACAACGGTGTCCTGTTGTTCCGAGGCGCTGGCGACTTGCAGGCTCATGACCTGAATCGTCGCGACGGATTTGCTGATGTCGTTGAGTTCAGTCTGCACATTGCGGGTCAGCCCCACGGTGTTCTCGACCATCTGGCAACTGGCGCTCATTCGTTCCGTGGCCTGTTGCGCACTGGCTTGCAGCGAGCCGATCAGCGACTCGATTTCGGCGGTGGACTGTTGAGTGCGCGAGGCCAGGCCGCGAACCTCATCGGCCACCACGGCAAAACCGCGTCCGGCTTCTCCGGCACGGGCGGCCTCGATGGCAGCGTTGAGTGCCAGCAGGTTGGTCTGACTGGCCAGCCCGTTGATCACTGTCAGCACGCCACCGATGCGCTCGCTCTCGTTGGACAAGTGCGTGACGGCCTGACTGGAGCTGTTGATCTCCTGGCCCAGCAGCTCGATCTGGGTCAAGGCCTGTTGGGCGACCCGGTTGCCCTGGCTGGCTTTCTGGTCAGCGAACTGCGCTGCGTTCGAGGCCTCTCCGGCGCTGACGGCCACGTGCTGGACGGTCGACACCATTTCGTTCATGGCCACTGCCACCTGATCGGTGTCGGTGCGTTGCGAGTGGGCGCCACTGCTGCTCTGTTCTGTCACGGCGGACAGTTCCTCCGCCGCACTCTGCAACTCGCCGGTCACCTGGCTGACCTGCCCGAGCAAGCCGCGCAGGTTCAGGCCGGTCTGCTCCAGTGCGGCCAACAGGGCTCCAAATTCATCCTTGCGTGGCGAGGCTGACAGACCGACCAGATTCCCCTGACCGATACGTTCGGCCATGTCGATGGCTTCATTGAGCGGCTGCTGGATCTGTCGGGTAATGAGCCAGGTCACGCCCAGCCCGAGGGCGACGGCGAAGGCCAGTAACCACAGCAACTGCTGCCGGGCGAACGAGGCTTCGTGAATGCCTTTCTCATTCTGGCTGTTGATCAACTCCTGAATCGTGCTGAAAGCCGTCTTGAAATGTGTTTCGAGAGGGATGCGGGCCTCATCGACAAGGCGATCGTTACCCTGGCGCGAGACGTCGACCAGCGTCTTCAGCGCGGTCGCGTAACGGGCCAGGGCGCTTTCGATGTTATCCAGCCGTTTCCAGTCTTCAGGGCTTGAAAAGTGCGTTCTGTTTTCGGTGATCAATGTGTTGGCGCGACTCAAGGCACCGTCGATCTGTTTCAGGTATTCAGGTTTGTGGCTGGCCTCATAGCGTAAGCGGGAGCTTTGCACGAGGCTGGCTTCATCGATCAGTTGGTTGATCGCAATGGATTTGGTTGCGCGCTCAGTCATCGACTGAATGCTGTTGAGTCCAATCAGGGTTGTGATGATCAGGACAATCAGGACGGTGGAGAAGCCGGCTATCAACTTGAGCCTTACAGATAAATTTTTCATGGTAGAAATCAACGTATCACTAAGGACGGAAAGTGAGCGTCGATAGCGAGATGCCCGGATCAGAGCCTCGGACCCCATCGACCTGTTTATCTGAACTATCAGATAAGGCTCATGATCCCGTATTGAGGGGGCCGGGAGGAGTGTCCTGACACTCTTTTCGTTTGTCCTATGACTCGGTAGTCAGATAACGCTCGATATCATTCAATCTGTTTTATGGCGCTCACCGGGATCAATGAACAAGGGGGAGGGTCTGAGGTGCGGTATCACCATGTACAGAATAACCAGTGCAAGCTTCAGGGTTCTTGCGCAGACCATGGCCGAGACGGGGGTCGATATGGAGGCCCTGTTTGCCGATCTTGGCTTTAAGAGCCTTGATGTTCACCGTGACCCCAAAGGCGTCAGGCTGGAGCTGATCTATCAGTTGATGAGTGAGGTCGCCCAGCGCAGTCAGAACCCCGATTATGGATTGTTGGCCTACTCAAAGGCCCACCCGGGCAATCTTGAATTACTGGGCTACGCGATCATGTCCAGTGCCACGCTCGGGGTGGCGTTGCAGAAACTGGTGGACTATCACCTCCTGATCGGCAACGGCTTTTGTTTCTGCCTGGAGCAAAAGAACGATCAGATCACGTTGATTGGCTTTGACCTCACCCGTGACAGCTCCCAGACGCCCAGGTCGTTCATCGATGCCGGAACCGCCCAGATATTAGGGATGATTCACTGGCTATTGCCCGATCAAAAACCTCAACCGTTGTCCCTGACCCTCACCTATCCCGAGCCGGCCGATACGTCTCGGCTGACCTCATTTCTGGGGCATGACCTGACCTTCAATGCGCCATACAACAGCATCACCTTCAACGCCGATGTGATGGCTATGAAGCTGCCTACCGCCAGCCTGGAGCTCGACCTCGTTCACGCCGAGCACGTCAAGACACGCTTGAACGAAGTGGTTCGTGGCTCCATGGCGGCCAGGGTGCGACGTACCCTGGCCGAGCATCTGGCGCAGGGTATCCCCTGCGGGCTGGACGATATTGCCCTGGCCTTGCACCTCAGCAAGCGGAGCCTGCAACACGGCCTTGATCGTGAAGGGGTTCACTTTTCCGGGCTGCAGGACGAGGCTCGACTGAAAATGGCCCACAACTTCCTGCGCAACTCGATGCGTAGCCTGAAGTACATTGCCGCGCTATTGGGATTCAGGGATCAGAGCAGTTTCAACAAGGCATGCCTGCGCTGGTTTGGTGTCCCGCCCGGGCAGTATCGGGAGCCCTCCTGAGCCTCACACCAGGGGATCGTTCATATTGAACTGACTGACTTTCATCAGGATCTGGACCGGCTGGGTCGTCATCGGGAGCAAGGGTTCATTTTGATTGGCGCACGAAATATAAGCCCACCAGTCATTGCCGAAGTTCTGCCTGCCATAGACCCCGAGCGGATTACCGTTGGGGGCAATGATCTGGACCGGCCCAGCCTCTTTTTTTTCAAGGTCGCTGGCTGCGAGCGGGCGGGTGCCTATCTGGACTTTCCAGCCGGGGGTACTGGCCAGCGACTTGTCGGGGCGTACATGAAGCTTGACGTAGCGGGTATCGCCAAAGCTGCCGATCACCACTCTTTTGTCTTCGATGATCAGGCTTCCCAGGCGTGACGGATTCTCATAGAACATGTCGTGGCGCGCCTTGATCTCGTAGCTTTCGGAGCCGTTGTCCCAGCGTCGGCACAAAAACCAGAAGTTCAGTTCATCGCGGGGCTTGGTGGTCGCTGTCAGGTAGCTGTATTCATCGCTGCCGACATGGGTAAAGGTTTCCGAAATGCCGGTGCCTGCCGGAACCGTACTGGTTTCTTCTACAAGGCGTGAGAAGTCAAAGGCTGCGAGGTAGCCCGGTTGTACGGATTTCAGCGACGCGACGAAGGAGCGTTCTTTGATATAGGTTGCCATGTTCGCCTCCTGCGAAAGGTTCAAGGCCGCATCAGCCTTGATTGTGCCGATCCCTCGGCCCGGAAAGAACTGATACAAATAGCAGTGCTTAGTGCCATTTTTCATCAGCGATGCCTGCTTATCTCGTCGATAAATCTGTTGTTGCAGGAACATGAGGCTGTCATGCAGGTCGGTTACACAGAGGTGTAAAGGCGACGTGGTCGCCGCTTGCGGCAGAAACGTCTGCCAACGCGACATTTTTTGTTGATCTCAAGCCCCTCAGGTCCTAAAGTTCGCGCCGAACGTCCATGCTGGAAACGATCCATCCGGCTCAAGTACTGACGACGAGACAGCAAGGCCAAGGGGCATGATCCTCCGTGGCCTTTTTGCTTTCGGCGACATGCCTTGGGAAGTAGGCGAACCAAAGTGGGGATACGGAGGGCGTTCATTTGCACCCATTTATTCATCTGTTTGCCAAGTGGAGTTCCCGAGCATGCCGATCAAGGTCGAAGACTATTTCTCAGCCGATTCCTTCAAAAAGATCAAATCGTTCGCTGACAAGCAAGAAACCCCTTTCGTGGTCATCGATACCCAGATGATCAGCCAGGCCTACGATGATCTGCGCGCAGGTTTCGAGTTCGCCCAGGTCTACTACGCGGTCAAGGCCAACCCGGCAGTCGAGATCATCGACCTGCTCAAGGAAAAGGGTTCGAGCTTCGACATCGCTTCCATCTATGAGCTGGACAAGGTCCTGAGCCGCGGCGTAGGTCCAGATCGCATCAGCTACGGCAACACCATCAAGAAGTCCAAGGACATTCGCTACTTCTACGACAAGGGCGTGCGTCTGTACGCGACCGACTCGGAAGCCGACCTGCGCAACATCGCCAAGGCCGCTCCGGGCTCGAAAGTCTACGTGCGTATCCTGACCGAAGGCTCGACCACGGCTGACTGGCCTCTGTCCCGCAAGTTCGGCTGCCAGACCGACATGGCCATGGACCTGCTGATCCTGGCGCGTGACCTGGGTCTGGTGCCTTACGGCATTTCGTTCCACGTCGGCTCCCAGCAGCGCGACATCAGCGTCTGGGACGCGGCCATCGCCAAGGTGAAGGTCATCTTCGAGCGTCTGAAAGAAGAAGACGGCATCGAGCTCAAGTTGATCAACATGGGTGGCGGCTTCCCGGCCAACTACATCACCCGTACCAACAGCCTGGAAACCTACGCCGAGGAAATCATCCGCTTCCTGAAGGAAGACTTCGGTGATGACCTGCCGGAAATCATTCTGGAGCCAGGCCGTTCGCTGATCGCCAACGCCGGTATCCTGGTCAGCGAAGTCGTGCTGGTGGCGCGTAAATCGCGTACCGCCGTCGAGCGTTGGGTGTACACCGATGTGGGCAAATTCTCCGGCCTGATCGAAACCATGGACGAGGCCATCAAGTTCCCGATCTGGACCGAGAAGAAAGGCGAGATGGAAGAAGTGGTCATCGCCGGCCCGACCTGCGACAGCGCCGACATCATGTACGAAAACTACAAGTACGGCCTGCCACTGAACCTGGCCATCGGTGATCGCCTGTACTGGCTGTCCACCGGTGCCTATACCACCAGTTACAGCGCCGTCGAGTTCAATGGCTTCCCGCCGCTGAAGTCGTACTACGTTTAAGCGTTCAGCCTGAACGGAAAAGCCCGCAGCGATTGCGGGCTTTTTTATGGGCGTTTGTTTATGTCGGCGGGCCTGCCCGTGTTGTACCAGCTTGCCAGCCGTAGTGCTTCTTGCAGGCTGACCAGCATCAGTCTTGTTTCCAGCCAGGGACGGGAAGACGAAGGCGTCTTGTGCATCCGCAGGGTCTGGTTAAAGGCTTCCCAAAGCAGTTGGCTCATTCTCGACAGGTAGGCATTCATGTTGGCCGCTGAGCAATAGGCTTCGGCATATTGATTCTGAATGCGTTGCACGTAGAACCGTGCGCCGTTGAGCCGTGCCTGAGGGGAGAGTGCTGGCCCGTTACTGGCAAAAGACAGTGAAGCCGTGAGGTATTGTTGCGCCGTATTCTGACCGGGATTTTTTGCCACCAGATTGTATTGATGGGCGTGGCGATAAATGTTGTTGTTCAGAAAGTCGAGGGTACGGGGCAGGATCTTGCTGATCGTCTCGGTAAGAGACTGGAGTGTTCCCCTTTGCCGGTCGAATGCCTCGACGAAAGCACTCAAGCGTTCCTGACAGCGTGTGATGAATGGCCGGGTGACTCCCTGGCTGTTCTTGATGCCGGCCGATATTTGCAGGATGTCCTGGATGAAGGTCACCAGCTCGTCGTGCAGGGTTTTCAGGGCTTTCAGAACGTCTGACCATGTGGATCGATCGCGGCTGGCCATGCTCAGCCATTTTTCGAGTTCGGGGATCTTGTAAGTGCGGTATTCCCGTGCCGGAACCAGATCCAGGTTGACCTTGAAGGCGCGAGTGAACGCCGGGAGGTTGTGCAGGACCTGCAGGTAGTTGTCGAGCCCTGTCAGGTCGCTTTGATCGATAAGTTGCCCAGCCATGATGAAGGTCCTGTACGCAGCTGTAGGGAGGGAGAGGCAGATGTGTGAGAGTGGCCGGGGAAGCGGAAGAGCCACTTCCCCGGCATTCTGCGTGCGGAGCGGTCAGCGGATGGGGCGCAAGTAGGCTGTCAGTTGCAGGCCGGAACTGATGAAACGCGTGTTGCGCTCCTCGTCGTCGGCTGCTCCGGCCTTGTTGATGGCGAGGAAGCTGTCGACCGTATCAACGATTTTCTTGTACTGCTCCAGGTACAGGGAGCGTTGGTCGTCCATGGTATGGAAATACCCGATCAATTCGACACGCTGAGCCAGTCCCAGTTTTTCCTTTTCCTTCTGCGCCAGTTGTTCGGACAGCTTGTCGACTCGTTCACGCAGGCTGTCGCGGCGTTTGATCATGCCAATGAAGTTGATGCCCTCGGCACCATATTCCAGGGTGGCCTTCATTTGTTCGATGGCCAGGGCGATCACCTCCATCTGAGGGGGTTGAACCCCTAGCGCCACCACTTTCTCCGCCGTGAGGAGGGTGTCCCTGGCAATATTGGCAAATCCCTTGCTCTCAATCGCATCAATGGCGGCGCTCAGGACGCGGCGCTCTTCCTTGAGGCCGGTCAACCGGACCAGGGTGTCATCGATGTTGGTGGTCACCTTGACGATGTCTTGCTCGATGCTCGTCTTGAACCCTTGTGTCTGCTGGCGGTTGACGGGTTCTTTCATTTCACGCAGCGCGTTGGCGAGTTTGTATGCTTCGTTACCGGCTGTACCCATGGCGCTCTTGAGGGTGTAAGCACACTCGGCCTGTATGTCACTGATTTCATCCGGATCGGTCGACTCTCTGAGTTCCTGCTCGTATTTTCGCAAGAGAGAAATCTTGGAATCGACATCGATTGCCAGTCGCGCGCAGTATTCACCCAGACGCTGTCGTTCGATAACGACCGTCTTGTTGATACGTTTGAAGCGCTCGTAGACGTTGGGCAGATAGAGGGTCTTGGCGTACAGGATATCTGCGCTGATCATGCTGTTGTTCATGGACGCCAGGCTGGTGGACATGATCGATAGATCGGGTGCCTGTACGTTCAACGCTGTGCCAATGGAGGTGATAGTGCCGTTCATGTTTTTATTTCCCGTAAATCCGTTTGAATTCATCGTCCGCTTCTTTGAATACATCCAGTAATGCATCAGAGTCCTGTTCGATGGTCTTCCATGGTTGTACAACTTGCCTGAAACGGTTCATGAACAGTCTCAGAGACAGGGCATCCGTTATTTCCGATGAAGCCCTGGCCGATTCATCAATGAACAGAAACAGTTTGTTCCAGACCGTGATCAGATTCTGGGTCGCCACGTCTGCGTCAATGACCACGGTTACAAGGTTCTGCAAGTCGAACTTTACCCGGCTCAAAGAACCGAGAATCTTGTTCTTGAGTTGCAGTTCTTCAATGTCCTTGTTCTGTTGGGCGATCAGGTTGTTGCGGGTCTTGCGGACATCTTCGGCTTCCACGCCGAAATAGATACCCAGGGCCAGCCCGGCAATATTGAGCTTGCTGACCGACCCCAGCGATCGCTCGACGGCCGCCTTGTATTCCTTGTTCTTTTCGTCAATGTCTTTTGCCCGTTGCTCGATGGCACCGTTCAGCCTGATCACGTCGTTGGGCAGGGAGCTGTTATCGATGGCCGTGACCTTGCGCTGAATCTCGGGAGCCACATAGAGCGAAAGATCAAGGCCGAAGCGGTCCAGTTCTTTCTTGATGCTTTGCGCATCGTTCTGGCTTTCCTTGACCTTGCGCAGGATCTCGTCAAGGTAGAACCCTACATCCCTGGCTGTTTCCCTGTCGCTTTCATCCAGCTCGATGCCCGGAAAGCGGTCGCCCAGTTCAAGGGTCAGACGCTTTACATCTTCAAGCGTCTTGATGCGGTACTTTTCAATGACGACCCCTCCCTTTATGTCGCTGTAGATGTCCTCCATGCTCTGACCGTAAACCTGCATCTGGCCTGCAAAGACCTTGAGCTTGCTGCCGACCGCCAGCAGTTCGCTGCGCAGCGGATTCCAGCGTCGGGCATGACCATGGACAAGCTTGTAACTTTTCAGGAAGTCCTCAGGTTCAAGTCCGGTCCCGGCGCCACTTGAATACCCCAGGTAGGTAATGACTTCTTCAAGTTCCGTGGGCAGCGAAAGCCCGATCAGCTCATATTGCTTGAGGTTGACGATCTGTTGTTTGGTCAGGATCAAGCCCGGTGTGCGTTTGATACCGGAGTCATTGGCGGATGAAACATTGAAAAACACTTCCGGTGCTTTTATTGCTTCATCGGTAATGTTATCGCCAGTGCTTCCCTGATTAATGGTCAGTCGTTCCATTACTGCATTCATTGGATATGTCCTTATCTTCCTAGGGGTCGTTATTGGATCCCTGTTCATGTGTTGCAACGGTTGCTTGATAGGAAGGTTATTGTTTGATGAACAGGAGTGTCAAAGTGGAAAGATAGTCGGATGTTGTAGGAGAAGTGTTGAGCAATTAGTCAGTCGACGAAGTAATATAAGGTGAATATATAAGTGTTTTTTAATGATGTTTTTTTGTTAGCCGTTGTATGAGCCGGATGATTGAAAGAATATCGGAATGATTTTGAGAAGCCGTCAATCATGGGCCTTCGGGGGGAGAACCTGTGCCGTGTTTGCAGAGGCTGAAGCTCATTTTTTGTGCAAGGTTACAGATGAGAATAAATAACATTTAGCGCATACTACGCGCCGCAAAAGACCGGTGAGGTGGATGGGTGTGTTGAAGAAGGTCCTGTTTCAGGTTCATTGGTTCTTCGGAATCACGGCGGGGCTGGTACTGGCCTTGATGGGCATTACCGGGGCGCTGTATTCATTCGAGGACGAAATCCTCGATGCACTCAACCCGGATGTTCTGCTTGTCGAGGAGCGGGCTGCCACTTTGCCTCCACCCGAACTGGTCCGTCGGCTTGAGGCGGCGACGGGGCTGAAGGTTGCGATTCTGCGTGTGCAGACAGTCGGCAATCGTGTCGCCCAGGTGTATTTCACCCCCGAGCCGGGTGAGCGGCGTGGCCCCAAGCGCAACTTCGACCCTTATACCGGTGAGCTGAGAGGCAACGGTGTGGGCGAGGGGTTCTTTGATTTCGTCCTGAATCTGCACCGCTTCCTTGCCGCAGGCGAAGTCGGCAAGCAGATCACGGCGGCCAGTACCGTGATTCTGGTGTTCTTCTGCCTGTCCGGTCTTTATTTGCGCTGGCCTCGCAAGCCGCTGGACTGGCGCGTCTGGCTGACCATGGACTGGGCGAAAAAAGGCCGGAGTTTCAACTGGGACCTGCACTCGGTATTCGGAACCTGGTGCCTGCTGCTTTACCTGCTGTTTGCCCTGACGGGGTTGAACTGGTCCTATGAATGGTTCCGCAACGGCATGACCGCATTGCTGGACGATGCTCCGGTGGGCGAGCAGCGCAATGGCGGTGGCAAGAAAACTTCGGCTCCCGGCCCGCTGGTCGTGGATTACGACGCCGTCTGGAAGAGCATTCAGGAAACCGCAGGGCCGGAGCTGAGTTCTTATAACCTGAGGCTGCCAGCCAATGGTGGTCAGCCAGCCACCGTGTTCTACCTGCTCAAGGACTCACCGCACCCACGTGCCTTCGGCACCCTCAATCTGGACCCGGCCACCGGCAAGATCAATTTCGTGTCGCGCTATGAGGAAAAGAGCTTCGGTGCCCGGTTGCTGACCAGCAACTATGCCCTGCACGTGGGCAGCTATTTCGGGCTGGGCGGACGTATTGTCATGACGGTCGCCTCGTTGCTGATGCCTCTGTTCTTCATCACCGGCTGGTTGCTGTATCTGGACCGTCGCCGCAAGAAGCGCGAGATCAGAAATGCCCGTGGCGGTGTGGCCAGCCATCCGGACAATGAAGCCTCGTCGTGGCTGATCGGTTTTGCCAGCCAGAGCGGTTTTGCCGAGCAGCTGGCCTGGCAGACGGCCGGGCAATTGCAGTCGGCAGGTTTGCCGGTGCGCGTGCAGCGTCTGGGTGACCTGACCGGGCAGGACCTGAGCCAAAGCAGCAATGCCTTGTTTGTGGTCAGCACTTTCGGCGATGGCGAGGCTCCGGACAGCGCCCGGGGATTCGAGCGCAGCGTGCTGGGCAGCCCGTTATCGTTGCAGAACCTGAACTATGCCGTGCTGGCCCTGGGGGACCGGCAGTATCAACATTTCTGCGGCTTCGCACATCGCCTGCATGGCTGGTTGAGCGAGCGCGGCGGCAGCACGCTGTTTGCTCCGGTCGAAGTTGACAGTGCCGACCCGGCTGCCTTGCAGCTCTGGCAGCAACAACTGGGGCAACTGACGGGAAGCCAGCCATCCGCGCCCTGGCAGGCTCCGGCTTTCGAGAACTGGACCCTGACTCGCCGTGAACTGCTGAACCCTGGCAGCAGTGGCTCCAAGGTCTTTCTGCTGGATCTGCGGGCACCTGACGCGGCGACCTGGCAGGCCGGAGATCTGGTCGAGGTATTGCCGCGTAACGGCGAGGCGGCCATCGAGCATTTTCTGAAGGGCCTGGGCATTGCTCCGGAGACGCGGGTCACCGTGGACGATTTGCAGGAGACGCTGGCTCAGGCGCTGGCGACTCGCCAATTGCCGCAGCATCGCGCGCATCTGGTGGGCCTGCATGCCCAGTCTCTGATCGATTCTCTGGTGCCGTTGGCCGTGCGCGAATACTCCATTGCCTCGATCCCGGAAGAGGGCGTGTTGCAACTGATCGTTCGCCAGGAGCTGCATCCTGATGGCAGCCTGGGGCTGGGGTCTGGCTGGCTGACCGAGCATGTTGCACTGGAAGGGGCCGTCAGCCTGCGTCTGCGCCGCAACAGCAGTTTCCATCTGCCGGTCGAGCCTGTACCGATGATTCTGTTGGGTAACGGCACCGGGCTGGCGGGGCTGCGCAGTCTGCTCAAGGCGCGTATCGCACAAGGGCAATCACGCAACTGGCTGCTGTTTGGCGAGCGCAATGCCGCCCATGACTTTCACTGTTCCGGCGAGCTGCAGGGTTGGTTGGCTTGTGGTGATCTGGCGCGTCTGGATCTGGCGTTCTCGCGTGATCAGGCCGAGAAAGTCTATGTGCAGGATAAATTGCGTGAGGCGGCGGGTGAGTTGCGCGTCTGGCTGGATCAGGGCGCAGCCCTTTACATCTGTGGCAGCCTTGAAGGGATGGCCGCGGGCGTGGATCAGGTGTTGAAGGACGTGCTGGGTGAGCCGGTGGTAACGGCGTTGATCGAGCAGGGGCGTTACAGAAGGGATGTTTATTGATCGCGAGAGCCCATCGCGGGCGGTGATATTGATCGCGAATGAATTCGCTCCTACAGGTGTGGGAGCGAATTCATTCGCGAAAGGCTATTACGCCGCTACAAACTGCTCCGCGTAGTGACAGGCCACCTGACGGTTATCCACCGTCCGCAAGGCCGGCTCTTCCTGTGAACACCGTTCGGTCGCGTAAGGGCAGCGCTTGTGGAAAGCGCAGCCGCTTGGCGGATCGAGCGGGTTGGGAAGTTCGCCGACAATCTTGATCTTCGGTTTCAGCGGGTCAGGGTGAATGGCCGGAGTCGCCGACAGCAGCGCCTGCGTATAAGGGTGCAGAGGGCGGCTGTAGATTTCCTCCTTCGGCCCCATTTCCGCAGGACGCCCCAGGTACATCACCAACACCGTGTCGGCCACATGGCGAACCACCGACAGGTTGTGGGAAATGAACACATAGGCCGTGTTGAACTCCTGCTGAAGGTCCATGAACAGGTTCAACACCTGAGCCTGAATCGACACGTCCAGCGCGGAGGTCGGTTCGTCGGCCACCAGCACCTTGGGTTGCAGCATCATGGCGCGGGCCAGGGCAATACGCTGGCGCTGACCACCGGAGAACATGTGCGGGTAGCGCTGATAGTGCTCGGGGCGCAGACCCACCTGACTCATCATGGCCTGAACCTTTTCCCGCCGCTCGGCACGGCTGAGGTCGGTGTTGATCAGCAGGGGCTCACCCAGCTGGTCACCAATCTTCTGCCGGGGGTTGAGTGAGGCATACGGGCTCTGAAAGACCATCTGCACGTCTTTGCGCAGTTGTTTGCGATCGGCCTTGCTGGCCCCGGTCACTTCCTTGCCCGCGATTTTCAGGGAGCCAGAGGTGGGCTCTTCGATCAGGGTCAGGGCACGAGCCAGCGTGGATTTGCCGCAACCCGATTCTCCGACCACGGCCAGGGTCTTTCCCGCTTCCAGTTCAAAGGACACACCGTTGAGGGCGCGAACCAGCGCATGGCCCTTGAACAGGCCACGCGAGACTTCGTAATGACGGTTAAGGTCGCGGGCGGTCAGTACGACGCTCATCACGCCACCTCCTGATTCAAGGGATAGAAGCAACGTGCCTGGCTATGGGCTTTCGGGTCCAGGGTCGGGCGCTGGATGCGGCAGGTTTCCTGTGCATAAGGGCAGCGTGGCGACAGCAGGCAGCCCAGCGGGCGGTCATAACGGCCGGGTACCATGCCCGGTAATGTCGCCAGACGCTCTGCGCCCATGCTGTGTTCCGGGATCGCCGCCAGCAGCGCTTCGCTGTACGGGTGGGCCGGGATGTCGAAAAGACCGGGCACCTGGCCGACTTCGACCGCCTGACCGGCATACATCACGCAGACGCGCTGCGCGGTTTCGGCGACGACGGCCAGATCGTGAGTGATCAGCACCAGTGCCATGTCCTGCTCTTTTTGCAGGCTCAGCAGCAGGTCCATGATCTGTGCCTGGATGGTCACATCCAGCGCGGTGGTCGGTTCGTCGGCAATCAGCAGCTTGGGTTCACCGGCAATGGCCATGGCAATCGCCACGCGCTGGCTCATGCCGCCGGACAACTGGTGCGGGTAGGCATCCAGACGTGCCGCAGCGCCAGGAATTTCCACTTTTTCGAGCAGTTCCCGAGCGCGTTGGCGTGCCGCCTTGCCGGACAGTTTCAGGTGCTGGCGCAGAACCTCTTCGATCTGGAACCCTACCGTATAGCTGGGGTTCAGGGCGGTCATCGGGTCCTGGAAGACCATGGCCAGATCCTTGCCGATGATGCGACGGCGCTGGCGTGCGTTGAGCTTGAGCAGGTCATGGCCGTCGAAGTTCAGCGAATCTGCGGTGATGATGCCGGGGGCATCGATCAAGCCCATCAGCGCCATCATGGTTACGGACTTGCCGGACCCCGATTCGCCGACGATGGCCAGGACTTCGCCTTTCTCGACACTCAGCGACAGACCGTCCACGACGGGAACGGCATTGGCGTCGCCGAAGCGGACATTGAGATTCTGGATTTGCAGAAGTGACATACGAATCTCCTCAGGCGGCATTCTTGAGTTTCGGGTCCAGCGCATCGCGCAGGCCGTCGCCCATCAGGTTGATTGCCAGCACGCTGAGCAAAATGGTCAGACCGGGCAGGCTCACGACCCACCAGGCGCGTTCGATGTAGTCGCGGGCCGAGGCGAGCATGGTGCCCCACTCAGGTGTTGGCGGCTGTACGCCAAGCCCCAGGAAGCCCAGGGCCGCGGCATCGAGGATGGCGGAGGAGAAACTCAGGGTTGCCTGTACGATCAGCGGTGCCATGCAGTTGGGCAGTACGGTGATGAACATCAGACGTGGCAGAGTTGCCCCCGCCAGACGGGCTGCAGTCACGTAGTCACGGTTCAGTTCACCCATCACCGCCGCACGAGTCAGGCGCACATAAGAGGGCAGCGACACGATGGCGATGGCGATCACGGTGTTGATCAGGCCTGGGCCGAGAATCGCGACGATGGCCACGGCCAGCAGCAGCGATGGCAGGGCGAGCATGATGTCCATCAGACGCATGACCGAAGGGCCGAGAAAGCGCGGAAAGAACCCTGCCAGCAGTCCCAGCAGGATACCGGGGATCAGCGACATCACGACCGAGGACAGACCGATCAGCAGCGACAGCCGTGAGCCGTGAATCAGGCGTGATAACAGGTCACGCCCCAGCTCGTCGGTGCCGAGGATGAATTGCCATTGACCACCTTCGAGCCAGACCGGAGGTGTCAGCAGAAAGTCCCGGTACTGCTCGCTCGGGTCGTGTGGCGCGACCCAGGGGGCGAACAGGGCGCAGAACACGATCAGGGCCATGAACATCAGGCCGGCCACGGCACCTTTGTTCCTGGAGAAGGCGTACCAGAATTCTTTGTAAGGGGAGGGGTAAAGCAGGCTTTGATCGACTGCTACCGGAGAAGTAGGTGTGCTCATGAGTCAGGATCTCAGCGCTGGTGACGGATGCGTGGGTTGGCAAAGCCGTAGAGGATGTCCACCACGAAGTTGACCAGGATCACCAGGCAGGCGATCAGCAGAATGCCGTTCTGCACCACCGGGTAGTCACGGGCGCCGATGGCTTCGATCAGCCACTTGCCGATGCCCGGCCAGGAGAAGATCGTTTCGGTCAGAACAGCACCGGCCAGCAGGGTACCGATCTGCAGGCCGAACACGGTCAGCACCGGAATCAGGGCATTGCGCAGGCCGTGAACGAAGACCACGCGAGCCGGTGACAGGCCCTTGGCCCGAGCGGTACGCACGTAGTCTTCACGCAGCACTTCCAGCATCGAGGAGCGGGTCATCCGGGCGATGACCGCCAGCGGAATGGTGCCCAGCACGATGGCCGGCAGGATCAGGTGATGCAGGGCATCGAGAAAGGCGCCTTCTTCATCGCTGAGCAGGGTGTCGATCAGCATGAAGCCGGTGACGGGCTGAATGTCGTAGAGCAGGTCGATGCGCCCCGATACCGGCGTCCAGCCCAGAGAAACGGAGAAGAACATGATGAGGATCAGGCCCCACCAGAAGATCGGCATCGAGTAGCCCGCCAGGGAGATCCCCATGACGCCGTGATCGAACAGCGAGCCACGTTTGAGTGCTGCAATGACGCCGGCGAGCAGGCCGACAATTCCGGCAAAGATCAGCGCGGCGATGGAAAGCTCCAGGGTCGCGGGGAACAGCGAGCTGAATTCGGTCCACACGCTTTCACGGGTGCGCAGTGATTCGCCAAGGTCGCCCTGAGCGAGCTTGCCGATGTAATCGATGTACTGGGCATAAAGCGGTTTGTTCAGCCCCAGGCGTTCCATGGCCTGGGCGTGCATTTCCGGGTCGACCCGGCGTTCACCCATCATGACTTCGACCGGATCGCCGGGGATCAGGCGAATCAGGGCGAACGTCAACAGGGTGATGCCGAAGAAGGTAGGGATCAGTAACCCTACCCGACGGGCAATAAAACTAAACATCTCGTGGTGTACCTCATCAGCCGGTCAGGCATGCCGCCGTTGCCTTGTGGGCGCGGGCGGCCGTTTCTCTCTACTTCACCTGTGCAGTGGTGAAGTTGTTATTGGTCAGCGGGCTGATATGAAAGCCTTCGACATTCTTACGCATTGCAACGAACAGTTTCGGATACGCCAGGCTTATCCATGGTTGCTCCTGGTTGAACACTTGCTGGGCTTGCCTGTAGAGCACGGCACGTTCGGCGGGGTCGGTTTTTTCCCTGGCCTGGGTGATCGCGTCTTCAAAGACCTTGTTGCACCAGCGAGCGTAGTTTTCGCCATTTTTTGCGGCATCGCAGCTCAGGTTCGGGGTCAGGAAGTTATCCGGATCGCCGTTGTCGCCTGCCCAGCCTGCAAACACCATGTCATGTTCGCCATTCTTGGCGCGTTTAAGCATCTCGCCCCATTCCATGACGCGAATGTCCAGCTTGATACCGACCTTGGCCAGATCTCCCTGCAACATCTGGGCCCCGACCAACGGATTCGGGTTGGTCACGGCACCGCCATTGCGTGCGAACAGGGTAAACACCTGTCCCTCTGGAACACCGGCCTCTTTGAGTAAGGTACGGGCTTTTGCCGGATCGTACGGCGGGCTCTGGCTATCGTTGTCGTAGCCGATCATGGTCGGTGGGTAGGGGCCGACGCCCTCGGTGGCCTTGCCTTCGCCAAACAGTGCCTTGATGTAGGACTTCTTGTCGAACGCCAGGTTGATCGCTTGTCGTACACGCACATCGCCCAGGTATTGGTGCGACGTGTTGATGGCGACATAACTGGTCATCATGGCTTCCATCTCGTCGATCTTGAGATTCGGGTCAGCCTTGATGTTCGCAATATCGTCAGGTTTTGGATAAAGCGCAACCTGACATTCATTGGCCTTGAGTTTTTGCAGCCGCGTGTTGTTGTCCAGCGTGATCGCAAAGATCAGCGCTTCACTGGGCACTTTCAGCTTCCAGTAGTCCGGGTTGGCTTTATAGCGGACCTGCGCGTCCTTGGCATAGCGCGTCAGGATGAACGGACCGGTGCCGATGGGTTTGCTGTTGAGTTCGGCAGTCTTGTCACGCTTGAGCAACTGATCGGCGTACTCGGCCGAGTAGATCGAGGTGAACGGCATGGCCAGGTTGCGCAGAAAAGGCGATTCCGCCCGCGTGAGGGTGAACTTCACGGTGTAGTCGTCGAGTTTTTCGACGCTTTTGAGCAGGTCCTTGAAGCCCATGCTCTCGAAATAGGGGTAGCCGACCAGCGAACGGGCATGCCAGGGATGGCTGGTATCCATCTGCCGCTGGAAGCTCCAGAGCACATCTTCGGCGTTCATGTCGCGGGTGGGCTTGAAATAGTCGGTGGTCTGGAATTTGACCCCGTGTCTCAGCTTGAAGGTGTAGCTCAGGCCATCAGGGCTGATCTCCCAGCTTTCGGCCAGGCCGGGAACGGTATCCGTGGTGCCGGGGGCGAAAGCCACCAGGCGCTCAAGGATGGTTTCCGCCGAAGCGTCTGCGGTGACCGCCGTGGTGTATTGCACGATATCGAAGCCTTCCGGGCTGGCTTCGGTACAGACCACCAGCGGTTTGGCACAGACACTGGCAGCGAGGCCGAATACAGCGATGGCGATCGAGGCGCGTAGTGTGAGTCGTTTCAATAGAAACCTCCTTTTGCAGTGCGGAAGCCATGGCTGCGGTGTATGTCATGCCCATGGCACGACACGCACCGCAACGGCATGACCGGTTACAGAATCTTGAACGGAATGGTGGTCACGATGCGCAGCTCGTTGATGTTGCCATCTGACTGGAACTCACTGGCGCGGTGGGTGGTGTAGGTGGCGCGAATGGTGGTGGCCTTGAGTGGGCCGGACTGAACGGCGTAGGTGGTGCCGACGCCGTACTCATAGTGATGCTCGCCATCCATCCGGTTGACGTCGCTGTAGGCGGTGCCCTTGTAGTGAGTACCGTCGATGCCCCAGCCACGCGCCTGATAGGCATTGAACTTCAGACCGGGTACGCCATAGCTGCTCATGTCGATCACATAGCTGAGCTGCAGGGATTTTTCGTTCGGGCCGTTGAAGTCCGAGAACAGGGAGTTGGCCAGGAAGATGGCGTTGGTTTCATGGGCATAGTCGAAGTATTCGTTGCCCATGACTTCCTGATACGCGATACCGAAGCTGTGCGCCCGGTGGGTCGCGGTGAAGGACAGGCTGTAGGTATCGTTATCGATCGGCCCCAGCTTGCTCTGACCTGCATCCTTGGTCTTGTAGTAGTTGAGGTTGGTGCTCAGGGCCACTTCCTTGCTGTCACCGATTTCGTGGGTGAAACCGAAGTAGTACTGTTTCCAGATATCTTCCAGATCCGAGGCGTACAGGCTGGTGGTCAGGTTGTCGAACGGCTTGTAGTCCGCGCCCACCATGCTCAGGCGGTCTGCGTTGGCGTTGTTGGTGGCGTATTCGGAGCGGAACTTGCTCAGGCTCTGTTCGGTACGGGGTGAAACCCGGTCGAAGCTGGCGGCCTGAATGGACAGGTTGTTCAGTTCATCGCTCTGCAAGGCAAAGCCCTGGAAGCTGGAAGGCAAGGAACGGTTACCGATGTAGGCGATGACCGGCGTGTTCACCGACTGGCGGCCTGCCGTAAGCGTGGTATTGGAGATACGGGCCTTGACGTTGCCCAGGCCCAGCTTGCTCCATTGCCCGACGGCATCTCCGTCGCTGTCGGCCAGCGTCCGGTTGGAACTGCCTGCGATGTTCTTGCGATCCCTTTCCAGCGCGATGGCGTTGTACAGGGCGACTTCGGTGCTGAAGCCGATCGTGCCCTGAGTGAAGCCCGAGCTGTAATTGACGATGGTGCCTTGTGCCCAGTTGATGCGGCGAGGGGTCGGTGTCGCCACGCCGTTCTTCTGATAACTGAACCGGTCATCGCGACGACGCAGTTCGTTGGAATACCAGTTACGGGTGGTACCGGTCAGGTGCTGATCCTCGAAGAAACCTTTGGCTTCGTCCTGTGCACTGGAGGTGTTCAACTGGGTCGGGATGAAGCTGTGGCTGCTTTCCTCTGCCTGGGTTACCGCACCGAAGGAGGTCAGAGATAAGGCAAGCAATGCCGTGCTGGTTGTTTTCAAGATGTACTGCTCCTTTGTACCGCTTTTATAAACGCCAGATTTTTTCTGTCTGGCTTGGGGAATGTCAGGTTTGAAGCCTGACTTTGTTTTTATGGTTCAGGCACCCGAGTGCACCGCTTTCTGCCTGAAAACGATGCACGCGGATGGCCTTGTGAATCAGTCCTTGAGGCTGACTCCCGAGAAACTGTTGCGCCCGAACGGGCTGACATGGAACCCCTGAACGTCGGCGCGCAACGGCTGGCTGACCGTTGAATGCGCCACAGGGGTAATGGGGACCTGCTCCTTGAGGTAGTGCTGTGCCTGTTTGTACAGGCCGATGCGTTTTTCCCGGTCGGTGGTGGAAATGGCCGCCTTGATCAGGGCGTCGTATTTCTCGTCGCACCACATCGAATAGTTGTTACCGCCAATCGCGGCACAGCTGTAAAGAGTGCCCAGCCAGTTGTCCGGGTCGCCGTTGTCACCGGTCCAGCCGATCAGCGAGATGTCGTGCTCCCCGTTTTTGGTGCGCTTGAGGTACTCACCCCACTCATAGCTGACGATCTTGACCTTGATGCCGACCTTGGCCCAGTCCGCCTGAAGCATTTCGGCCATCAGCTTGGCATTGGGGTTGTAAGGGCGCTGGACCGGCATGGCCCACAGCGTCAGCTCGGTGCCCTCCTTGACGCCAGCGGCACGCAGCAGCTCTTTGGCTTTTTCCGGATCGAAAGGCGTGTCCTTGATGGTGTCGTCATAGGACCACTGGGTTGGAGGCATGGCGTTGACGGCCAGTTGTCCCGACCCCTGATACACCGCGTTGATGATGGCCTGCTTGTTGACCGCCATGTCCAGCGCCTTGCGCACTTGCAGATTGCCCAGAGGCTCATGACGCACGTTGTAGGAGATATAGCCCAGGTTGAAGCCGGGGCGTTGCAGTACCTGCAATTGCTTGTCGGCCTTCAGGGCTTCGAGGTCGGCAGGGCGAGGGTTGAGCGAAACCTGGCACTCGTTCTTGCGCAGCTTCTGCATGCGCACCGAGGCGTCGGTATTGATGGCGAAAATCAACTGGTCGATCTTGACGCGGCTCGGGTCCCAGTATTCCTTGTTGGCCTTGTAGCGAATCTGCGAGTCCTTCTGATAGCGCTGAAACACGAAGGGCCCCGTGCCGATCGGTTGCTGGTTGATATCCCGTGGGTCGCCCTTGGCCATGAGTTGTTCGGCGTATTCGGCCGAGAGGATCGAGGCGAAGTTCATGGCGATGTTCTGAATGAATGCCGCATCGACGGTATTGAGGGTGAAAACGACGGTCAGTGGCCCGGTCTTTTCGATGGACTTGATCTTCTTGTTCAGCCCCATGCCGTTGAAATAAGGGAACTCGGTCGGATAGGCCACGCGAAACGGGTGATCGGTCTTGAGCATGCGGTTGAAGGTAAACACCACATCGTCGGCATTGAAGTCGCGGCTGGGCTTGAAGTCCTTGTTGCTGTGGAACTTGACGCCTTCTCTCAAGTGGAAGGTGTAGACCAGCCCGTCGGGAGAAACATCCCAGCTGGTTGCCAGTGCCGGGACGGCCGTGGTGTCGCCGGGCTTGAATTCGGTCAGGCGGTTGTAGATGGGCTCTGCGGCATCGTTGTCTGTCGCGGCGGTGTACTGGGCCGTGTCGAAACCGGCCGGGCTGGCTTCGGAACAGAACACCAGGCTGTTGGCGGCTTGTGTTGCCGTTGTTGAACCGAGCAGCCCCAGCAGCGATGTCATTGCGATAGTTTTACGCATACATGATCCCTATTTCCCAAAGGACGAGTGATAGCACACATATGTAACTACACGTCCGAAAGCAATAATGTGAAGTAACAACGTCTGCAATCCCACATGGAATATAGCTATTCATGACGGTATGTCGGCCGAAGCTTGCGGTAAATAGGTTCGCAGGACTCAGTTGTTGTAGGAAAAAATCTTATTGTTAGTAGGTGGTTGCTTTTAATAGCCAGGCCACTGCGTTTATTTTTCCATTCAGAGAATCAGGGGCCTGCGCTGTATAAACAGCGCAGGCAAATTGCTATTACTTCACGCCGACTCCATAAAAGGAGTTCAGGCCAAACGGACTGATCTTGAAGTCCACAACGGTATTGCGCATCGGTTGATAGACCGTCGAGTGCGCGATAGGGGTCATCGGTACGGCATCCTTGAGAAGGTGCTGGGCTTGTTTGTATAGCTCGGTACGTTTGGCCTGGTCCGGAGTGGCCTTGGCCTGTTTGATCACCGCGTCGTAAGGCTTGTCGCACCACTTGGAGAAGTTGTTGCCATTGATGGCATCGCAGCCGAACAGGGTGCCCAGCCAGTTGTCCGGGTCGCCGTTGTCACCGCTCCAGCCAATCAGCATGGCGCCGTTTTCGCCGGACTTGGAGCGTTTGATGTACTCGCCCCACTCATAACTGACGATCTTGGCGTTGATGCCGATCTTCTTCCAGTCGGCCTGAAGCATCTCGGCCATCAACCTGGCGTTGGGGTTGTAGGGGCGCTGGACGGGCATCGCCCACAGGGTGATTTCGGTGCCTTCCTTGATGCCGGCTTCCTTGAGCAGGGCCTTGGCCTTTTCGGGATCGTACTTGGCGTCCTTGATGGTGGTGTCATAGGACCACTGGGTGGGTGGCATGGCGTTGACCGCCAGTTGCCCGGCGCCCTGGTAGACCGAGTCGATGATCTGCTGTTTGTTGACCGCCATGTCCAGCGCCTGACGAACTTTCAACTGCGCCATCGGGTTGGGTTCGTCGCTGCCTTTGATCTTGTCCATCACGTTGTAGGCGATGTAACCCAGGTTGAAGCCTGCCTGATCGGGCATCAGCAGGTTCTTGTCGGCCTTGAGCGGCTCAAGGTCGGCAGGGCGAGGATAGGCCGTGATCTGGCATTCGTTCTTCTTGAGCTTCTGCATGCGCACCGACGGGTCGGTGGTGATGGCGAAGATCAGGTTGTCGACCTTGACGTCTTCAGGCTTCCAGTAATCCTTGTTGCCGGTGTAACGGATGTTGGAGTCTTTCTGGTAGCTCTTGAACACGAACGGGCCAGTGCCGATGGGCTTCTGGTTGATGTCCGCCGCCTTGCCTTCCTTGAGAAGCTGCGCGCCGTACTCGGCGGACTGGATCGACGCGAAGGACATGGCCATGTTCTGGATGAAGGCGGCATCGACTGTGTTGAGCACGAACTTCACGGTGTAGTCGTCGACTTTTTCGACCTTGGCGATGTTGGTGTCCATGCCCATGTCGGTGAAGTAGGGGAATTCGGTCGGGGCCGCTTTGCGGAACGGCTGCTCCTTGTCGATCATGCGATTGAACGTGAACAGCACGTCATCGGCGTTGAAATTACGGCTGGGCTTGAAGTACGGCGTTGTGTGGAACTTGACGCCCTGACGCAGATGGAAAGTGTAGGTCAGCACGTCCGGAGAAACCTCCCAACGGGTTGCCAGGCCTGGCTCTACAGCGGTTCCGCCACGCTCGAACTGGACCAGCCGGTTGAAAACGGTTTCGGCCGAGGCGTCGAAATCGGTACCGGTCGTGTACTGCGCCGGGTCGAAACCCGCCGGGCTGCCCTCTGAGCAGAACACAAGGTTGGATGCCGCCTGGGCGAAGGGTGCGCTGGCCAGCAGGCTTGCGCCGACGATGAACGGAATGACTGCGTGTTTGAGCATGGAGGCCTCAGTTATTGTCATTGGGAGGGAACGACCATGAGCCGATCCGTCCGATACTTATGCAGGGGTCATACCCGAAGCAAGAACCTGACGTCAAAGAGGCGGTAAAAAGTGGAACGAGCGTACAGGAATGTCGCGAAAGTATAATTTTTGCGCAGTTGATCGTTTGCGCGATGTCATTTGAAGCGTTATCGCACCATTAACACGCAACCGGGCGTGTTGAATGCACCCGGTTGGTGTCGAGCTGTTACCTGATTCTGGAAGGCGTTACTTGCTCAGACTGACGCCATAGAACGGCGTCAGGCCAAACGGGCTGATCTTGAAGTCCTGAACTTCCACGCGCATGGGCTGGAACACTTTGGAGTTGGCAATCGGCGTGATCGGCACCTGCGTCTTGAGCACTTTCTGCGCCTGTTGATACAGCTTGATGCGCTCGTCACGGCTGGTGGTCACCTTGGCCTGTTGCACCAGCTTGTCGTACGCCGGGTCGCACCATTTGGCATAGTTGCTGCCCTTGACCGCCGCACAGCTGTACAGCACGCCCAGCCAGTTGTCCGGGTCACCGTTGTCGCCGGTCCAGCCGTAGATCATCACATCATGCTCGCCGGCCTTGGCGCGCTTCATGTACTCGCCCCACTCATAGGTGACGATGTTGGCCTTGATGCCGATCTTCTCCCAGTCGGACTGAATCATCTGGGCCGACATCCGGGCGTTGGGGTTGGAGGCACGCTGAACGGTCATGGCCCACAGGTTGATCTGCGTGCCCGGTGCGATCCCGGCTTCTTTGAGCAATTGTCTGGCCTTGGCCGGGTCGTAGGGGGCGTCCTTGATGGTCGGGTCGAAGCCCCATTGGCCGGGCGGCAGGGCGTTTTCGGCCAGTTGCCCGGCGCTCTGGTAGACCGCCTTGATGATGGCCGGTTTATCGATGGCCATGTCCAACGCCTGCCGGACCTTGAGCTGGTCCAGTGGCGGGTGGGTCACGTTATAGGCGATGAAGCCCAGGTTGAAGCCCGGCTGGCTCAGGACCTTGAGTTTTGTGTCTTTCTGGAACTCTTCGATGTCCTGCGGGCGAGGGTAGCCGCTGACCTGACATTCACCGGCCTTGAGTTTTTGCAGGCGTACGGCGGCATCGCTGTTGATCGAGAAGATCAGGTTGTCGATCTTCACGTCTTCGGGCTTCCAGTATTCCTTGTTACCCACGTAACGAATCTGTGAATCCTTCTGGTAGCGCTTGAAGACGAAGGGGCCGGTCCCGATGGGTTTCTGGTTCAACTGGTCGGCCTTGCCTTCCTTGAGCAGTTGAGCCGCGTATTCGGCTGACTGGATCGACGCGAAGCTCATGGCCAGGTTCTGTACGAACGCTGCATCGATATTGTTCAGGTTGAACCTGACAGTATGGGCATCGACCTTTTCAATGTTCTTGATGGTGGTGTTCAGGCCCATGTCGGTGAAATAGGGCGATTCGGAAGGGTAGGCCTTGCGAAACGGCTGGTCGGGATCGAGCAGCCGATTGAAGGTGAACAGCACATCGTCGGCATCGAAAGGCCGGGTTGGCTTGAAGTAGTCGGTGGTGTGGAAACGGACGCCTTCGCGCAGGTGGAAGGTGTAACTCAGGCCATCGGCCGAAACCTCCCAGCGAGTCGCCAGCCCTGGCTCCACTTCTGTCCCGCCACGCTTGAACTGAGTCAACCGGTTGAAGACCGTTTCGGCCGAGGCATCGAAATCGGTACCACTGGTGTACTGGCTCGGGTCGAAGCCGGCCGGGCTGGCCTCGGAGCAATACACCAGGGTGCTGGCGGCCTGTGCCAGTGGAGCGCAGGCCAACAGCGCGGTGGTCAGAAGCAGCGGTTTGAAGATCGTATGTCCCATGAAACCCCTCGCAAAGTGCGGCAATAACCGTTCTGAATATCGACAAGCGGATAGACAGCGGATAGTGCCGCATTTGTCGGGTGTCGGACAGTGCTCTTACTTGCCAGTGATTCTGTTCCACAGGTCCGACAGTGAAGTGCTTTCATAAAAGGTTTTCAGGAAGCTGGAGCTGTCCTGATTGAAGTTCTGCAAACCGTTCCTTGCACTGTTTCGCAATTGCTTATGGGTACGGTCCAGATCGCTTTTGGCCGCGGCATGCCTGACACGTTCGGGGTTGTGGCCTGCCCAGTTGCGCACCAGCGCGTCTTGCCAGTCGGTGTCCATGGGGTGGGCGAAGAACCGGGCGGCCACCTGCGCCGCCGGCACGACATCGGCCTTGTTGTGCCATTGCCCCCGGATTGCCTGACCGACCTGAAGCACAGCTCTTTCCGCCAGCCGTGCCGCCAGTGAGTGCAGTGGATGTTCGGCATGGTCCTTGGCCAGCTGGGAGTGCGACGGGTCTGTGGAGCCACTGGTGTTCGGGTCGTCTCCCAGGGCGGTCTGGAAGTCGTCGACGCTGTTGCCGAGCCATGTCGTCAGGCCTTGCATTGCGGTACCGATGGCATTGCCCGCGATTCTTCCCGGTGTGCCAATGAAGGCATAGAAGCGTTCGACCTGCTCGGAGAATGGCAGGCTGGCCCATTGATCGCGGGTGGTCAGAAAGGCCTCATAGGCTTGTAGCAGTTGCTCGTTCGGGTGTTCGCCGAGCAGGATCAGGATGATCTGGTCGCGCTCGTAACGTTCCCCGGCCTTGATGGCCTCAAACGGCCTGTTTTCCGTCGAGAACAGAATCCTGCCCAGGGGCGCGGCAAGGCTGGCGATGATGTCGCTGCCACCAAACATGCCGGTCACCAATGGCAGCCGATGCTTGCAGTCGGCTTCGGAGGTCCAGGGCAGTACGTTGGTATGTCCCAGCTTTATCAGGCTCAGTTCGACGAAGTTGGAGTGGGCAAAGAAGTCTTCGAGGATATGCAGTGCCGAGCCGAGCGCGCGTAGCCCGTCGGTGGACTCGGGGCCAGCCTGCACGGCCTTGTCGAGCTCTGCGCTCATGACGTCCACCGAGCGCTGGATATAGCGTTTCATGGACGTTGAGGCATCGACCTGCAGGAGCGGGTCGTCCGGGTGCACCCAATCCTCGAAGTCGGCATCGCGCTCCCTGGGGTTGGCCGGCTGCGGGTTGATGACCCTGGGGTTGTCGATGTGCTCGCTGGGGCGGTAAACGCCCAGTCTTTGCGGCGTGACGGTGAAGCCTGGCCGGTCGGTTTTCATCAGATCGGGGAATTCGCGCACGGCCAGTACGTCCACGATCCGGGTCAGGGCCTCCCGGGACAGGACATCCGGGAAGCGCTTGGGCATGGTGGTGGCGCGCACGATCTTCGGGTCGAGCAGTTGCGAGTAGTCACGCAGCCAGTTGCCGAAGTAGATGGCCCGTATCTGGTCTTTTCTGAAACCGGCCGTTTCAAGCACCGCTTCGATCGAACCGTGGGTGGCCTTGTCTTTATTGCCCTGCCCGGCGTCAAAGCGGGGCGCGGCGGAAAGAGGTTCAAAGACCTCGTTAGGAGGATTCATCCGTGATTCCTTGAGGGTTGTTAACAAATGATGTGTCGGGATTTTACGGAGTGCAGGGCAGGGGAAAATCAGGCAAGGCGTTGAGCCTTGTAGGGCGAGGGAACGCAGGTTGTCGGGCGGGGGCGGGTCCTGTTTTTCGCGAATGAATTCGCTCCTGTGGCTCGCGCAGGAGCGGACTCATCCGTAATGATCAGGGGATCTGCACTTCAATCACGCCATCGGCGGACACGTTGACCTGGCTGGTGCCGGCCTCTACATCGGGTGTGGGAGCCGCATCGGCGCGTTCGGCTTTCATCATCATGGCCGGGGCGCGCAGGTAGGGCTGTGGATAACCCGACGTGTTGAGGTTCAGGTTGACCAGTTTATAGCCCGTGCCACCCAATGCTTCGGTGACCAGTTGGGCGCGGGCCTTGAAGGCTGTCACGGCATCCTTGAGCAGGGCGTCTTCGCTGGCCTTGCGGGCCGGGGAGGAGATGGAGAAGTCCATGCCGCCCATTTTCAGGTCATTGAGCAATTCGCCTGTCAGTCTGGACAACGCTGCGAAATCGGCGCTTTCCAGACGCAACTCGGCGCGTTCTCGCCAGCCGGTGATGGTCTGGCCTTTTTCGCCATAGATGGGGTAACTGTTGCGGCTGCCCTGGCGAACGGTCACGTCCTTGACCTGGCGTGCCTGGCCCAGAGCCTTGTTCAGGGTTTCGGTGATCTGAGCGGCGAGTCTGGCCGGGTCGCTGTCCTGGGCTTCGCTGTAGAGCGTTACGAGCATCAGGTCGCGGGGGACCTCCTGATTGACTTCGGCACGCAGTGAAATCTGGTTGTAACGGGCTTCGTCTGCCATGGCCTGGGCGCAGGCCAGGGCCGCGATGCCCAGGGTCATGATCAGAGCGACGGGGCGAAGATTGAACATGAGAAACTCCTTGTTATAGAGGTGCCAGCCTTCGACTGTCGGACTGACACGAATCCATGAGACTGTGATCGGCGGTTCCGGTTCCAGACAGAAAACAGGTGTGGTGCTTTGACGCACTTTTCCAGTTTTGCTTCCTGCTTGGTTATACTCGCTTCGGTCCGCCTGGAGCGCTCATCAGGAGAGCTCATGCTCGCCCCCGTTCAAATGCTTTCAGCCTCGCGCCAGAACCTGTGGCGCCTGACATTCATCCGCACCCTGGTGCTGGCCGCGCAAGCAGGCTCGGTCGGGATTGCCTGGCTGTTCGATGTCCTGCCGCTGCCGTGGTTTCCGCTGTGGATTACCCTCGGCTGCTCGATGACTTTGTGCGTCTTGACGGTCATCCGGTTGCGCACGTCATGGCCGGTCACTGAGCTGGAATATGCCCTGCAACTGGCGCTGGACCTGATCATCCACAGTGCGCTGCTGTATTTTTCCGGCGGGTCGACCAACCCGTTCGTGTCCTATTACCTGGTGCCTCTGACCATTGCCGCCGTGACCCTGCCATGGCGCTATTCCCTGATCCTGTCGGGCATTGCCCTGGCGCTCTACACCCTGCTGCTGGCCAAGTCCTACCCACTGGAAACCTACCCCATCTCCAGAGAGAACATGCAGGTCTACGGCATGTGGCTCAGCTTTGCCCTGGCGGCGGCGGTGATCACTTTCTTTGCCGCCAAGATGGCTGAAGAGCTGCGTCGGCAGGAGCAGATGAGGGCTGTGCGTCGCGAAGAAGGCTTGCGTGACGAGCAGTTGCTGGCGGTCGCGACTCAGGCCGCCGGTGCGGCTCATGAGCTGGGTACTCCCCTGGCGACCATGAGCGTGTTGCTCAAGGAGATGCGTCAGGACCATGGTGACCCTGAGTTGCAGGAGGATCTGTCGGTCCTGCAAGAGCAGGTCAAGCAATGCAAGCAGAGCCTCCAGCAACTGGTTCGTGCCGCCGAGGCCAACCGGCGCATGGCCGTCGAGTATCAGACGGTGATCCACTGGATGGACGAATCGCTCAATCGTTGGCACCTGATGCGCCCCGAAGTCAGCTACCGTTTTTTCCAGTCGGGCAAGGACAGCGTGCCCATGCTGGCACCTCCTCCCGATCTGACCCAGGCGTTGCTCAACCTCCTCAACAACGCCGCCGATGCCTGCCCTGATGACCTTGAAGTCACCTTGAACTGGGACAGTGTGGAAATCTGTATCAATATTCGCGATCACGGCCCGGGCGTACCGCTGGCCATTGCCGAGCAGATCGGCAAACCATTCTTTACCACCAAGGGCAAAGGTTTCGGTCTGGGCCTGTTTTTAAGCAAGGCCAGCGTGACCCGTGCCGGGGGTTCGGTAAAACTCTACCGTCATGAAGAAGGCGGCACGCTCACCGAGCTGCGATTGCCCCGTGACACTCAAGGAGATGAAGCATGAGTGATGACATTCAAGTCGAAGGCGAAGAGCTGCCGCATTTGCTGCTGGTCGACGACGACGCAACGTTCACCCGTGTGATGGCGCGAGCCATGAGCCGCCGGGGATTCCGGGTCAGCACCGCAGGCTCGGCCGAGGAAGGGCTGGTCATTGCCCAGCAGGATATCCCTGAGTACGCGGCCCTCGACCTGAAAATGGACGGCGATTCCGGCCTGGTGCTGCTGCCCAAGCTGCTGGAGCTGGACCCCGAGATGCGCGTGGTGATTCTCACCGGTTATTCGAGCATCGCGACAGCGGTCGAGGCGATCAAGCGTGGTGCCTGCAACTACCTCTGTAAACCGGCTGATGCCGACGACGTGCTGGCGGCGTTGCTGTCCGAGCATGCCAACCTCGACACACTGGTCCCGGAAAACCCCATGTCGGTGGACCGTCTGCAATGGGAGCATATCCAGCGTGTCCTGACCGAGCACGAAGGCAATATCTCGGCAACGGCCCGTGCGTTGGGCATGCATCGCCGGACCTTGCAGCGCAAACTGCAGAAGCGCCCCGTGCGTCGTTGATGAACTTTTATTCATGAGGAAGGCGGGGGTTTTTGCTTCATTGTGAACAGGCATTGATCTTCTTTCAGATAGAAGCCTGAACCATGAATCGCAACCCTGAAGCCAACGAGGCCCCGAGCGGCGCGTTTCTCCCCAGAGTATGGAAGCTGATCACGCCTTATTGGCGCAGTGAAGAAAAGGGCATGGCCTGGTTGCTGCTGGCAGCCGTGATTGCCCTTTCCTTGTTCAGTGTGGAAGTGTCGGTCCAGGTCAACAGCTGGTACCGGGATTTCTACAACGCACTGGAAAAGAAAGACCTGGCGTCTTTCACCCACCTGATTCTCTATTTCTGCGCCATCGCTGCCGTGGCGATTCTGGGAGCGGTGTATCGCCTCTACCTGACGCAGATGCTCACCATTCGCTGGCGTCGCTGGCTGACCGAGCAACATTTTGCCAAGTGGCTCAGCCACAAGAACTACTACCAGCTGGAACAGACGGGCCATACCGACAACCCCGACCAGCGTCTGTCCGAGGACCTTGATCAGTTCACCACCCGAACCCTGTCACTGGGCATCGGGTTACTGAGCAACGTGGTCAGTCTGGTGTCGTTCTCGGTCATTCTGTGGGGCGTTTCCGGCAGCATCGACGTCTTTGGCATCACGGTGCCCGGTTACATGTTCTGGGCGGCGCTGGTGTATGCGGTGGTGGGCAGTTGGCTGACGCACCTGATCGGGCGGCGTCTGATCGTGCTGAGCAATCAACAGGAACGTTTTGAAGCCGACCTGCGTTTTGCCCTGGTGCGGGTGCGGGAGAATGCTGAAAGCATCGCGCTCTGCGACGGCGAACCCAATGAGCAACAGCGTCTGGGCAGGCGTTTCGGCATGATCTGGACGAACTTTCGCTCCATCATGACGGTCCAGAAGCGCCTGACCTTTTTCACCGCAGGCTATTCGCAGATTGCGCTGATCTTTCCGTTCATCGTGGCTGCGCCCCGGTATTTTGCGGGCAAGATCGAGCTGGGCGACCTCATGCAGATCAACTCGGCCTTTGGCAGCGTTCAGGAAAACTTCAGCTGGTTCATCGACGCCTATGCATCCCTGGCGTCATGGCGGGCCACTTGCGACCGTCTGCTCAGTTTCCGTCAGGGCATGGATGACCATGAAGCCCGAGACTCTGCCATCACGATCCTGCGCGAAGGCGAGGGGCTGGAGCTGCAGGCGTTGGGGGTGAGCCTGGCCAGCGGGCGTCAACTGTTCAGCGATGCCAGCCTGTCCATCGTGGCCGGTGAGCGCGTCATGCTCAGTGGTCGCTCGGGCAGTGGCAAGAGCACGCTGCTGCGTGCATTGGGTGGGTTGTGGTCGTCGGGACAAGGGAAGATCCGGCTGCCGAGCGAACCTTACATGTTCCTGCCGCAAAAGCCGTATCTGCCGATGGGGCCGCTGCGCGAAGCCTTGAGTTATCCACAGACCTCGGGGCAATACCCGCCCGAGCGATTCGTTGATGTGTTGCGTACCTGTCGTCTGGAGCATCTGGTGCCGAGGCTGGATGAGCGCAATCATTGGCAACGGCTGTTATCGCCTGGCGAGCAACAGCGGCTGGCCTTTGCCCGGGTGTTGTTGTCCAGACCGAAATGGTTGTATCTGGACGAAGCCACCAGTGCCATGGACGAGGAGGATGAGGCGGTGTTGTATCAGGCGCTGCTTGATGAGTTGCCTGACATCACCTTGCTCAGCGTGGGGCATCGCAGCAGCCTCAAGCGTTTTCATGATCGGTATTGGCGGGTCGAAGAGGGCGCAGTGGTCGAGCAGGCAGTACCGCAATACCTGGCTTGAAATAGAGTGAACCGTTTTCAGGGGTGTGATCGTACAACTGCTGCGCTATGATTGGCCCTTGTTTAACAGTGCCGAGACCAATGTTGGATATGGAAAAGCAAAGCGCTGCGCCCCGCGCACGTAGAAAGCACCGCAGCCTTGCGCAGGAACTGGTGACTGAGCTGTCCGAGCGTATCAGCAGCGGGCAGCTCAAACGTGGCGACAAGCTACCGACCGAGTCCGCCATCATGGATGAACAGGGCGTGAGCCGGACGGTGGTGCGCGAGGCCATTTCCCGTCTGCAGGCGTCCGGTCTGGTCGAAACCCGGCATGGTATCGGGACCTTTGTTCTGGATATTCCGAGCCCCAGCGGTTTTCGGATCGACCCGGCCACCATCGTCACCTTGCGTGACGTCCTGGCGATTCTGGAATTGCGCATCAGCCTGGAAGTCGAATCCGCCGGGCTGGCCGCCCAGCGCCGCAGCGATGAACAACTGGCGGCCATGCGTGCAGCGCTCGATGCCTTGAACGAAAGCGCAGCTCACGCCAGCGATGCGGTGGCTTCGGACTTCCAGTTCCACCTGCAGATTGCCCTCTCGACCGGCAATCGTTACTTCACCGATATCATGACCCACCTGGGCGCCAGCATCATTCCGCGCACGCGTCTGAATTCGGCCCGTCTGGCCCATGACGATCAGCAGCACTACATGAATCGCCTGAGCCGCGAGCACGAAGAAATCTACGAAGCCATTGCCCGCCAGGACGCCGACGCCGCCCGCGCCGCCATGCGCCTGCACCTGACCAACAGCCGCGAACGCCTGCGCCATGCCCATGAAGAGGCCGAGTCGCAGACGGCATGAAGGACGTAGCTGCAAGCCGCAAGCTTTAAGCTTCAAGTCAAAAGCTTGTAGCTTGTAGCTTGTAGCTTGTAGCTTGTAGCTTGTAGCTTGTAGCTTGTAGCTTGTATCCCATCCCTCCCTGACCCCCGTCCTTAAAGGCCTCCACGCCCTTTCATCGCCTGCCCTCCGAAAAACCTGAAAATCCCGGTTGAGACATTTTATTTTCAGTTGTACGATGACTTACGACATCGGATCTGCCCCCGGTGATCCATTCACAATTTTGTCCCACAGGGTGTTCGAATAATGAATCCACAAGAACTGAAGTCCATCCTCTCTGCCGGTCTGCTGTCTTTCCCGGTGACCGATTTCAATGCTCAGGGCGACTTCAATCGCGCGGGCTATATCAAACGTCTTGAGTGGCTGGCCCCGTACGGTGCAAGCGCTCTGTTCGCAGCAGGCGGCACAGGTGAGTTCTTCTCCCTGGCGGCCAGCGAATATTCCGAAATCATCAAGACTGCCGTCGATACCTGCGCGAGCAGCGTGCCTATTCTGGCCGGTGTCGGTGGGTCGACTCGTCAGGCCATCGAATACGCTCAGGAAGCCGAGCGTCTGGGTGCCAAAGGTCTGTTGCTGCTGCCGCACTACCTGACCGAAGCCAGCCAGGACGGCGTTGCCGCCCACGTTGAAGCCGTCTGTAAGTCGGTCAAGATCGGTGTTGTCGTCTACAACCGTAACGTCTGCCGCCTGACCGCTCCGCTGCTGGAAAAACTGGCCGAGCGTTGCCCTAACCTGATCGGCTACAAGGACGGTCTGGGTGATATCGAACTGATGGTTTCGATCCGCCGTCGTCTGGGCGATCGCTTCTCCTACCTGGGTGGTCTGCCGACTGCTGAGGTCTATGCCGCTGCCTACAAGGCACTGGGCGTGCCGGTTTATTCCTCGGCGGTATTTAACTTTGTCCCGAAACTGGCGATGGACTTCTATCACGCCATCGCCCGTGACGATCACGCCGCTGTCGGCAAGATGATCGACGACTTCTTCCTGCCATACCTGGACATTCGTAACCGTAAATCGGGCTATGCCGTGAGCATCGTCAAGGCCGGTGCAAAAATCGCTGGCTACGATGCTGGTCCGGTTCGCGCTCCGCTGACTGATCTGACATCGGAAGAGTTCGAGATGCTGGCTGCACTGATGGACAAACAAGGCAAGCAGTAACACCGCTACAGGCAAAGCCGCTGAGAGATCAGCGGTTTTGTCGTTGGAAAACATGCAGGTAAAAGCTGTCGTCGCCGTCGACACTTTTAAGGGGCCTGCAGAGCTAGACCCAAAAAACTGTATTACCCGCGTAAAAAAATAATGAGTGGGAGTTCAATAACATGCAAAAGTCCAAGCCGACTCACGTCCGCTATTTGATCCTGTTGATGCTGTTCCTTGTCACCACGATCAACTACGCCGACCGAGCCACCATCGCAATCGCTGGTTCCAGCATCCAGAAAGACCTCGGCATCAGTGCCGTCACCCTTGGTTATATCTTCTCTGCATTTGGCTGGGCCTACGTGGCCGGTCAGATTCCCGGCGGCTGGCTGCTTGACCGTTTCGGGTCCAAGAAAGTCTATGCCCTGAGCATTTTCACCTGGTCGCTGTTCACCCTGCTGCAAGGCTATGTGGGTGAATTCGGTCTCTCCACCGCGATCGTTGCGCTGTTCATGCTGCGCTTCCTCGTGGGGCTGGCCGAAGCGCCATCCTTCCCCGGCAACGCCCGCATCGTGGCCGCCTGGTTCCCGACAGCCGAACGCGGTACTGCCTCGGCGATCTTCAACTCCGCGCAATACTTCGCCACGGTGCTGTTCGCTCCGCTGATGGGCTGGATCGTCTACACCTTCGGCTGGCAGCACGTATTCGTGGTCATGGGGGCCGGTGGCATCGTGTTCTCGCTGATCTGGATGAAAGTCATCTACAGCCCGCGCAACCACCCGATGATCAACGAAGCCGAGATCGAACACATCGCCAGCAATGGCGG
This sequence comes from Pseudomonas sp. NPDC089734, assembly GCF_044748865.1. Lineage (NCBI taxonomy): Bacteria > Pseudomonadati > Pseudomonadota > Gammaproteobacteria > Pseudomonadales > Pseudomonadaceae > Pseudomonas > Pseudomonas sp. NPDC089734. Next base: position 118,890 of record NZ_JBIVGV010000010.1, on the reverse strand, counting down.
CATGGTCGACATGGATCAGGACAAGGGCAAAGGCAAGGAAAAAAGCAGCGGCGGTCCGAAGTGGGATTACATCCGTCAACTGCTGACCAACCGCATGATGCTCGGTATCTATCTGAGCCAATACTGCATCAACGGCATCACTTACTTCTTCCTGACCTGGTTCCCGGTGTACCTGGTTCAGGAGCGCGGCATGACCATCCTCAAGGCCGGTTTCATTGCGTCCTTGCCGGCCATCTGTGGCTTCATCGGCGGCGTTCTCGGCGGGGTCATTTCCGACTACCTGCTGCGTAAGGGCCACTCGCTGACCTTCTCCCGCAAGGCTCCGATCATTGGCGGCCTGTTGCTGTCGACCTCCATCGTCACCTGTAACTATGTCGATCTGGAATGGGTCGTCGTAGGCTTCATGGCTCTGGCGTTCTTCGGTAAAGGCGTCGGTGCACTGGGCTGGGCGGTCATGTCCGATGTTTCGCCCAAGCAGATCGCCGGCCTGAGCGGCGGCCTGTTCAACACCTTCGGTAACATTGCTTCGATCACCACGCCGATCGTGATTGGTTACATCATCAGCAGCACTGGCTCGTTCAAATGGGCACTGGTGTTCGTTGGCGCGAACGCGCTGCTGGCCGTGATCAGTTACATCTTCATCGTGGGTGAGATCAAGCGTGTGGAATTGAAAGAGCCGCCAGCCAAGGGGCCTTTGCTGAACGATCAAGTCAGCGACCTTTCCGAAGTCAAATCTTGAGGTAACCGTGATGAACCTGATTCAACATGCCGATTCGCCACGGTATATCCGGCTGCATCCGCTGGATAACGTGGTGGTCGTGGTCAATGACCAGGGCGTACCAGCCGGAACCGAATTCGACAACGGGCTGGTGACCGTCGATAACGTACCGCAGAGCCACAAGGTCAGCACCGTGGACCTGGCTGAAGGGGATGCCGTGATTCGTTACGGCCACACCATCGGGTATGCGTTGCAACCCATTCCACGCGGCAGTTGGGTCAGGGAAGACCAGTTGCGCATGCCGTCTGCGCCTGCGCTGGACAGCCTGCCGATGTCCGATGCAGTGCCTGAGAAACAGGCACCGCTGGAGGGTTACACCTTCGAAGGCTATCGCAACGCCGACGGCACTGTGGGCACGCGCAACATTCTGGGCATTACCACCACCGTTCAGTGCGTGACGGGCGTGCTCGACTTTGCGGTCAAGCGTATCCGCGATGAACTGTTGCCGCGTTACCCCAACGTCGATGATGTGGTGGCACTCACCCACAGCTACGGCTGTGGCGTGGCCATCACGGCCACCGATTCCTACATTCCGATCCGCACCGTTCGTAACCTGGCGCGCAACCCGAACCTGGGTGGCGAAGCGCTGGTCATCAGCCTGGGCTGCGAGAAATTGCAGGCCGGACAGGTGATGCATGAAGACGACAGTTCGGTGGATCTCAGCGAACCGTGGTTGTACCGCCTTCAGGACTCCAGCCATGGCTTCAATGAAATGGTCGAACAGATCATGGAACTGGCCGAAGTTCGTCTGAAAAAGCTCGACCAGCGTCGTCGCGAGACCGTGCCGGCTTCGGAGCTGATTCTCGGCATGCAATGCGGCGGTAGCGATGCGTTTTCCGGCATCACGGCCAACCCGGCCCTGGGTTATGCCTCGGACCTGTTGCTGCGTGCTGGCGCGACGGTGATGTTTTCCGAAGTGACGGAAGTGCGCGATGCCATCTACCTGCTCACTTCCCGCGCCCAGGATGAAACCGTCGCGCAGGAACTGGTGCGCGAGATGGACTGGTACGACCGTTATCTGGCCAAGGGCGAGGCGGATCGCAGTGCCAATACCACGCCGGGCAACAAGAAGGGCGGGCTGTCGAACATTGTCGAGAAATCCCTGGGATCGATCGTCAAGTCCGGCAACAGCGCCATCAACGGCGTGCTTGGCCCGGGCGAGCGCTTCAAGGGCAAGGGACTGATTTTCTGCGCCACGCCTGCCAGCGACTTCGTGTGCGGCACGTTGCAACTGGCGGCCGGGATGAACCTGCACGTGTTCACCACCGGACGCGGTACACCGTATGGTCTGGCCATGGCCCCTGTGGTCAAGGTCTCGACCCGGACGGAACTGGCTCAGCGCTGGCCTGACCTGATCGATATCGATGCCGGCCGCATTGCGACCGGTCGTGCAACGATCGAGGATCTGGGCTGGGAGTTGTTCCACTTCTACCTGGATGTGGCCAGCGGCAAGAAAAAGACCTGGACCGAGCATTACCGGCTTCACAACAACATCACGTTGTTCAACCCGGCTCCGATCACCTGATATCGGGCCTTTTCGCGAATGAATTCGCTCCTGCGGGTGTAGGAGCGAATTCATTTGTGAACCTTCAACCCTCGACATCCCGCACATACTCCGGCATCAGGGCGTTGTACCAGAGCAGGATCGCCGACACCAGAATCGTGACCAGCACCAGCAGCCCTACCGCCCAGACCGCTGCGGCATACAGTGGGGCCTTGCCTTCGGGCAGGCGCATGAAGGTGGAGATGCCCACGAACAGCAACAGCGTCGAATACAGACCCGCCAGCCCCAGGGCCAGAATCGCCAGCCAGCGGCTCGGGTACAGGCCCGCCAGTCCGGCCATGAAAAACGGCGTGGTGGTGTAAGTGGCAAAACCAATACACTGATTCAGCGTCGGACGCGCCTCGAAGCTGCGCGACATCCAGCGAATGAAACCGCCCATGATGAGTGTGCCGATCAGCATGGCCACGTACAGCAAGGCACACAATTGCAGTGCGCTCTTGTTGCTGAGCCATACACGCTCACCTTCGGCCAGGCTCCAGCCGACCTGAGTCGTGCCGATGTACAGACAAATCACCGGGATCAGCGCGAGCCATACCAGGTGGGGCAGGTACTGCCGTGGAACCTGCTCCTCCCTTTCGCGAATCTCGCGCCAGGCTTGTCTGGGCTGAGTGAACAGTTTGATCAGTGGCGCGTTCATGACGAACCCCTCTGTAGGTAGTGATCCATAGCCCTTCGTGCTCTCCATGAGCGTTATCGAGTTTGAGGGCCGTGGGCTGAATGGTTTCGTCACAAGGGACCGGTGGTCGCCTTCTGATGCATGAATCCGCGGAGTTTTCCTACTTCTCTGAACTTTCGTGCCGCCCGCGACCTCTTCTACTGTAAGGCCGCCCGCCCGGCGACCTCTGTTCAACAGGTAGGAGGTTCCAAATGCCTTGGATATCTGAAAGTGGTTTATGGCTCTTTGCTGCCGTGGTTGCACTCATTGTGCTGGCAGATGCATGGGCTGTGCTGCGGGTGCGTAAAAGCGAGACGACCTCCAGCAACAAGCTGCTGTGGATTGTCGTGATTGTGGCCGTCCCGGTGATTGGCGTGCTGCTGTGGGTGCTGACGGGCCCAAGGCATGTTTCCAGGCCCGCCAACCCCGCTCAAGAGGCCAGCAAGTATTGAGGCGTTGGGCTCAGGAGTACTTCGCCGAATGATGGGGGTAATCGACCAGGCGTGCGCCAATGACCATTTCGCTGATCCAGTTCGTCAGCATCGAGCTGTAAATGCTCTGGCTGACATCACTGCTCAGTGCATGGTCGGCGCCGTCGACCAGGCGATAGGTCAGCGAATGTGCCAGCTCGAAGGCTCCGCGATAGCTCATCAGCGTGGCGTGAGGCACGTAATCGTCCTGCTCTGATTCAATCAGCAGCACATCCCCCTTGAACTCTTTGCAGGCGGCCAGAGCGCGGTTGTCCGCCGCCGTTACCGCCGAACGCCGGTAGTGCGCCAGCTTATCGCGATCCAGTTCCTGTTTGGGCATCTCCCAGTCGGCATCCCAATACAGGGCCGGGACTCGCAGCGCGAGCCATTTGACGGGGCGCATGGCGCTGAGAATGGTCGCCAGATACCCCCCGTAACTGCTGCCGATGACGGCAATCGCATCGCCATCCACCGCCGGATGGCTGACCAGTCGGTCGTAGGCTGCCAGCAGGTCCTTCAGGCTCTGCTCCCGTGAGACGGTGGCGCGCATTTCGTGGGTGCGCTCATGCCCGCGCAGGTCGAAGGTCAGGCACACGCAACCCAGCCCGGTAATGTTCTTGGCCCGGGCCAGATCGCGCTGCTGGCTGCCGCCCCAGCCGTGGACAAACAGAATGCCGGGGATTCTGGCCCCCGGTGTCAGGATCGTGCCGGAAATGGATTGGTCTTCAACCTCAATTTCGATGCATTCACTGCGTACACTCATAAGGTTCAACCTGCAGGTATTTACTGATGACACCCACTTCAGCGTCGTCGCCTTCATAGAGGACATGGGCGTCGGGAGGAAGGCAGTTCTGGCCATAGACCTCGTGGGTCGAGATCTGGATACGCTGCAGGCCAGGGTCTTGGTGAAAGGCTGTCAGTGCCTCGACTTCTGCCGGGCTGGCACCGCCGATACGCCAGGACTGTTCCAGCACGCCGGAGCACACCTGGCCTCGGGCATTGGTGCCCCGGGCGATGTCGTAGTTGCGCCGTGAGGCGATGAACCCCGGAAAGCATGTGGACGCGGCCTTGTCGTAGGCCATGGCCTGCTGCACCGCCTGACGCACGGGATCGTCCAGGGCCCGCTGAAGCAGCACGTCATAATCGCCGCGTACGATCCACAGACGGGAGCCGCCGTAGACGGTGTCGCCCCGGTTGTCGGTGGTGAGGCTCTGGGTGCCGTGATAACTGGCGATCATGCCGGCGACCTGCACCTGTCCCACGCTGTAGGTGACGACATCCTGCAGGTTTTCCTCCACGACCAGCCCCCAGTGGCTCACCTCCTGTTCGTTCTGTCTGGCGATGGCCTGTGTCAGTTCCTGCTCGGAACGGGCCACGATCTGGCCCCGGCCCGCTGTGGCCAGGACCGGTTTCATGCGTACCGGGCCGTTTGCCAGCAGGTGCTTTCCGGCCCTGGCGGCATCGGCCAGGTTGAACACCGTAAATCCGCCAAGGACGGCTCTGGCGGCTTGCCGGTGAAACTCATCGGACCAGCCCGGCGGTCTGGCGGTTGCGTCGTCAGGCAACGGATGAGAAATGGCCTTGGTCGCCATGAACGGCTCGCTGATCACGCCGCCAAACAGGTCATGAATCGAGCGAATGTTTAGATGATCGTGCCGGTCTCTGGCGATCAGGGTGTCGGACGGCACGAAATAAAGGCCTGAGCCTTTATGCACCGTGCGGTCGTACAGCCCGGCAAACTCCGCTCCGAGCAGTTGGGCTATTTTCTGCGCCAGCACCTGATGAACGGCGACTTCATGAGGGGCGAGTTTCTTGTGTGTGGGTAACAGAACAACTGCTGCCTTGGTCGTGCCTGTTCCTGACCCGGTCATGGGAGGCTCCTTTTACGACGCTTGTTTCAGTGCCTTGATCAATTGCTGCTTGTTCATGGGTTATGAAGCGCGACGACTGGCAGGAGTTCCCGGGGCGGGATGAGTGACACGAATGGCCAAAACGGATTCTTCTGCAATTCTTTTGCAATAGTGAGGTGTTTATATCCTCGCCATCGTGAACCCTATACGGAGAAAGCTCATGTCGATCATTGCAAAGTGGGCGTTACAAGCCGTTGCTCTCTTTCTGTTTGCCTGGATGGCGACGGTGGCAGCGAACTGGAGCAGTACGATTGTCAGCGGCACCGGTAATGACCGCCTGGCGCAACTGAATGAAGGCGTGTTGGTGAGTGGCACCTCAGGCAAGCATTCCGTGGCCCAGGAGGCGGTGTTTGCCAGTCAGGGCGAGTAAGACGACCGGGATGACACAGAGGCGGTGAGGGACCACTTTTCTGCGGGCAAAAAAATGGCTCGCAACACGGCGAGCCAAATGGGATTCATCAAAGGAGTGATTTAAATGTACACAGCCAAAAGTGAAGAGGATGTGAAATGAATGTTGACGAAACGAGAAGCGGTCTGACGTTCTGAAAACACCCTCCAGAGACGTGAAAGCCGCGACGTGCGCGGCTTGTCTGTCTGCTGATACCGCCTCCGGGAGTGCTGGGAAGCGATTTATAGCGTCTGTGCGCGGGTTCGCTCCGCTGCCACTCGTCTGGTGACGGACGGCAAGTGATGAGGGGCATCGATCCGCGACTTCATGCGTTCGGCAAACGCCTTGGCCTCTTGCCAGTTCCGGCAAGTCACCGGGTAATCGTTCAGTTTCACGATCCAGTCGGCCCCGTAAGTACCTTCTTCAATTCGGATAAGCATTGCAGGCATCTCCATTGTGTAAGGTGAACAGATGCCGAGTCACCGGCACGGAAAGTTGACGCCCGAAATCCTGCGCCGAAAATTCCGATTGGGCTACAACAACTTTGCAATCCCGATGAGCGTGTTCATATCCGTTGACGGGGATCAACGGACGCGATTGTCAGCCTCGATCAGAACGTCAGTTTGAAGCCGATCATTGCCAGCATGATGGCCAGGAAAGGACGCAACAATTCATCGGAAATGCGCCCGGCCATGTGGCTGCCCAGGTAAATGCCGGGTAACGAACCCATCAACAGCCAGCCCAGCAATTCCCAGTTCATGTTGCCCATGCTGGCATGCCCCAGACCCGCGACCAGCGTGAGCGGAACGGCGTGGGCGATTTCCGTGCCCACCAGACGCCGTGTCTGCAACAACGGGTAAAGAATGAACAGCGCCACGGTGCCCAGCGCACCGGCACCAATGGAGGTCAGGGCCACCATGGTGCCGAGAATCAGGCCGGTCACGACCGTGAGGATGTTGAGGCTCGACCCGCTGAAGAACGAATGGCCTTCGCCACGGCGATGGGCGAACGCCAGGAGCCTTTTCTTGAACAGGACGGCCAGAGCCGTCAGCAGCAGGACAACGCCCAGTGCTTGCTTGATGATGGCATTCAGGGCATCGGGTGCGGAGTCCAGTGTGCTCAGGAACCACAGCGTCAGCAACACCGCCGGTACGCTGCCCAGCGTGAGCCAGCCGGTGATCTTCCAGTCGATGTTGTCGTTTCTTTTATGGACCAGCACACCACCGGACTTGGTGATCGCCGCGTAGAGCAGGTCGGTCCCCACGGCTGTTGCGGGGTTGATACCGAACCACAGCAGAATGGGTGTCATCAAGGAACCGCCCCCGACACCGGTCATGCCAACGATGAAACCTACCACCAACCCAGCAACTACAAACCCCAGACCGCCGCCATCCATATCGAACCCTGTAAAACAAACGTATCAGGTAAAAAGTGGCGGGCAGCATAACCACTTATGTTCTGAATGGTTATGAATAAGAGTTCTAAGGTTATAACCGATTGCCTTGTGCCTGGGTGGCAAGCCTTTCATCTTCCAGGCGTTTCACAGGGTGATCGGGGGACAGCCAGTCCAGCAGGTCGTCTGCCTCCATGGGCCTTGAGATCAGATACCCCTGACCCTCATCGCAACCCCACTGCCTGACCAGCTTGCGGATGGCCTCGGTTTCGATACCTTCGGCCACGACGCAATAGTCCAGCTTCTTGGCCAGATCGATCAGGGCTTTCACCAGACGCTGATCGGCTTCTTCCACCGTCAGGTTGCGGATCAGCGATTGATCGAGCTTGACCGTGGTAGCCGGCAACTGCCGCAGGTAGTTCCAGTTGCTGTAACCGGTGCCGAAGTCATCGATTGCAATCGGCATCCCCAGCCCTCGCAAGCGCTCCAGTTGCTTGCGGACTTCGACCGGGTTCTGCATCAGGGCGCTTTCGGTGAATTCAAGCTCGAAGTGCGAAGGGGCAATGTCATGCTGCTTGAGCAGGGCGATCACCCGGTCGGTGAAGTCCGGCCCGGTCATGTCGTCGGGCGTGACATTGATGGCGACCCGGATATTGAATCCTTCACGCTGCCAATGGGCGGCCTGCTCCATGGCGGTCTGCAAGACCCACAGACTCAGGGGGCGCATGAGCGCTGTCTTCTCGGCCAGCGGGATGAACTCGGCCGGGCCTATCGACCCCAGTGTCGGGTGGTTCCAGCGCAACAGCGCCTCGACCGACGAGCAGGTGCCGCTCGCCAGGTCGATGCGTGGCTGGTAGACCAGCCTCAACTGATCGTGGGCATGCACGGCATGGGTCAGCGAGCCGAGCAGCATGAAGGCGCGTTGCTGGGCGGCATCCATGTGCGGTTCATACATTGCCCAGCCTATGTGACGAGCCCGTGCATCGTCTGCGGCGCTGACCACCAGGCGCATCCAGTCCGGCTCGGCGGCCTTGCCCTCGTTGCGCAACAGGACAATCCCGAGGCCGACCTGCATTTGCACCGGAATGCCGTGACACATCACAGGTGACTCGAAGTCCTCGATGATCGCCTGATAGACCGATTCATCGGCGGCATGGCCCGTCGGCAACAAAAAGCCGAAACGTGTCGGGCTGACTTTATAGAGCGGGCAGGAAGACGGCAGCATGGCTTGCAGACGGTTTTTCATCGCGACGATGAGGTCCTGAGCAAAGCTGTAGCCCAGCGCCTTGACGATGTCGTTGAGGAACTCGGGCGTGATCATGTCGGCGGCCACCAGACGCGCCTCTTTGCCGGCTTTCAGCGTCAGGCGGATGTCTTCCTCGAGACGCAGGCGGTTGTAGAGCCCGGTGACCTGATCGACGAAGCTGCTCTGGCGCAGATCGACGACACGCTTCATGACCAGCGAGGCAAAGCGCGTGAGCATCGACGCCTCTCGCTCGCTCATGGGCGGGCGAGGCCGGGTGTCGATGACACAGAGGCTGCCCAGCGCCAGGCCATCCTCGGTGAGCAGCGGGGCACCGGCATAGTAACGAATGCCGGGCGCTCCGGTAACGAGCGGGTTATCCCTGAAACGCTCGTCGAGCGTGGCATCGGGGATTTCCAGCGGCGCATCCGTGAGGATCGTATAGGCGCAGAAGGAGACATCACGCGGGGTTTCCTGCGATTGCAGGCCGATGCGGGCACGGAACCACTGACGGTTCTCGTCCACGATGGAGATCAAGGCAATCGGTACCTGGAAGAATTCGGCCGCCATGGCCACGATTTCTTCAAAGACATCATCCACCGTGTTTTCGAGTACGCACAGTTCAGCCATGCGCAATAAGCGCTGCGTTTCGTTCAGCGGAACAGGGGCACGGGTACTCATAGAACTCTCGAATCAACAGGGTGATGACTAATTGCCATTATGCGGGGCACTGTAACAGACAACTGGAGTGCTGATTCGATCAGTCTCTGGCACGTTTTATTTCGAGAAATGCCAAATGCGTCGACAGGATGCTGTCCATGGATTTTCTTCCTTTCTGCATCGGCGGCCCTGGCTTCGTTTCCAGTCACCGTTCATCGGAAAACCGTTTTAGCCCTTCTGTTTGTTACAGGTGGTGCATGGGGGTATACGGCTGATTTTCCGGGGTTTAAGCCTTCGGCTCGGGCAGTGAAGGCCTCTCCAGATGTTTCAAGAATGTGTCATGTGCGCCGATCAGGTGAAAACAACCCTTCCATGGAGTGTCACCGTGATGATGCGACGCCTGAATCTCGCCCCGCGCTCGGTCCTGTGCTTTGGCTTCTTCTGTTTGATGTTGCTGCTTCAGGGAGGTCTGTTCATGCATCAGGCCGACACACTCAATACCGCCGAGAAGTATGTCGAAACCAACGTGCTGCCCAGCGTCAAATTGCTGGGCCTGATGGACCGCGAGTTCGTCAGCATCCGGGGTAACAATGCGCGCATGCGTAACCCTATCGAACCGCAGGATCGCAGGACCAAGGCGGCCAGTGACATTCAGCAGTCACGTGCGGCGATTACCGGGTATTCGGAAGACCTGGGCAAACTGATTGTCACGCCTGAAGGCCAGCAGGTTTTCAATGATCTCAAACAGGCCATGACCAACTACAACGCCGCACAGGATCTGTACCTGGCTGAGGTGGCAGCAGGCAATCTCGAAAAGGCGGTCGCAATCTCCAATGCCGAGATGAAGAGCGCTGCGGATATCACGGATACAGCCCTGAAAAAGCTGATCAGCGTGAACGACATGAAAGCCCAGCGGGCCGGTGAGAGCGCCGAAGCGGCCTACACAAGCACGATTTCGCTGGTGATTCTGTTCATCGTCGTGGGCGCCAGCAGTACCGTGCTGCTGGCCTGGCTGTACACCCGCAGCCTGACCGCACCGATCGGCGATGCGTTGTCGATTGCCCAGCGTATCGCGGCCAATGATCTGACCCAGGACATCAAGCAGAGCGGGACCGATGAAGCGGCCCGGCTGGTCGCTTCGCTGGCCGTGATGCAGACCAATCTGCGTCAGGCATTGGCCACCATTCTCGACTCGGCCTCCCAGCTGGCGTCGACTTCGGAAGAAATGCATGCCGTGACCGAAGACGCTTCCAAGACCACTCAGCGCCAGAGCCATGAAATCGAAATGGCGGCGACCGCCGTCAACGAAATGAGTGCGGCAGTGGATGAAGTGGCCAGCAATGCCGCGTCGGCTTCAACCTCGGCGGCAGAGTCCAGCCAGGCGGCAATGGACGGTCGCGCCCAGGTGGATGAAACCGTGGCGGCCATCAATCTGATGGTGTCCAAGGTGGGCGATACGTCGGCTGAAGTGCGAGGCCTGGCGACCATGGCTACCGACATCAGCAAGGTGCTGGACGTCATTCGTGCCATCGCAGAACAAACCAACCTGCTGGCGCTCAACGCTGCCATCGAAGCGGCCCGGGCAGGCGAGGCCGGGCGCGGCTTTGCCGTGGTGGCTGACGAAGTGCGGGCGCTGGCACATCGTACCCAGCAATCGACTCAGGAAATCGAGCAAATGGTCAGTACGATCCAGACCGGTACCCATCAGGCCGTGACGGCCATGGAGCAGACCAGCGTGCAGGCCCATAACACGCTGGAACTGGCCAACGGTGCCGGCAAAGCCTTGCTGGCCATCACCGAATCCATCAGCCAGATCAACGAGCGCAACCTGCTGATCGCCACTGCCGCTGAAGAACAGGCACAGGTCGCCAGGGAAGTGGACCGAAGCCTGGTCAGCATTCGTGACCTGTCTGCGCAAACCTCCGAAGGCGCGAATCAGACGACCATCGCCACGGCAGAGCTGTCTAACCTGGCCACGAACCTGAGCCGTATTACCAAGCAGTTCCGGGTGTAAGGCTCAAGAGCACGGTAACTGTCCTGAACGGTATGGCCGTCGGGACGGTTACCGGTGTTGTGTTCCATGCGCCTGACACCTTCGTGCTCCATGTACCCATTCGTCGTCCCGAACGGATTTTCATGGATCGACTGTTTATGGCCTTCCTCTTACGTGATGCGACACGCACTCATGCGGTTCGCACAATCTGGAGGATATGGAAATGGCTAACACTGGGGATAACAATCCCGGTAATTTCGCCAATGACCCTGAACGGGCATCCGAAGCGGGCAAGAAAGGCGGCCAGGCCTCTGGCGGTAACTTTGCCAACGATCCCGAAAGGGCATCCGAGGCAGGCAAGAAAGGCGGTCAGGCTTCCGGTGGCAGTGCCACCCACGACGCTGAAGAGGAGGACTCCGAAAGCGCATCGACAGAAGATCAGCGTACTCAAAAAGACAGCAACAGCTGATTCCGGTAGACCGGGCAAGCGTCCAGTCGTCTCTTGTTTGCAGTAGGCTCCACGTCATGTGAGCCTGAATGCCCGTACCGCAGGGTACGGGCGTCGGTCTTCAGTGTCTGGCCAGCCGCTCAAGCAATTGATACCCCTCAAGCCAGCCCCCCAGCCCATTGGCTGAACTCACATGCCCCTTGGCCCCGATATCGACCCATTCTGCCCCGCGAGTGCTGGCCCAGTGCTGCGTATAGTCGGCCGTGGCATAAGGGTCGTTGGAGCTGCTGACAACCGTGCAGGGAAAACCGAAACGCTGGGCAGGCGTGTGCCGGAAACCTGAAGCCGCCGACACCGGAAAGGACAGCGAGGCCGGATCAGGCACCGCAACCAGCAAGGCTCCGCGGATATGGGCGGCGTGATCGCTGCGTGCGGCCCAATGGGCCACAGCCAGGCAACCGAGGCTGTGGGCGACGATCAGGGTATCGGGCCCCAGTGTCTGGACATGCTGTTCAATGGTTTCGACCCAGTCCTCGCACTCCACCTGATCCCAGTCTCTGGCATTGAGCCGTTGCCAGTGAGGGTGCTTCGCCTGCCATAGCGTCTGCCAGTGAAGGGCATCCGAGTTGTTGATACCGGGCACGATCAGCACTGACCTGTCCATGGTGTAGCTCCCTTTTAATGCTGCTGATTTCGTGAATCTTTCACGGATGACAAGCGTATTGCTCAGTTTGCTGGTACTTGCTCCAGAACCAGCATCACACCGGGGTAGTGGTAGACATTATTACAACAGGACGCCTTGCCCATTCCGGGAAACAGGTAGGCATAAGCGATGTTGGCGGGCGTATCGCCGGTGATGCTCTTCTGGCTGTGCAGCCATTGGGACAATTGCTCATGCAGATCATCATGCAAGCGCTCTTTCGGCAGGAACGGGACGATAAAGGTCGCGGCAAAATGACGATCGGCTTCGCCTCTGAGTGCCAGGGCATCTTTCCTGGCCGCGTCCATCGCGCTCTTTACGACATCGGGACCTCCGATGAGTTGCCAGGCATGCTTGGCCTCGAAAGCAAAATCTTCCTTCGGGCTGCTGATGTAAAGATCGCAACGCCCACGGCCATCGATGTCGGGTTTATCGATGTAGGACGTATCGGGGCGGTACTTGCGCGTGGGGTATTCCTCAAGCGCGACCCAGTCAGGTAGCGACCACGCTGCACCGGCCAGCGTGCTGACATTGGCGCGCTCATTGTGCCACCAGCAATTATCGTCACGCAGTAGCTTCACATAGCGCTTGACCGCATCCAGCCAGGCACCCAGCAATTGCTCGATGTCGGGGTCGGCGCTTTTCAGAAAAATCCTTTCCATGGAGGCCATTTCAGTCCTGTGGGAGGGGCATGCCCGCGACAAGGGGGGCCAGACAGCCCATAAACAATGTGGATGCGAAATCACGTGCGGCAGTGGGATTACACCCCTTTCACACCGGGCTGTGCTCTGCCTCCATCAGCCGTTCATGGGCATAGAGCGTGCTGCCCAGCAGGGTGCAGAAAACCTTCAGTGTATCGACGGTTTCCGGGTTGCCGAGTTTGGCCGGGAGCGGATCGAGCCCGCACAGGGTCCCAAAGAACACGCCATTGGGGAAAATGATCGGCAGGGAAAAATAGCTCTGGAAACCATACAGCTTCGGTACGGGGTGGTTGGCATACACAGGGTCTTTGGCCACCTCGTCAATCAGCACGGCTTGATGACTGGTGCGAATTTCGTTGCAGATGGTGGTCTCGATCTTGAGTTCATCGCCAGGCTCGACGCCGAACTGGATTTCGTCGCACACCGCACAGGCGGTCCATTTGCTTTCGGTCACCTTGGCGATGGCCGCAAACCTCAAACCTGTCAGGCGCATCACCAGCTTCAACAGGCTGGAGGTCGCTTCAATTTCACTGATTACGGCCAGTTCCTCAGCCGTCAACGTACTGTCCAAAATCATGCTCTCCCATTAAGCCGGGTCATTCGTTCGCGGTTGTCTGAACCGCTTGATCCTGCCACATCCGATTAAAGGCTTCATGGCTTATCAGCGTCTTGCCCTGGCGCAAGACCTCCACGGCATCAGGCCTCTGACAGCTCGGGGAAGCGTTCGTCACTGACGACGCAATCGCGCCCCTTGCGCTTGGCCAGATAGAGTCGTCTGTCAGCCTCGGCCATCCAGGTATGGATATCCCGGGTTTCAGGCGTCCAGATGCATATCCCGATACTCAGCGTAATGGGGCTCTCCGGATGATACTGAGCGGTCGCGAGCTTGAAGGCGGCTCTTATGGCCTCCATGCGGTCATGGGCATCCTGCACCGTTGTATCGGTCAATAACACGCAGAACTCATCGCCACCATAACGGCAAACATGATCCGAGGACGGAAGATGATCCTGCAGGATCTGGCTCAGTGAACTCAGGGCTTCATCGCCGGCCTGGTGTCCGTAATTGTCATTGATGTCCTTGAAGTTATCGATATCCAGCACGACCAGCGCAGACTTCTCGATCAAGGGAGCCTTGGCCAGATGTGAGGTCACCAACTCGTTCCAGGAGCGACGATTCAGCAATCCCGTCAGGCTGTCCTGGCGACTGAGGGCATCCAGTTTCCTTTTACTTTGCTGCAATTCGGAGGCGAGTCTGTAGCAGGTGATGCCAATGAAGAAGGGATAGATCAGCAGCAACGGCAGGCAAATCCATATGTCGTTCAATTCGCTCAGCTTGAACTGGATGCCGAATACCAGGGCGAACAGAGCGAAGCCCAGAACCTGCAAGGCCAGCCCCTTCAGGAACAGCTTGCGGCCCCCGGCCGTGACATTGTTCATCATGACCATGGAGAAGATGGTGGCGGACGTCATGGGGTTGAGGTCCATATAGACAATCCAGGCGCCGCATAGAAACGAATCGATGAGGTAGTTTCTGCGTTCGGCCTTATAGGGATCCTTTGCGTGCCACGACAGGCGATAGGCAACATGCGCCCATATCAGCGAATTGAACGCCAGCAGGGTGATGATGAGGAAGTTGGGGGTTTCCAGATTGATGCTCTTGGCAATGATCAGACCACACAGCGCAGTGCCGACCACTCTGGGTTTATAGGTCCTTCTTGCGAATGCGCGCCCATTTAAAAAATTATCCAAAGCGCTGACCTCAATTCCAGCTGACCCGGCTTCACCGGATCATTCATCATCGTGGCACTTTAACATTCGCCCTTTGGCACTGCCTATTTCTCTTTAGTGTCCACATTGGGAATGTTTTGATAGAAAGCCCTCTGGAATGGGGGCGAGGGCGCAGGAAGCATGGCCGCCCGGCCCAGCCATTGGGTGAGCGGCCTGTATGAATCAGGAGCAGGGACGGGTAATGACCAGGTTGACGCTGCCCATGCGAGAGGTGTCGTCGGTGGCCGTTTCCGCAGGCAGGGCGCGCCAGTCGACGGTCAGGCAAATGGCCGTGAGAGGCTGATTCTTTTCGACGCCCACAGGCCTGCCGAAATCAAAGCGATACACAGCTTGTGTCGTTCCTGTCGGCTGGACGCTTTGGGCGGCGCCCAGGGTCCGGTTCACCATATCGGGCAACAGATTGTTGGGCACCGTGAAGTGCGTCGGGTTTTGATAATTGAACATGCCCATGTCCCTGCTGCGCTTCCACATCTGTTGCCACTGAGAGCTTCCTGCCGAAGCCGCAAGCGTTGCGCCATAGGCCTTCAGTTTCTCTTGTGACACTTCACTGCTTTCAAAGGCGTGAGCGGTGCTGCTGAACAATCCGAACAAGACAAGCGATGCTGCAACGGCGTGATACTGCATGGCGGACTCCGTGTGGGGATGGCCCTGTCATTGGGCAGGAGAGAGGCTAGGGTTTGTACGAAAAGTGCCTGCGCGACGATCATGCTGCGTTGAAAGCAGGCTCGGAATGCTCATTTACACCCCGTAAACTCCGCTTCCTCGCCTGCTTTCGCCTTGCCTGATCGCCGCTCGGCGACTTTTCGTACAAACCCTAGCAGGCCGCCGGGGTTTGTCATGGGCGACCTGCAAGGTGCAGAGAAGTGCTACAGGAGCTTGCACAACCCTTTGCCGAAAACATCTTCCGACGTATTGGTCGGCCAGCCGGGGAATTGAAGGTTTTCAGACAGGTTCGTGATGGTGATATCCCCAAGGAACGGGTGCGCCTTTCTGATGCTGGCGACATCCTTGGTGTAATTGTTGCGGTTGGAAAGGCACATGGTCAGCGAGTTTCCATGGAAGCCTCCGATATACGCGACCTCGCCTGCCTTGACGGTGAACAACAAGGGCTTGGGCAGATCGACACTCATGGCTCGGTAATAGAAGTAGAACCAGTGTGAAACTTCATAAGTGCCTGGTGGGACCTCAAAAACAAACGTATTGCCCACGATATTTTTACTGCCCTCTACTTCGTTGGGGCGAGCCATGGTTTCAAGCGAGATGAGCGTCTGGATCGCCTCCTTGTTTGGGTCCTGATATCGCAGCATCACATGCAAGCCGTGAGGCTGCGTAAGAAAACCCTCGGAGACAAAACCCACAATGGCGGCCTTGTCCTTGTTCAGCGGCCTGGACTCGTCGGCACGCTCAATCGTGTTGAAGGGGGTAGAGCAGCCACCGAGCACCATGGCTGCCAAGAGGAGCAATAACGGTTTGTACATCATTCACTTCCTGTTCAGATTTTGCAGGTATCCATCAGGGCGTTTGCCTGGGGAGTGTTGATGTATCGGCCACGTGGTTTTTTGTTGAAGTTCTTTCTGTAAGACCGGTGGCTGGGCGTTAGCCATGCGCAGGGTCACCACCCTTGCTGAACAGGCAGCGACGGCAGCAGATGAGTAACCCTATTGGGTGGGCGCAAGCTGCTGGGTTTTTCTCGGAATGTCGTTCAAGGGAAAGAGAGGCGTCTTGCTATTGGGGCTGTAGCAGCAGTGAACCGAACACTGAATGCAATGTCTCAAAGCCACTTTTGGAGTGTCGTCCTCATGGAAAAAATCAGTCCTTTCACGTTCTCGAATGTATTTACCTCGACAGTCGTTTGTCTGCTTCTGAGCCTGTCGGGCGGGCATTCCATGGCCAGTGAGCCGCAGATCGATCGTGGCCAAACGTCTGGCAAAGCCTATCACGGGAAGATGGTTATGGGCGGTTGCTACGCCGCCCGAGCCTCTTCCCTGCTCGGTGAGCAACTGACCCCGGAAAACCAAAGAGAGATCGAACGGCTCGCCCGTGCCCGCGGCTCCCGCATCACGTCAAGCGCAAGGCCTAGAGACCTGACGTACAGTCCGTTGCGGCTGAATATCGAAGTGAATGGGCAGAACCGCATCGAGGATATTTATTGTCAGTAAGACGCTACGCCTATGGGCGTTCACTCAGGTTTTGGCACAAGCGCTGCGTAATAAATATGGAGCCATCGGTAGGAGCGAATTTATTCGCGAGCCGTCATTGAAGACGACGGATTTTCTTCAGCTTCACGGGCCTCTCGCGAATAAATTCGCTCCTGCATAACATGATGCGGCGTTTTATTCGCTTGCCCGCGACAACCATTTCATGGCGTTTTCGCCGACCCAACCGGATTCACACAGGCGACGAGACGCACGGTCTGCTGCATTGATGTGAGAATCATTATCAATTATTATCGCCGCTTCTTTCGGGAGGCGAGTCGTGGGTGAGGATCGTATCGGGCGTCTCTATGCCGAGCACAACAGTTGGCTGACGGGCTGGCTTTACCGTCGATTGGGCTGCAATAGCCAGGCGGCTGATCTGGCTCAGGACACCTTCCTCCGCATTCTCTCTTCCCAGCGCAGAACCGGCGAAAGCCTGGCTCTGGACCGTCCACGCGCCTATCTGGCGACGGTGGGTCAACGCCTGGTGTGTGATTACTTCCGTCGCCAGTCGCTGGAGCGGGCCTACCTCGACATGCTCGCCACAATTCCTGAAGCCTTTGCCCTTTCACCGGAAGAGCAATGGCAGATGCGTGAAACGCTGTTCCAGCTGGACGCGCTGCTTGATCGCCTGAAGCCTGTCGTACGTTCGGTCTTTCTGCTGGCCCAGATCGATGGTCTGACCTATGTGCAGATTGCCCGGCAGTTGGGCATTGGCGAGCGGACGGTCAAGCGCCACATGGCGACGGCCTTTGAAGCCTGCATCCTGTCCGACGTAACGTTTTAATGTCCGCACATCCCCCGATCAGTCGTGAAGTCGCACGTCAGGCCGCCCATTGGCTGGTGCTCATGCATGACCAGCCCGTCAGCGCAGCGCAACAGCAAGCCTGCGCACGCTGGCGCAACAGTGACCCTGAACATGAGCGCGCCTGGCAGCGCGTGCAGCATGTGCAACAACAGCTGGGTGGCCTGCCGCCGAGCATGGCCATGGGCACCCTCAATCGCGAACGGCGTCAGGCCATGAAAAGGATGCTGGCGTTGGCAGCCGTGCTACCCGCGGGCTACCTGAGCTACCGCTTTGGTGCAGGGCAGGGCTGGATGGCCGATTACCGGACCTCCGTCGGTGAGCGGCGGCAACTGACGCTGGCGGACGGTAGTGTGGTCGACCTGAACACCGACAGCGCCATCGACGTACGTTTCGATGCGAATCAGCGGTTTATCCGTCTGGTGCGCGGGGAAATATTGATCAATACCGGCACCGACGCCGCTCGGCGTCCTTTGCGAGTGGCCAGCGAACAAGGCGTCATGGAGCCTTTGGGCACGCGCTTCAGTGTGCGCCAGCTCGATGGCATCACCCAGTTGGCGGTGCTTCAGGGCCGCGTGCAGGCCACGCCCGCGCACGCCGCGCCACAGGTTATTGAGGCCGGCGAGCAACGCTATTTCAGCGCGGATGCCTTCGGGCCTTTACGCCCGGCCAACGAGCTGGCGACGCGCTGGACACAAGGCCAACTGGTGGCCGAGAACCTGCCGCTCCGGGACTTTCTTCAGGAGCTGGGCCGTTATCGTCCAGGTCGGCTGCATTGCGATGAAAGCGCCTCGGCGTTGCGTATCAGCGGCGGTTTTCAGCTCGATAACAGCGACGCCATCCTCGCCGCGCTGCCGACCACGCTTCCGGTGACGGTGAGCTATCGAACCCGTTATTGGGTGACGGTGAGCAAGGCGTGATTTTTTTTGGCCCGTTTTTTTGCGGCGTCCGTCTTTGGTAGTGAATCTGTAATCACCAAAGGACATTTCGCTCCATGACCCATTCCGGTATCGCGCGCCCGGCCACGCGCAACACGCTCGCAATGTCATTGCTGACCCTTGCTCTGGCCGTTCAGCCGCTGCATGCCCAGGCCGACGGAGCGACCCATCATTACACCATCCAGGCCACGAGCCTGACCCAGGCGCTGGCTGGCTTCAGCGCCCAGGCAAACATCACCGTGCAATTCGCCCCGGAACTGGCGCAAGGGTTGAACTCACGGGGGCTGGACGGTGATTACAGCGTGGAGCAAGGCCTGGCTGCATTGCTGGCGGGCTCCGGGCTTGAGGCGATTCAACTGGGTGACCGGATTTATGGGCTGGTGAAAGTCGTCCCTGCATCCGGCGACACGGTGACGCTGCAAAATGTCGATATCAATGCCAACCGCAACAATGCCGAAGGCTCTGAAGCCGCCGGTTATGTGAGCGAGAACATCAGCAATGTCGGTGCGCTGGGCGGCATGAAGTTGCAGGACACGCCTTTCTCCATGAGCGTGACCTCCCAGGCGCTGCTCAAGAACATCCAGGCCACCTCCACCGACGACGTGTTCAAGCGCAACCCCTTCGCCCAGCTTTACTCCCCGAAAAGCGCCGGTTATGCCAGCGCGGTGACCATTCGCGGTTTCGGCAGCTCCGCCAGCCTGAACATCGCCAACGACGGCCTGCGCTTCAGCACGCAGGCCGATGCCGGTAACTTCATCGAAGACACCGAACAACTGGAAGTGATCACGGGCCTCACCGGCTTCCTGTATGGCCCGGCGTCTCCCGGCGGCCTGGCCAACTACGTGCTCAAGCGGCCGACCTACCAGCGCTACAACAGCGTCACACTCGGCAATGCCGGTGGCCAGAATTACTACCTGCACGGCGACTTCGGCGGCCCGATCGACAGCGAAGGCAAGTTCGCATATCGGCTCAACGTGCTGACCCAGGATGGCGAAACCGCCATCGACCTGCAAAAACGCCGTCGGCAGATGGTCAGCCTGGCGCTGGACTGGAACGTCAGCGACGACCTGCTGGTGCAGTTCGAGGCCTCTCACAAGGAAAGCCAGACCCGCGGGTTGACCAGCTATTGGTACTTCGCCAATCAGGCCTACCGCCCAAGCGCCTCCTCACTGGACACCGACAAGCTCTACAGCCAGAAATGGGCCTTCGCCGACAACGAAACCGACAAGGCGGGCGTGCGGGCCAAATGGCGTCTGAACGACACCTTCAGTCTTCGTGCCGCCTTTGCTGCCCAGCAATACACTCAGGAATACACTTACACCGGCCCGCAAATCGACGCGCCGGGTCGGTATACACAACCGCTCTATGCGTTTGCCCCGCTTGAGACCCAGGAATACTCGGGTTACCTGTTCCTCGACTCGCAGTTCGAGACGGGGCCGCTGAGTCACAAGATGACGATGGGCTTCCAGGGCAACAGCGCCCGCAGCCTGATGTACGAGGACCACATCCCGAGTCAGCAATACAGCTCGGTGACCGGCACCGCTGTGTCGCTCGATGAGCAACCGCAAGTCAGCAAGCCGGGTTATTCCATTGGCCACGGCGACCAGCACATCTCCAGCACCACCGAAACCCGCAACCTCCTGATCGGTGACATCATCACCTTCAACGAACAGTGGTCGACGATCCTCGGCGCAACCCACACCAGCATCAGCGCTTACAACAACGACTTCGTCTATGCGGCCACACCGCTCAAAACCAACTATGACAAGAGCACAACCTCACCCAGCCTGTCGTTGATCTACAAACCCGTGCCCTGGCTGACCACCTACGCCACCTACATCGAAGGTTTGCAAAGCGGCGGCGTAGCCCCCTCGCGAGCGACAAACGCTGGCACCGCCCTGGCCCCGCAGATCAGCGAGCAATACGAAATCGGTGCCAAAGCCACTATCGGCGAAACACTGGTGACGCTAGCCTTGTTCAACATCGACAAACCCAATGCCTACACCAACTCGGCGCGCCTCTACGTGCAGGACGGCCGCCAAGAAAACAACGGCCTGGAGTTCAGCGTCACCGGCAAAGTCACCCCGCAACTGACACTGGTCAGCGGCTTCACCTTGCTCGACCCGGAAGTGAAGAAGGGCGCGACGGCAGCCAACAACGGCAACGCCCCCATCAACGTGGCCAAACAGATGGCCAAGGTCTATGCCGAATACGACATGACCTCCGTACCAGGCTTCGCCTTGACGGGCGGCGCCTTCTACACCGGCGAGCAATACGCCGACGAAGCCAACAACTACACCCTCCCGTCCTTCACCACCTTCGACGCCGGCGCTCGCTACCGCCTGCCGATGGGCGACAACAAACTGACCTTGCGCATGAACGTGAGCAACCTGACGGATAAGAAATACTGGCTTAACACCAGCTATTTGGGTGATCCACGGACGGTGGCGTTTTCGGCGCAACTGGAGTTTTGATGGACCTGATTGGCAGAGCAAAGCCACGTTGAAATATTGATTGTGGGAGGCATGTAGGACCGGATTTATCCGGGAAGAGGCCTGTACATTCACTGCATTTGTGATGTTAGACATAACTCTTTCCCGGATAAATCCGGCCCTACAGTAGCAGGCTAGAGCAAACATCCAGAAGAGCGCGACCTGGAGCGCCGTCAACGCTGTGCTGTTCAAGGCTTCAGAAAGGCCGTCAGTTTCCATGGCGCGATTTCCAGAGTCGTAATCCGTAGCGAGCCAGAACACCTTCGTGGAGTCGGTGGAGGTCTTCAAGGATCAGGGCTTGAACTTCTGGCTTCTCATCCTCAAAAGTGGCGCAGTTTTCAGAACTGCGCCACTTTTGCTCTGGGATGTGGCGCGGTTTTCTCGGGTGTAAGTTTTGGTGCTCTACAAATGACCTTTCATGATCGCTTTGGGCTGTCTTCTACTGGTTGAGGCACAGTCAGTGTGCTGTTCAAATCCGATGCAAATGTTACGTGCGCTAACGAAAATCCCACATCTCACGGCAAAGTCCGACACCCATTTCTCTTTCCTCTGCATGAAGTTTCCGAGAAAATCCCGAGGCCTTGCGCAGGGTAAATTCGGGCTCTAGGCTGCGTCCGTCGCTGAATATCAGCGATCGGGTTTAGCAGCCCGTATATCTTCAAATGTGCAAGTTCTGCCATCCAATATGGCGGCTTTGTGTGGGGCACTTTCGAGTGCGCCGGTTTGGAGATAGCCGGTCTGCTAACCCGTACTAAAGCCGCCACCTTAGGTTCATTTAGCAGTGAGTATCTGGTGGCCTTATCGGATATCTCCAAATGACAACAGTAACCCCTGATTTACCCCGACAAACCCTCGAAGAATCCCTGCTCCACGTCAGCGACCTGCTGCGCTGCGCAGCGGCCACTGCCTACGAAACCGGCGACTGCCTCAACGGCCCGAAACGCGACCTGGCGTTTTCGGTGGTGCATTTGATTGGCATGGCCAAAATGGAGCTGGAGAGGTCCTTGGCTCAGGTAGAGCCGCGTTGAAGCACTGATTATGGGAGGTATGTAGGACCGGATCGGGCGGCGTTCCGCTTATCCGGGAAGAGGCCGGTACATTCACTGAATTTGTGATGTTAAACATAGCGCCTTCCCGGATAAATCCGGTCCTACAGCCGTCCTTTTTCTCGATGTAGCGTTTGGAGGCTGATCTATCAGGACCGGAGTGCAAATCAGTTGTCCGGTCTGTGACATGCTGTCAGTTCGATGGCACCTACCGTGCCGAGGAGAAAGTCGCGCCACTGCCGCGACAATTGTCCTGGACCTATAACCTGATCATCTTTAGCCAGAGCAAACATTCAGAAGAGCGCAAGCTGGAGCGCCTTCAACGCTGTGCTGTTCGAGGCCTCAGAAAGGCCGTCAGTTTCCATGGCGCGATTTCCAGAGCGCGAGTTCTGATGGTCGTAATCCATAGCGTGCCAGAACACCCTCGTGTAGTCGGCGGAGCTCTTCAACGATCAGGGCTTGAACTTCTGGCTGCTCATCCTCTGCAACATGCGTTTTTACCGCGTTCTGAATACAGGTCAGTGGATCAAGCTCTGGATGGCTGACGACCTCGCGAATGGTCGCTTTGATGAAATTCCGCCAAGTCAGGCGCAGGGGATCAGGTTCTGCCAGGTCTTGTTTGATTGCCAGATACTCCTGCGTCGAGCGCTCGTAAGCCCAGAGATACAGGTCGCGAAGTAGCTCTACTCTGGTCATTTCGTAGACGCCTAGTGTGGCGCTGCTGTAAGCCTGCTTGGGTACATCCAGAAATGTCAGTGGGCACAGGTTGGCGCGAAACAAGGGCAGATTCGCCGCCAGTCGAGAGGTGCGTTTGTTGATGTCGGCAAAGGGCTGCAAATAGGGCAGGTGGACCATCATGAAAAAGGACTGCTCGAACGGATCAGTAATCTGATTTGCCTTGTCGAGCAGAACGTCCAGCGCACCCTCTATCTGTTGTGGTTTTGATAAAGGGCGATAAGTGCTTTGGCCAATGTCGACGGCGTGCTGACGAATACGGCCTTCATCTGCGGGGTTTGGAAGCAGGTTTTCAGCCAGGGCGCTGTGCAGGTTCATCAATGTGTAGCGGTTGAACTCAGCACTTTCGATGTTCTCGACCAACAGCTCAATGGCCGTTTTATGGTTCAGGATCATTTGTGTTTCGATAGCCGCCTTGCCCCGTGCAGCTTGGCCATGCTCAATGAGCTGTCGCGTGTCGAGCCGTGAGTAAGTGTTCCCTTCCAGATTGCTCGATGCCCACGATAAATCAATCAGCAGGCGATTTAGAACTGCGCGACTGTATGTGCCTGCTGGCTCAACGGCATCTGTCGTTTTTCCCATTCGGTGCAATTGGCGCCGTAAGGCTTCGGACAAATAGCTGGTTTTGTTCGGGTGATAAGCGTCCAGAAAATCACGCTGATAGCCTACGGGCTTGCGTGCTTCTATTGGTCGATTGATATAGGTGAGTATGTCCCGGCTGTCTGCCGACAGTGGGATAAAGGACGGGAAGCTATCGCTGCTAGTTGCCAGTGGACTGATTTCCGCCTGGGCAACTGCTGCGAAATAACGTCGTGCTCTAGCCTCGCCGTGCGCGGAGATCTGGCTGCCCTCGATCAGCTTTGCAATCAGCCTCTGCGCTGTTCTTCGAGCAATGCCAGGGTGCCTTGCCAGCAGCTCATTCAACGTCAACCCGTTTTCTGCTGCCTGGATGCTGCTGAGTATTTCAGTAGTGAGAGACATTGCTGAGTTGGCGCCGTTTAGCTGCTGTTGGCGCAATTGTGGCGCAGTTTTTAGAACTGCGCCATTTTTGAGTGGGTATGTGGCGTGGTTTTCATGGCGCTGAGTTGTGTAGTGACCAAATCCACCACAAAAAAAGACTCTCTAAGGTGTCTTCACTTGTCTGATTTGGTGGGCCGGGGTAATTTGAAACAAGTCGGTATCTATCTGTTTTTTCTGATTAATAAATTATTGGACAACTTGCCTGGAATACCAGTTGGAACGCTGCGTGGTCTGGATTCCGATGGACGGTGCTTTTTGAGCTCCGCCCAAAAAACGAATCGGGATCGAGTCTATCAAGCAAATGGTCGCGCTGTTGATTGTTGCCCCTGCGCGTACGATGTCCCCACTCGCAGGTACAGGGATTCCTAGCAAACGATACCGTCAATGATTGCTGTGTTGGCTAAGCCGACTCTCGAAGTACTGCGCAGTCTCTTTGTCGGTGCAGTACAGGTAGCAACCCTTCATCCCACGTGTCATCAGAGTTCGGTATGTATTTTTGATGATCAGGTCTGTTTCTTTTTTCGCCAGGGTAGGTTGCTCTTTCATCATTTTTTTCCAGCCGCGAATCGATTTATCGTGCTTGTCGCGCTCGTCCGGGGATGTCACTACCTTGCCGTCACGTACGATTAGGTCTGGCCCGATGATCACCCCGATGTAGTCGACTTCCAAACCTTGGCAGGTATGAATACAGCCAACCTGCTCAATGGAGTTCTCCGCGATGATCCATAGGCTGCCATCCTGATCCAGGTTCCATTGGCGTTTGTAGTCACCAATGACGATATCAGCAGTGGTGGAGTCTTTCTTGCTCAGCCAAGGCCAGCAATAGCCCGCGACCACACGAGCTTTGTTTCCGTGGTTTTTCTCGTTGATTGCTTCATGCATCGCCTGAGGTGAGTCGAACACCTTAAACTCGTACTCTTGAGTCTCAAGCGTCGGATTTGCCGTCGAGCGAATGCCTAGCGTGTCATCCAGCCATGCCAGGTAACCGTCAGAACCACTGCAGCGAAACTGCGAAGAAAGCACGTGTTCTTCAACCACAGCACCCTTGGCTTTCGCAAAGGCGCGAATCGCCTGCTTGCTGCCGATATCGCTCAAGGTTACACGCTGGTCTTCATCAATGAAGAAAATTGAGCATTTCGCTGAATCAATCAGCTCCTTGATCTGGTTTTCCCCAAGGTTTCCATAAAGCCCGCTTTTCTCATTTAGCCGGTGAGCTTCGTCCACGATAAGCGCATCGAATGTGTTGGGCTCGGTGTCGATGAATGCCCCGGAGCCTGAAAAGAAATTCGAGAAATGGCTGCGCTTGATGGTGCCAACCAGTTTGCTCTCGTAGACCTTGCGCGGGGCTGCGTTCTTGGAGACGTATTTGCTCATCAGCTTCAATTCGGTGAGCCTCACCAGCAGATTGATAGCCAGAACGGTCTTCCCGGTGCCCGGTCCACCTTCAATGATCATCACCTTGGGGGCTTGGTCAGAGGCCTCGCTTGCCGCCGCCAGCGCCGACTCAAAAATTGCTTTCTGATCGTCAATCAATACGAACTCGGGTTTGCCTTTCATCAACCCACCGAGGGCTTCGGCTAGCGCCTTGGACGGGCGAATTTTTCCTTCGGACAGCTCGTAAAGAACCTCTTTGTTGTCGCCATGACTTATATGCTTTTTCAGAAAGCTTCTGAGTTTACTGAGCTCTTCCGGGCCTTTCAGAAACAGCGGAGCCTTGCTGATGTGGGGCTCGTAGTGAGCTGAATCTATGACGCCGTCGCTGACGTAGTTATGGAGGTAGGCACACGGACGGATCTCGATGCTTTTGTCATACACGGCCTCGTTGAAGCCTTCCAGCAGCGCTGCGTATGACCATACCTGATAGGACGGGTGAATGGTTTCAACGAGGCCGCCACCCATGGCCGTTTTGACGATGGCATCCTTGGTTGTAGCGTTGGCCTTGCTCCATTGTTTCAATTCGATCAATACGGCTTTTTTTGCCTGGTTTTCATCGCGACCGGTGAGTAGAAAATCGATTCGCTTCGACGACTGCGGAATGTGCAATTCGATGGCCAGGCCTGCGTCGCTCGGCAGGCCCTCATCTCTAAGGACCTTGGCCATGTACGTTAGGGATCCTTGCCACGACCTGATTTCCGATGTGCCAACGTTCTTGCCGGTAGCTTCCTTGTAATGCCTGAGGATCACCTCCTCAATGTCATCGTTATCGTTGTCTTTAAGAAATTGCTGTTTGGTCGCAGCGTAAACGATCACGGGTTGTCCTTAGATTCGGGTTGGTCAGAGTCGGTCGTACTTTTTGCTGTTGCTTCTGGCTTTATCCACGGGATATTTCTGGCCGTTCGAGGCAAGCTTCCGTGTCACCGCTTCGTTGAGGTCAATGCCGAGTACGCTGCTCAGGCGAACCAGGTACATCAGTACGTCCGCCAATTCGTCCTCGACGGCTTGGCCGATTTCGGGATTTGTTGCGGCGGAGAGCGAATCGGCATCGCTCATCCATTGGAAAATCTCGCACAGCTCTCCTACCTCGCCAGTGAGAACCAGGATGAGATTTTTGGGGGAGTGGAACTGCTGCCAGTCGCGATCATCTGCGAAACGCTGAAGGGATGCGGCAAGCTTCACTACGTCAACCAGTGGCGCGGATGAGCTGTCTGAGTCACTCACGGGGCTATCTCTTGGGTATCAGTGGGGGCAAAAAATGTGTAAGAAATCCGGCCTTGGATTGTAAGAGTTTTCGCTGTTTGCGTAGGCTTTTTTGTGTTTTTTCTCTCACTCACTGTCTGCAGGCCGAATTGCTTGCCAGCGCTCGCTATATCCTTTGAGCGTGGCGAAGTGGGCCGGCTACAAACAGGTCTTCCAGTGCCCGTCGGCGGGCGTAGCTCAGTTGGCCACGGCGACCGTCATGCCCACCGACCGGCATCCTTTTCTTCACCCTGTTCGTTTGTTGGTAAACCTCCTGATGTCGAATTTTGTCGAGCATCCCCACCATAGAAAACTGGCAGGAATCCGACAAAGCTGCCGTGACGACAGGCGAATCCAAAGCAGGCACTTAACCAACGGATCTGCTGGTACGTTTGAAAAATGAGGCATATCGTCCGCTATGCTCCGATTTTCCAGGAACATCGATGTGCATTAATGCTGAAGTAGCTCTGGAGGTTGAGGCCACCGAGATAGAGAAACTCAGTACGGTAAAATATTACTGAAAGGAGGAGAGGGAAAATGGAAGAGGAACGTTCGTATAAGCTGCCTAGCAATACGTTGCCAGCAATAAGCTTTAAAGACCATGCGGGCGATTTACGCAAATTTGAAGAGTTTGCTGAGAGACTTGGTGTTAAGACCCACAACACAAGGATTTCGCGATACGCACAGTATTTTGAGGATTTGGCACACGGGAAAACAATTGATGAGAAGAAGATATTTAAAAATGTGAATGATAGTAGATTTCAAAGCTCCATTGACTGGCAGCTTTATTTGCTGAGGGAGGCTCATGAGCTCATGTGGATTCTCCGAGGACTAGAAAAACATGCTCCGAAAGGTATTGAAGCAAAGGTTGAAAAAATAGTTAGCGGTAGCGATTTTGCCGCGCTGGATAAAAATACCGAGTCTAGAGACACTCAGTTTGAACTAAGAATGGCAAGCTATTTTTGTCAATCTGGATGCATTGTTGACCTCAGTACCGAGACTGACATTATTGCCATAACTGATAAGCACTCGTTTTTTGTCGAATGCAAAAGGATAGCAGGAATTAGAAATCTTAAGGACAATTTAATGAAGGCTAAGGAGCAAATAACTTGTCGAATGCCAAAAAAGTATGAGGGGCGGCGTACATACGGAATTATTGCAGCTGATGTCACCAAATTAGGTTTTTCACATAATGGATTGACTATGGCGATGACCACGGACCATGCGAGAGATATAATTCAAGATAAGCTGAAAATGATTGGAAAAAAAGTATTAGCACTCCCGGTTTTTTCAGGTCGTCCGGATATCATTGAGTGCTTACTTCAGATTCACATGCCATCAGTGGTTATGCATCCTCCAGCGACATCTACACGCTTTTCCTCTTACTCGCTGCGAAACTATAAAATTGATAAAAAAAGCGCATCGGCAATTAACGAGTTTTACAATATCTTCCAAGTTGGACAGATGGCTGATAAGCGAGAGATACCGTCAGAGACATTGAAATTCCGAGAGTATGTGGATGTACCAGAGGGCGCAGAGTTCTCGATGGAGCGGGAACCGGTAAAGAGTATCCTTTTAGGTCTCAAGGTTGGTGGTTTTAACCTGGAGTCTATAGTGGGCTCAATTAAAATGAGTGGTGTTGTACACGAGTTCACAGTCATGGAGCTGCAAATGGTTTTGGGGAGATTTAAGCCAGATCAAATTAGACGGCTGGCAAGTAATGAGTCGGAAAGGTGGGAGCTATTATTACAGATGTTTGCGCAGCGCTATCCCTATAAAGAAAGTTTTTACTAGCTGCTACTGGCAAAGGACGCTAAATACGAGCTACCTCCTCTTGGATTTGCTAAGTTTATTCAAAATCAAGGCCGCACTCAACGTCATCGTAAGGAATGCCATTGCTGTCGAGGTGTTCCTTTACTTTGTATTTTATATAGCTCCAAGTATCGCTACCTTGGTCTGCGCAAGTGCTAATGTTCAAGCAGATGTTAGTGATGTTCCAGTCTACTTGCTCCTCACCGTCTTCGTCGTAATAGTATATTTCTTGTACAGATCTGTAATCCTTACCATCGTACTGGGTACGAACGTAGTAAGTTTCTTTCATTGCTTCATCCTTTCGTTGATTTTTTAGGTAGAAAGTTTACGTTTGTTCATCGGTCTTATCAATAGGGGGCTCTCACTCTCGTAACCCCCTAAGGTAGAGCTCCAAGAAGCTGGAGTGAGTGTGGCAGATTTCATTCATACCAAGAGGAGGTGTCTACATCCAATTCCTCGGAAAGGATGACGAATTTTTCCGGATCGCTTACACGTGATTTCATACATAAAATGAATGGATAGCTTTCGTTTATCTCGCAGAGGTCATGTTTGGGACCGTACTCCTGAGTTACATGAACCTCGCCGCTGGCCTCTATATGAATAAACTCATCATCAATCCCTAAACACGCAATCTCTTCCACTTGTGTGTACTCGATGTGCACGTGATTAGCAAGTTGGGATAAGCTCTCAGGTATTGCGCTGACTGCCGTTGAGACTACTGCATTGTTGACTTTCTTCTCTAGGCACTCGATAACGAGCCTCTCAAGATCTTGAAGTCCATTTAAAGAATCTCGCGACATGCGTATTATGTCCCTTACACCCAAAAAGAATTTTTCTGAAGATACATCGAAGTATTTTTCTGTAATGTGGGTGTATTTATTGAAGAAGTGAAACTCGCTCAAAAACTCTTTTATGCACTCGTTTAGGTGATCAATTACCTCCTTTCCAAGGTATGCGTCCGATAAATTCGATTGAGCGCAGTATTTGAGTTGTTGGCGGCGAGTGACTTCATGATTGTCGCTCTCGCGAACGTACCAAGCAGCATTTTTGACTTTTTGCGGCGGGGCTTTTCGCTGGATGACATGCAGTACAAGCTCGCGCATCGAAAAAGCAAAGTTGTGAAATCTTAAGGGATTTCCATGAGCCGCGTAGTTTCTTAAACTGGCGACGAAGAGCTTTTTCTCAAAGTTTGTTTCTAACAACGACTCAAATTCTTGGATGAAATCTAGCGTTAACAGTTTTTTGAGTTTCATGGTTGTCCTTTGAATTCTAGCTTCGTGCGGCATCACGACTTGCTTGCTTGACCTGTACGTGGACCGTTCCTGAAGTAGCGGGCGGAACGGTTGCGGCGGGCCAAGCTCATCTTGCCTTTCTGAGTTAAGCGCCGGCAGGCCTGCTCTGGGTAGAGGTTGTTTGTAGCGTGTTTGAAGGGGGCACCCGTATGGAATGCCCCTTTTTTATCAAGGGGCTATGCTCACATAGCAGCTGATCACTAATTGAGTGCCCGTTTAGTGGCTGCCATAACCGCGCTACGCTCGAATTCTTCTACTTCAGACACCACATATGCTAAGTGGTGGCTGGTGTCGATAGTTATCCATTGTGGGGCACCCCCTTTAATCTTCTTCCGACTACAGTCAGCGACACGCTTATCACCCCAGCTAAACGGCTCCCCCATGTAGTGGGATGAATTTACCAAAGTTTCGGCAAGCGTATACATTTGTTCTCCTTTACCTGGAAGGCTCATGGAGTGTCCGCGGACTACGAAGAACTGCTTGTCGATTGTGTAGCGAATCTTTCCATTAGTATGCTTGCTTCTTACGCCCTCATTAGTATTTGGGCCCCGTACGCCATAATCTCCATAAATTACTGGAGTCGCTGGAGCACTTTGTCTGAGGGTTTGCCAGAGCTGCATTTCACGCCGCAGGACGAAGCCAACAGAGTCAACTTTTTTGACGGCTGCATCGATCGTTTTTGGAAGCGAGCACCCAGACGTTATAAAATATTTGAAACCAAAGCTCTTGAGTTGGTCTACGATATCGGTGGCCTTGGCGGTCAAGACTTCGACAGAAGTGTTTGTGACATCCCCGAAGTCGATCAATACGGAACAGCGGCCAGCGTCCAAGCGAAGATCATCGAGAATAGTCTCGATATTTTCTTGGAAGAAATCGGGCTCGGCCGAGTCCTCGATGGCCGTACTGTCTAGTCTCAAGCAATAGTTGCTATCATGAGGGACGTCAAATGACCGGAGTGCTAAGCTATAGGACTCGTCTTCCCAGCGGTCATATCCAATCACGGGAGCAACCTTAACTCCAAGGGTGTTAAGCGTCGAATAAATATAAGGAATAATATGTTCGCCATTCTCGATTGTGGCATCTGCTGCCCAATGATAAGCGTCTACCATGGCAATCCTACCGGCCCAAACACTAGCGATTCCTGACATGACCTCGTTCAAGTACGCTGTTTTGATTTCTGTGCAGCCTTCAAATCGCTTCGCCTCAAGAATATTTTTCCCTATTCGGGAAATCTCAAAAAGAGGAAGTGTTTTTCGCGCATCATCTCTTGCCATCTCTGCGACAGCTAGAAACTCGCTCTTTAGTGCCTTTAGAAGCGGAACGTACGTTGGGATCATCTCAAGCCTCGCAGCTATCTATGGGGGTTAGTAGACTTCTTACTTCATCTTGGCCAACCAGGTCGGCAAATAAGCTGTAGTTGTCTAGCTCTCGTCTGATCCTTCCGACGATTATTGCTGGGTGAATCTTCAGCTCTCTAGCAAGCTCTTCGATACTTTCTTTACTAGGGGCTATATGAGCGTCGCATCTCTTCCATACGAGCCTGGGTATAAACGCTTCTCTTGCTAGTCTATTGGCCTCAGCTTCACGCCTATCCTCGGAGTCTGTGCTGAGATTATCTAAAAACGCTTCTTCCTTTCCTACATGTTTCCATAAATGAGCTACTTCATGGAGTAGCGTAAACCAGAAGTTGTCGATCCTGTCAAATCTAAGCGTAAGTGCAACTATTGGTGTTCCATCAATGTCTTTTAGTGCGGCACCGTCAAGTAGCGTTCCTTTTAAGTGGGGCTCAATTATGACTGCGATGCCACGTTTTTCAAGGAACTCAATAGCGAGCAGCGGGCCCTTTTCCGACCAACTCAACTGTGCCAGTTCTTTGAGGAAGTGGCTTGACAATTTATCTTGCTCAAAACTTCCCAGTCTGTCTTTCTTTTCTCTTGCTCTTTGTATAATTCTGGCAAGCCAAGCATATAGCGCATACTGCGTTGTCGGAGACGTCGCTTCTCCTGAAAGTGTTCGTCTAAACGAGGCTGCTCCAAATTGCAAACCGGAGTCGAAGATGAAATTTCTAACTATATCTTCGACTGAAGTTTTAGCTTGCCCGGACAGTGCCTGTAGCCAGCCGCGTTTAGTCATTTCCTTAATTGGAAATTTTCCCCAGTCTATATCCGACTTGGGCTGCTCTACGTCGGGGCTAGAAAGACCTATGAGCGTGTCGGCTGAAATTCCGAGGCCAATAGATATCGCTCGAATCATTTGGACAGTGAGAGGTCTTTTTCTGTTGAGTATTTCGGAAACTCGGCTGCTGGTGCCAAAATAAGGTACTAAATCTGCCTGTTTAAGACCTTTTTCCTGCATCCGAAACAGAATCGCGTCGATTGGATCAGGTGGCTCGACGGGGAATTTCTCATTTTCGTACGACTCTAGAAGAACGGTAAGAACTTCTAAGCGCTCGCTGTCGTCGGTATAGAGCGCTGGAGCTTTAGCCATCAGCACTTGAACTTCTTCAAGGTATGCTCGGTATTGGTCTTCTGTCCGGATAACCTTAATGTTCATTTGAGTCTTCGCTAGATTTTAAATCTTGGATTAGAGCAATGCCTTGTGGGAAAGCAATGAGAACCTGAACTGCTAAACCACACTGGCTGATTGGAAATAGAAACAAGCTATCGCCTTCATGGCGCACATTGGGGAACTGGTCGCACACGTCGCTGGGCTGCTTCCAATGCGCATTCTTCACCTCAGCGGTCCAGCTAAGGACCCATCTCTGTAGGTCCAAGCCAATGCTCTTGGCGCTAGCTAGCTTTTCACATCCAATGAGTCGCATACGTCGTATTTTTCTTCCCAATTTGGGAGAAGTATCTGGCGTTTCTTCTAAGCTGTCAATCCTCCCGATTTGGGAAAATCTTCATGGCAAGCTTTTTGGGGGTATGGGCGCGGGTAAGGAGCCAGGGGTGTTGGCGCCGAATGCCTAGCGTGCGCTCGTCATTCCCGAGACTCACCGGTCTAGAGGAGCTGCCAGAATTTTCCTAGGCGAAGAACGAGCAAGCGCATGGTCAGCAGATAGTAATAGCGCGTCGATGCAGCGTGCTGGTCCAAGTGGCGATTTAGAACCCATACGAGATGCTTTCTCTGCCAAGTCCATGGGTTGTCGCTGTGCCAGCGATTAGAAATCGCCGCTTGAATGGCCTTCGCTTGGCGAAGGTGGCGTTGGCGCGTGGCATGCGACCCGGTCAGGCTGCCTGCAAGGAACAGCTCCATATCGAATGGCTTCCTCATGCTCGGCCACCAATATAAGCAGATACCACGTCGATACGGCCGTGCCCGAGTTCAAAGCTGATTAGGTCTCGGGCCCGCTGGTCGAGATGCCGGTCGATTTGGTAGCAGCTACCACCATTAATGGGCGCGAGATGTTGGGTGATTTGCTCGTAGCGTTCGCACGCATAGGCCGCCCGCAATTCGTGGAAGCCTTTGAGGTTGTGCTTATGGAGGATCTCCCGTGCGGGGCGAACGATTCTCTGTTGGAAATCGAGGCAGCTTTCGTGCGGTGCAAGCAGGTTACGGCTACCGTCGGGAGATATCTGTTCGGCGTACCTGAGCGCTTCGCGAATGTGGTCATCCACCGTGATCCAACGAGGCGCGGTAGCACCGCCGCGGCCACCTTTAGTGCCGTCCTGGATATTGATCTTGCCGAGTTGTTCGGCTTCACGCTTTAGACGCGGGAGGTCGGCCAAAATGACCTCGCGTAGGCGCATGCCGGTTGCTCGTGCTAACAGTGCAATGGCGGCGGCGCGCGGGTACTGATTTTCGCAGAGGGCGTTTACGATTCGCTTAACCTGTTCGCGGTCTTGGCCCTGCGGGACAGAGTGACGAACACTGATGCGCCGCATTCCCAGTGCCTTGCTCAGACTCGACACTTTCACATACTGATCACCGCGAAGCGCGGCGATGGTCCGGTTCACGCTGGACAACCGGTTTTGTGCTGTGGCGATGGCCAGCTCACCTTGTTCAACTTGCTCGCGCAGATGCGTCGCGTAGTCCAGCAAGGTCTGCCGATCAATCTGTCGCGCATCGTTAACCCCCGGTCCATCCTCCGAGCGACACCACCGCACAAACGCCTGCCATCGATCACTGTGCGCCTTAACCGTGCCGTAATGCCCGCCCCCAAAGAGGCCGCGCAACGCCTGCGGTCCTGCGTAACTCAACTGCCGGCCATAGCCAAAATTACGCCCATCGCGTCTACCTACGAGTGCCATGATCAAACTCCTCTCGAAGCCAAAACGTTGAAGCTTTTCCCCACGTCATCCCACCAAGAATGTTGAGTGTTATCAGGGATCAAGGCCCCTGCGACCTGTGAGGGTTGTCCACTAACGCGGGACTGGCGGCTCCTTACGACCGGGAGCAAGGGCATCTCATGATCTGGCCTCCTGAGCACCGTTACTGGTGGGCGGGTGGAGGCAGTATTGGCTGACGAGACCAGCGCCAGGAGATCCTGAGTCGGGTGAACACAGCGATGCGATGACCGGGGCATGCCTGACTGTCAGTCAGGTGCAGTCCATTCCGTGGTCTGCGGCACCATCATCTACATCGCTGTTGCTGGGGACATCGGCGTTTGTCAC
The DNA here is from genome assembly GCF_044748865.1 of Pseudomonas sp. NPDC089734. Classification (NCBI taxonomy): domain Bacteria; kingdom Pseudomonadati; phylum Pseudomonadota; class Gammaproteobacteria; order Pseudomonadales; family Pseudomonadaceae; genus Pseudomonas; species Pseudomonas sp. NPDC089734. The sequence goes on along the minus strand of NZ_JBIVGV010000010.1, from coordinate 84,575 downwards.
GCCGATTGTCACGGGTGGAGTAGCCGCAAAGCCAAGTGCGATGAGGGCTGCAGCAGTGCTAGAAGCGCCCGTCTCTTTCCAGAAGAAAGAGACGGGCGCAGGTTGGCGCAAGATTCGGCCAAGCGGATAGGTTGCTGCAGGGCAGCGAAGTAGGAAGTGTCATCTGGCGCACGAGGGCCATGATCTGAAGTAGGCATCCATCACCGGGGAGGTGACCGGGCGAGCTGCCGGATGCGAATCGCCATTTGGGGGGAGAACCACCGCAAGAGCGGCGTGACCTTCAAGGTTCGGGCCACCTGGGTTGCTGTCATCGACAGCGTTTGCACGGCCAGTTCTACGCCTGTGGATAAACCCGGTCAAGGGTCGAAATTCAGCGCCACTGTGGACTTTAAGAGCGGTTATCCACCGGTGGAATTCCGTGGTAAATCCTGGACAACGTGTTCGCTTTTAGCTCTTCAAAGTGAGGTCCTTCCAAACAGGGCGGCTTTGCAGCCCTGTTTGGAAGGACCCGTGCTGAGAAGCGGATAAGCGAGGTTGCTTGCCCCGAATCTTGAACGTTCAGTTGTTGCTGCTGCCGTTCTTGCGCCGTACAGAGCTAGCGTATCGGCACCACGTTCTTGTCTCTGGCTTGGCCGTACGCTGAGGCGAGCAGGCTGCCGGTGGCGGCCTTCTGAATGTACTCACTCCACCAGGCCATCATCGGGCGACGGCGCTAGATGTAGTCGGCTCGGTTGTAGGCGCTCCGCACCTCATCCTTGTCGACGTGCGCCAGGGCCACCTCGATGAGCTCCGGATCCCACCCATGCTCATTCAAGATGGTGCTGGCCATCGAACGCATGCCATGGCTCACCAAACGGTCCTGGAAGCCCATGCGTTTCAACGCCATGTTGGCGGTTTGGCTATTGGCGTGGGTGCGTGGATTTCTGTCTGCTGGGAAGACGTATTCGCGATGGCCGCTGTGGGTCCTCAATGACTCCAACAGTGCGACGGCGTGGTCACTCAACGGGATGCTGTGTGGGCGGCGCTTCTTCATCCGCTCTGCTGGGATGGTCCAGACACGTCTTTCAAAGTCGATGTCTGCCCAGCGAGTAGTCGCCGCCTCGGCGGGGCGAGTCATCGTGTGCAACTGCCATTCGATCAGGCAGCGGGTCGTGCGTTTGATGCTGGCGTTCGCGATCTCCATCATGAGTTCGGGGAGCTCTTCGGGCGGGAGCGCGGCCATGTTTTCTTTTTTGGGCTTCTTGAATACTGCCCTGATGCCGCTGAGCGGGTTGGCGAAGATCAGGCCGGAGTTTACGCCGTAGGTCATGATCTCGTTTAGCCGCTGGCTAAGACGCTTGACCGTCTCCAGGCTGCCTTTCGCTTCGATTGGACGAAGCAATCCGATCACCATCGGCGCGGTGATTTTGGTGAGTGGTGTCGTCTTCAAATCGGGGAACACGTGCAGCGTGAGCGACCGCCAGATGTCCTCGGCGTAGGCCGGGGTAACCGAGTCCTTCTTGAGCTCGAACCAGGCGGTGGCCACGTTCTCGAAGGTGTGTTCGGTTTCTGCGCGTTTGGCTTCATTCAACGTATTGCGCTGCACCTTCGGATCGATGCCTTGGGCGAGCAGCTCGCGTGCATCGACTGCCATCTTTCGTGCATTCGCCAGTGACAGTTCGGGATAGGTCCCAAAGCCGATGTTGATGCGCTTTTTGGTCACCGGTTCGCGGTAGTTGAAATTCCACAGCAACGAGCCGTTGCTGCGTACGCGGAGCTGCAAACCGTCACCGTCAGTGAGGACATAATCCTTGGACGCGGGTTTGACTCCCTTGAGCTGTCGATCGGAGAGGCGGAGGTTTTGAGTAGGCCTGAGATTGTCCTCAGGCACTGATTCGGTATTCCAAAGATTAGCACCGGATGTTCTGGAATACCGTTTGCAACACCCGAATCGCTGAAACTCAAAACCTCCCGGATAACCGAAAAAGCGCTGGACGCCGCGTATTTACTGGATCTCAGACACAAAAAAAGACGCCCTAAGGCGTCTTCATTTGTCTGATTTGGTGGAGCCGGGGGGATTTGAACCCCCGTCCGCCAGTACTCCGCTGTCGGTCCTACATGCTTAGCCGTGTCTATTAAGTTAACCCTCAGCGACCCGACGGGCAGGGTGCTTTGGGCGAGTTGCGTAAGTTTTAGTCGCGTCGGCCACAACGTCCTAAGCGACGATCCTGTTCTGTATGACAATCATTTCGGGTTTACAGGCATCCCCTGATGATTGCTGGAGCCGAAGCTACCAGAAGAGCTAGTCGCGCCGCTTACGCAGCGAGAGCGTAGCCCTCGTAGTTTTCGTCATTGGCAACTATAGAAAGTTGCAACAGTGGATTTACGACTTCTGTTACCAAGTCGGCATGCACCTAAAGTTTCATCACCGGCGTCGAATCCTAATCGGCCCCGAGACTGCTTTCACAGTCAGTGGCGGGAGTCTACGCCAATTGAGGCGGCGCGTCGACCCGCGTCTTGCTTTGCCGATCAGGCGGGCGCTCTGGCCGGCCTGATCGGGTGGGGTCTATCGGTTGCCGCCTTCGCTGCCGGAGCCGATGTTTTTCAGTTGGGTGATGGCCTGGGTGGTGATTTCCACGCAGGTTTTCTTGTCGCCTTTGTCCTGGGCGGCTCTGGCTTCGGCTTCGGTTTTGGCCAGTTCCTGTTTCAGGTCGGGGCTCAGGTTGACGTTGGTGGACACCTGGGCGTCCTTGATGGTTTGCAGGTTGCTGCCGCACAGGTCGTCGGCGGCGAATACGGGGGATGCCAGCAGTGCAGAGCTGAGGAGTAAGCCAGTGAGTGCGGTGCGCTTCATGTGTCTCTCCTTGTTGCCGGTCGCTTGGGCGGTGTGTGCCCATGGTTTGGATTGGCCCGGTTAAGTGGGGCTTACAAGGGTGGACTGTGGGTGGGGGCAGGGGTTCTATTTATTTTCAGGTGGGTGGCGTGGGTGGTTGGGGGTATTCACAGGGTTTGTGTTGGTAGAGCGTGTGTTTTCCCGGATGAATCCGGTCCTACGGGGGAGTGTTGGACCGGATTTGTTCGGGAGGAGGTCGGTACATTCTTCGCGGATGAATCCGCTCCTACGGGCGTGAGGTTTTTGCCTGGGTAACTCGGTCTACTAGGTAGACGAGGCCGTGGTAGTCGATGCCGCCGTGGTGTGACAGGCCGATTTCGCAGGTGCGGCTGGTGGAGATGCCTTCGTTGCAGTGTTGCACCGCGTCCTTGAGGGTGCGCAGCGAGTGGGCGTTGAGTTCGGGGGTGGTGAAGCCTTTGTCGCCGGCGAATCCGCAGCAGTGAATGCCTTCCGGGATGACGACGTTGACGCTGCACAGGCGCGCCAGTTCGATCAGGGCCTGGCTTTCGCCCAGGTGTTGGGTGCTGCAGGTGACGTGGACGGCGATGGGTTCCTGTTGCGGGGTGAAGGTGAGTTTGTCCAGCAGGTGAGTGCGGATGAAACGCACCGGGTCGTAGAGGTCCAGACGGGTGTCTTTCAGGTCCTGGACCAGACGCAAGGTGCAGGGGCTGGTGTCGCAGTAGATCGGGTCGAGCCCGCCGCGGCTGGCTTTGGTCAGAGCGGCCAGCAGTTCCTGGCGTTTCTCGTCGGCCTGTTGGTTGTAGCCTTTTGACGCAAAGGGTTGGCCGCAACACAGGCTGTCCGTGTTGTAGGGGAACACCACTTGATAGCCGGCCTTTTCCAGCAGGTGGCGTGTCTTGTCCATCAGCGAGCTTTGTTCGCGGTCAGTGGCGGCAGGCCCCATCACGCGGGAGACGCAGGCCGCGAGGTAGACGACTCTCGGGCGTTGATCCTCTATGGGCGGTGTGATGCGAATGGTCTGCTCCGGCTGTGGCATGGCCGGTGTCCACTGCGGGATGCGTCCGGCGGACACCTTGCTCAGGCTGGCCGACAGTTTCGTCAGTCGCGGCGCACCGAGCAGCATCCGTGCGCCGTTGGCGGCATGCAGGGTGAAACGTGCGCCTTGCAGGGCGGTCTTGAAATGGTGCGCTAGCCAGTTGGCCGTTTTGCCATGAGTGGCTTGTTGATGGCGCAGCTTCTTGACCAACTCGCCGGTGTTGATGCCCACCGGGCAGCGTTGGGCGCACAGGCCTGTCGCGGCGCAAGTGTCGATGCCTTGGTAGTGGTAATCGTGCTCCAGTTTTTGTGTGTCGTCTCCAGCGCGTTTTTTCGCCTGAATGTCGCGCCAGATAACGATGCGTTGCCGTGGGCTGAGGGTCAGCCCCTTGGACGGGCAGACCGGCTCACAGAAACCGCATTCGATGCATTTGTCGACGATCTCGTCGGCGGCGGGCAGCGGTTTGAGGTGCTTCAAGTGGATCTGCGGATCGTGGCTGAGCACCACGTCCGGGTTGAGAATGCCGTTGGGGTCGAGCAGGCGTTTGAGTTGCCACATCAGTTGGTAGGCGTCGCTGCCCCATTCCTTCTCAACGAACGGCGCCATGTTGCGCCCGGTGCCGTGTTCGGCCTTCAGCGAGCCGCCAAACTCCACGGCCACCAGCTCCGCCACGTCGTCCATGAACGCCTGATAGCGGATGACTTCTGCCGGGCTGTTGAAACCCTGGGTGAAGACGAAGTGCAGATTGCCCTCAAGCGCATGGCCGAACAGGATGGCTTCGTCGTAACGGTGTTTGTCGAACAGTTCGATCAGGCGACGCACGCCGATGGCCAGTTGTTCGACCGGAAAGGTGACGTCTTCGATGATGACCGTGGTGCCGGTCTGGCGCACGGCCCCGACAGCAGGAAAGGTGTCTTTGCGGATGGCCCAGAGCCGGGCGTTTTCCACTGGGTCTTCGGTGAAGTCCACCTGCTTCTCGACCGGGAAAGACGCCAGTGACGCCATGATCTGTGCCAGTTGTTCATGCAGCAAGGCACTGGACGCGGCCCGGGCTTCGATCAGCAGGGCGCAGGCGTTGGCCGAGAGTTCACGGACAAAGGCGGGCATGCCGGGCTTGTCCTGCACCGAACGCATGCTGCGCCGGTCCAGCAGTTCGACGGCGGCGACCGGCTGGCTCTTGAGCACGGTGACGGCGTTGCAGCAGGTTTCCACGTCCGGGAAGACGATCAGCGCCGAAGCCTTGTGCGGATGGTCGGGCACGGTGTTGTAGGTCACGGCGCTGATAAAGCCCAGCGTGCCTTCGGAACCGACCAGCAGGTGACTGAGGATATCCAGCGGTTTGTCGAAGTCCACCAGGGCGTTGAGTGACAGGCCGGTGGTATTTTTCAGACGGTATTTGTGGCGAATCCGGGCGGCCAGTTCGGTGTTGGCGCGGGTACTGCGGCCCAGCTGGGCGAGCTGTTCCAGCAGGTCGGCATGGCTGTTGCGAAAGGCTTCTACGCTGGCCGGGTCTTCGGTGTCCAGGCGAGTGCCGTCGGCCAGTACCAGACGAATGCCAGCCAGGGTGTGATAGGTGTTTTGTGCGGTGCCGCAGCACATGCCGCTGGCGTTGTTGGCGACGATGCCGCCGATCTTGCAGGCGTTGATCGAGGCCGGGTCCGGGCCGATCTTGCGGCCGAACGGTGCCAGCCAGGCATTGGCCTGTGCGCCGATCACGCCGGGTTGCAGGCGAATCTGCGCACCTTGTTCGCGGATCTCGCGAGCGCTCCAGTGATCGCCCAGTACCAGCAAGACCGAGTCGCTGATGGCCTGGCCGGACAGGCTGGTGCCCGCGGCACGAAAGGTCACCGGGACTTTTTCAGCCTGGGCCAGTTTGAGCAGGGCTACCACTTCGTCTTCGGATTCGACGCGGATCACCAGCTTGGGGATCAGCCGATAGAAACTGGCGTCGGTGCCAAAGGCCAGTGTGGAAAGCGGGTCGTCGAAGCGCCGTTGTTCAGGGATCAGGCGGCGGGCTTCGTGCAGAAAGGCGTCGGGCAGGCTCATGCGTCCTCCACGATCAGGACCACCAGATCTTTGGGGCCGTGGGCGCCATAGGCCAGCACTTGCTCGATGTCGGCGGTCTTCGACGGGCCAGACACCAGCAAGGCGTTGGTCGGCATGCCGCCTGCCCAGTCCTGTTTCTTCTGGGCTTCGCAGAGGTTGTTGTAGATCTCGCTGGCCTTGAGCAGGGCGAAATGCACGGGCGGGACAAGACTCATCAGGCGCGGTTCTTCACGGGTGGGCCAAATGATCAGGCTGCCCGTCGCGGCAATTGCGCCGACGGTAGAGGTGAAGCTGGCCGGGGTGTCGTCGAACAGTTCTTTTTTCCACTGTTCAATGGGGCGGTCATAGGTTTTCAGCAAGGGCAGTTCAGGGTGTGCGGCCCAATGCGTGCTGACCCGCTGACCATGCTCCGTACCGGGCGCGATCAGCAGGCTGGGCAGTTGGCGAGCGCGGACCAGCTCGCCCAGTTTTTGCGGCCAGTTCGACTCCGTGCACAGGTGGATTTCGGTGTGTACGGCTTCCATCAGTTTGCGCAGTTGAGCGACCTTGTCTTGTGGGGCATAGGTCCATGGTTCTGTCACCAGCGCTTCATTGAAGTTGTCAGCAATCGGCGTTGTCCCTGTGAGGCTCTGTCGAAGCTTGGCGAGGATATTTTGCTTGGCGCTCATCAGAGTTCTCCGGGCTGCTTGTTCAGGTGTTCGCGGGCCATTTCATGCAGAGAACGGGCAGCGGGTTTCGGGGCGCTATGGTTTTGGGTCCAGGGGCCGACATTGCCGGGCGTCAGGTTGCGCAGGCGGGTGGCCATGAACGCGAAGGCCTTATAAAGAGCGGGCGAGGTATTGAGTCTGGCCCAGGTGTTCCAGATCAGGCGCTCCTTGCGCGAATACTTGCGACCCTGATCGCGCATGACTCTGCTGGGGGCGTCCGGGGCTTTGACGTTTTCTTCGCGCAGGCGGCGCAGCAAGGCCGGGATCGGGATCTTGACCGGGCAGACTTCGCCGCAGGCACCGCACAGCGAGGAGGCGCTGGGGTGATCCGGCACTTTGGACAGGCCCGCCATGTGCGGGGTGATGATCTTGCCGATGGGGCCGGGGTAGACCTCGCCGTAGGTGTGGCCACCGACGCGGGTGTAGACCGGGCAATGGTTCATGCAGGCACCACAGCGGATGCAGTTCAGGGTCTGGCGCAGTTCGCTGTCGGCAAAGGCCTGGGAACGGCCGTTATCCAGCAGCACCAGATGGACTTCCTGCGGGCCGTCCAGCTCATGGGCCTTGCGCGGCCCGGAGATCATGTTGACGTAGGTGGTGATCGGAATGCCCAACGCCGAGCGGGTCAACAGCGACAATAGCGGTATGGTGTCGCGCAGGTTTTCGACGACTTTCTCGATACCGGTCACGGCGATATGTACAGGAGGCACGCTGGTGACCATGCGCCCGTTGCCTTCGTTTTCCACCAGCAACAGGGTGCCGGTTTCAGCAATGGCGAAGTTGACGCCGGAGACACCGATATCTGCTTCAAAGAATTTCTGCCGCAACACGCGGCGGCCGATCTGGATCAACTGATCGACGTCGGTGGTGTATTCCACCCCCAGTTTTTCATGGAACAGTGTGCCGACCTGACGGGCATTCTTGTGAATGGCGGGCATGATGATGTGCGACGGCTTTTCGTGGTCCATCTGCACGATGTATTCGCCCATGTCCGCTTCCAGGCACTCGACGCCGCGCTCGCCCAGAAAATCGTTCATCTCCATTTCTTCGCTGACCATCGACTTGCCTTTGATCACCTGCCGGGCTTCGTGGGCGTTGACGATGGACAGCACGATGTCATTGGCTTGCTCGACGGTTTCGGCCCAATGCACCTTGACGCCGTTACGGATCAGGTTGCGTTCTAGTTGCTCCAACAGGTCCGGCAGTTTGGACAAGGCCCGGGCGCGGATGATATTCCCTAGTTCGCGCAGGTCTTCTCGTTCTTCGGGGTTACTGAAGGCGGCGGCGCGCTTGGTCATCAGCGAGTCCATGGCGCGCCTGAAATTGCCGCGCAGTTGCGGGTCGCCAAGGGCTTGGTGGGCGCGTGTGCGGAAGTCTGTCTCGATTTCGACGGCTGGGATGCGGCTGTGCGTGTTCATGGCTGACCTCCGGTCCGCTGCCACAGAAAGCTGGCCAGATGCAGGCCGCGAATCGACGCTTGCTGTTTTTCCAGCGAGCCGTTGATGTTCATCAGGCAGCCGCAATCGGCGGTGAGGATCTGGTCCGCGCCGGATTCCTTCAGAGCGCGGGTCTTGTCGGCGACCATCGCTCCGGAAATATCCGGCATGCGCACGCTGAATGTCCCCCCGAAGCCGCAGCATTCGCTTTCATGGTCATGATCGACACGTTCCACGTTGCCCAGTTGCGACAGCAGCTCGCGGGCATGCAGGTGGGTGTTCATTTCGCGTCGTGCCGAGCAGGAGGTGTGCAGGGCAATCTTGATCGGCTGGCCCTGGTCGTTCAGCCGGGCCTTGCAGACGAACAGCAGGAATTCGGTCAGCTCATAGGTGCGAGCGGCCAGGGCGCGAACCTGTTCAAGGGTATGCGGCTCGTCCTTGAACAGATCGGGATAGTGCTCGCGAAACATCCCGGCACAGGAACCGGACGGCACGATCACGGGGTAATCGCCAGCGAACAGCGCCAGTTGGGCGCGAGCGACCTCACGGGCCTGTTCGGTGTAGCCACTGGTGTAGGCCGGTTGCCCGCAGCAGCTCTGTTCCTGAGGGTAATGAACCTGAATGCCTTCACGTTCCAGCAGGTGAATCGCGTCCATACCCGCTTCGGGAAAGAACAGGTCCACCACGCAAGTGCCGAACAGGTAAACCTGTTTCGGCTTTTCAGTGGGGTATTGCCGTGGCGCATGCCGGGGCGGCGCGACACGGGTGGCATTGGGTGAGGCGTTGTAGAAAAGCTCGCTCATCAGGTGTTTCTCCGGGTGGACCCGGTTATCCGTTCGGTGGCCGATCGGGTTATGAATGGCTGACGCCGGGTGGTCGGACCGGCGTCAGGACTGCAGGTCGTCAGTGATTAATGAACCAGCATGCCGGTGAACCAGTACGCCTGGGCGTAGGTGATGCAACCCACGATGGTGGCGAAAAACAGGCTGTGCTTGAGGGTGAAACGGAACAGGTCCGACTCCTTGCCGACCAGCCCGGTCGCGGCACAGGCCACGGCGATGGATTGCGGCGAGATCATCTTGCCGGTCACGCCGCCGCTGGAGTTGGCGGCGACCATCAACACATCGCTGACGCCGATCTGGTGAGCCGTGGTGGCTTGCAGGGAGCCGAACAGCGCGTTCGCCGAGGTGTCGGAGCCGGTCAGGAACACGCCCAGCCAGCCAAGGAACGGCGAGAAGAACGGGAACGCCGCACCCGTACCGGCCAGAACCAGGGCCAGTGTCGAAGACATGCCCGAGTAGTTCATGACGAAGGCGAAGGCCAGCACCATGCCGATGGAGACGATGGCCCAGCGCAGCTCGATCAGCGTTTCTTTAAAAGTGGTCAGACCAATCTTGAGGCTGATTCGCAACACGATCATGGCCAGGATGGCCGAGAACAGAATCGCAGTGCCCGAGGCGGCAATCAGGTCGAACTTGTAGACCGCTGGCATGGCGGTGGCTTTGGCCACAATCGGTGCGCCCTTGATCACCAGTTGATCCAGGTACGGGACGGCGATGTTGAGGGTCCAGGCTTGAAGAGGACCGCCTGCGGCGAACAGCGCCTTGAACGGCTTGAGCGTCCAGACCGTGACCATGGCGGTCAGGATCAGGAACGGCGACCAGGCCTTGATGATCTGGCCCAGGCTGTAAGGCGACTTCACGCTGGTGCGCGGCTGCCCGAAGCCGCCAGGGCCACCCATGATCGCTGCCGAACCGCCGCTGGCGACGATCGTGTCCGAAGCGCGTTGCGGTTGCCAGACTTTCAGGAACAGCGTCAGTGAGACGATGCTGACCAGTGCCGAGGTGATGTCCGGCAGTTCAGGGCCAATGAAGTTGGACGTGAAGTATTGGGTGACCGCAAAGCTGAAGCCAGCCACCAGGGCGGCAGGCCATGTCTCTTTGACGCCGCGTACGCCGTCCATCATGAACATCAGCCAGAAAGGCACGAACACCGACAGCAGCGGCAACTGGCGGCCCGCCATGGCGCCGATCTTGAAGGCTTCGATCCCTGAAACCTGACCGGCCACGATGATCGGAATGCCCAGCGCACCAAAGGCAACCGGTGCGGTGTTGGCGATCAGACACAGACCGGCTGCGTACAGCGGATTGAGCCCCAGCCCGACCAGAAGAGCGGCGGTAATCGCCACGGGTGCGCCGAAGCCGGCAGCACCTTCCAGGAACGCACCGAAACAGAAGCCGATCAGCAGCACTTGCAGGCGTTGGTCGTCGGTAATCGACATGACCGAACTGCGGATGATCTCGAACTGGCCGCTCTTGACGGTCAGTTTGTAGAGAAAGACCGCCGCGACGATGATCCAGGCAATCGGCCACAAGCCATAGGCGAACCCGTAACCCGCAGCGGCCAGGGCCATGTCTGTAGGCATCTGGAACGCGAAAATCGCGACCAGAATCGACAGTGCCAGTGTGATGCTTCCTGCGATATGGCCTTTGAGCCGGAACACGGCCAGCGCCAGAAAGAAGAAAACGATGGGGATGAGCGCAGCGGCGGCGGAAAGGCCCAGGCTGCCCAGAGGTGTATAGAGTTGTTGCCAGGTCTGCATTGTAGGTGGCCCCTAATTGTTTTTGGTAAGGCCCGGTGTGCTGTGTCTTGCGTGCATGGCTTCGGTTCGGCATCACGGTGGGTGAGCGCCTGGTCGATGTGGATGAACGGATCGCACAGTTCACCAGCTCAAGCCTTCCTGATCGAAAGGTCTTGCAGCGCGATGGAGGTCAGCCATCAAACGCTGGCATTGGATAATTGGTAATACCAATTTACAATGTCTGGTCGCTAGGTTAGAAGCCTTACAGCTGATGTGTCAATTTGTCCCGCTAAGACTTTCGTCTGGCGCTTCGGAAATCAGGCGTGCATCGGCTGTATCTGGCAGGTGCCTGAAAGGCGGCAATCGGCCAGAATGTGCGTTCCCGGTAACGAGTCGGGGGATGTGGAGTGAGGGGTTATGGGGTTTGATCAGGTGCGTCAGCGCCGTTTGTCTGACGATATTGTCGAGCAGCTGGAACGCATGATTCTGGAGGGCACCCTCAAGTCGGGCGGGCGTTTACCCGCCGAGCGTGCGTTGGCCGAAAAATTTGGCGTTTCGCGCCCTTCCTTGCGTGAAGCGATTCAGAAGCTGACCGCCAAGGGGTTACTGGTCAGCCGCCAGGGGGGTGGTAATTATGTGGTCGAGAACCTGGGCTCGACCTTCAGTGATCCCTTGCTGCATCTTCTGGAAAGTAACCCCGATGCCCAGCGGGATCTGCTGGAGTTTCGTCGCACCCTGGAAGGCTCCTGCGCCTATTACGCGGCCATTCGGGCGACGGATGTGGACCGTGAGCGGCTGCGCGTGGCGTTCGATGCGTTGCAGGATTGCTATGCGCGTACCGATGAAGTGAGTCGGGCCGAAGAGGGCGCGGCGGATGCCAGCTTCCATCTGGCGATTGCCGAGGCCAGTCACAACACCGTTCTGCTGCATACCATTCGTGGCCTGTTCGACCTGCTCAAGCGCAATGTGGTGATCAATATCGGCGGGATGTACAAGCAGCGGACCGAAACCCGCGACATGCTCATCAAGCAGCACCGTGATCTGTATAGGGCGATCATCGAAGGGCGTGGCGAGGATGCGCGCGAGATTTCCAGCCGTCACCTGTTGTATGTGCAGGAGGTGCTGGAAGAGGTGCGGCAAGAGGTTCAGCGTACGGCGAGGGCAGAGCGTCGGAACAAGATGTGAACCGTGTAGGAGCGAATTCATTCGCGAAAATGGTCTTCGCGAATGAATTCGCTCCCACGGGGGGGCTTAATCGTCCTTGCCCTTGCAGCGCACGGCACGTTGCAGCTCGCGATCGGAGTCGCGCTCACGCTCGGTATGGCGCTTGTCGTATTCCTTCTTGCCTTTGCCCAGAGCGATTTCACACTTGATCAAGTGCTGCTTCCAGTAAAGGGAGAGGGCCACGCAGGTATAGCCTTTCTGCTGGACGGACGAGTTGAGCCTTTCAAGCTCACGCTGGTTCAGCAGCAGTTTGCGGGTGCGTGTCGGGTCAGCGATGACGTGCGTGCTGGCGGTCTTGAGCGGCGTGATATGGCTGCCCATCAGCCAGGCTTCGCCATCCTTGAGCAGCACATAACTGTCGACCAGCTGTACCTTGTTGGCACGCAGGCTTTTTACTTCCCAACCGGCCAGGACCAGACCGGCCTCGAACTTGTGTTCGATGAAGTAATCGTGACGCGCCTTTTTATTTTGCGCGATGGTCCCTGTGGGATGTTTCTTGAGCTTAGCCATAGGGGGCGCATTATAGGGAGTTGCTTCAATGTCGGCTACGGGAAAGCGTGTGCTTGAGCACGATGATTGAATCCCGGACAATGCACGCTCGATATTCCTTTTGAGGCGCTCTGTGGCGCCGCTCGGCATTCCAGTGATGTTTGCCGCTCAGCTTTGGAAATGACGCTCACATGACTACGCAAATACAGCGCTCGGCGCTCTTGCCGTATCCGGCCCGGTTTCTGTACGACCTGGTCAATGATGTGGCCCGTTATTCCGAGTTCCTGCCCTGGTGCTCTTCGGCGGTGGTGCTTGAGGAAAGCGAAACGCACATGCGGGCAAGCCTTGAGGTGGCCAAAGGCGGCCTGAGCCAGAAATTTGTAACGCGCAATGTCCTTGTTCCCGGAGAGTCCATCGTGATGGACCTGGTGGAAGGGCCTTTCAATCAGTTGCATGGCGTCTGGACATTCAAGCCGCTGGGTGAAAAGGCCTGCAAGATCAGCCTGGACCTGACCTTCGATTATGCGGGTTCGATTGTGCGTGCGACCCTGGGGCCGCTGTTCAATCAGGCCGCCAATACGCTGGTGGATGCCTTTTGTCAGCGGGCCAAAGAGCTGCATGTCTGACGTCTTGATCCGGGTCGAGGTGGTGTATGCCGCCGCTGATCGACAGCTGTTGCTTGCCATTGATGTGCCGACAGGCTCGTCCGTGCAACAGGCGCTTGCCGCCTCGGGGATTCAGAATCATTTTCCGGAACTGGACCTGCAGCAATGCCCGGTGGGGATCTTTGGCAAGGCGGTGAAGGATCCGTCAGTGCGGGTGCTTGAGGCCGGGGATCGTATCGAGATCTATCGTCCGCTGCTTGCCGACCCCATGGAAGTGCGGCGTCTGCGAGCTGCCAAGGCACGCTTGAACAGGAATGACGGGCGCTGACCGCGCCGATTGGCAGATAGCAAAAAGCCCGGCGAGCCGGGCTTTTTGTTGGGTGGCGCACATTACTGCGGCGACGTTTCCAGAGGTTCTTGTACCGGTACTGGAACGGTTTCGACGCTGTCGACATCCTTTTGAATCTGATCGAGCAGCGAACCAGGCTTGGCAGGCGCTTCTGGCGCTTGCTGTGGCTGATTGTCAGCCGGAACCACCTTGTTACTGCTGTTACCCAGAATGGCTTCGTCGCGGCTTACGCCGGGCATGAAGTCACCGGACAGGCTGACGAGCTGGTCATTGCCATTGAATATAAGGCTGATGCGTTCCTGCTGGCGTTCACCGCCTCCGGGCTGCAGACTGTACAGGTAGTCCCAGCGATCGGTATGAAATGTATCGGTCAGCAGGGGGTTACCCATGATAAACCGTACTTGCCGCCGGGTCATTCCGGGGCGTAACTGGTCTATCATGTCCTGCGTGACGACATTTCCCTGTTGGATGTCGATTTTGTAAACCCCGGGGAATGAACAACCGGCGAGTGCGAGCAGTCCCACAAGGGTGAAACTGGTTAGCAAGAGCTTGGTGTTTTGCATCGGTGGGCGACTTCCACTATCTTGGCTGGGACAACGTAAACCCGGATCATACCTGCATTAAGAGAAGCTGCGAAGCAGCGTCTGCGAGAAAGCTGACCATGGTTGAAAATAGCGAACTACGTAAAGCAGGACTCAAGGTGACCTTACCGCGGGTCAAAATCCTTCAAATGCTCGATTCTGCCGAGCAGCGCCACATGAGTGCCGAGGATGTCTACAAGGCTCTGATGGAGGCCAGCGAAGATGTCGGCCTGGCCACGGTCTACCGTGTTCTGACTCAGTTTGAAGCCGCTGGATTGGTGGTTCGCCACAATTTCGACGGCGGTCATGCTGTGTTTGAACTGGCCGATGGCGGCCACCATGACCATATGGTCAATGTGGAGTCCGGCGAAGTGATCGAGTTCTTCGATGAGGAAATCGAGAAGCTTCAAAAAGCGATCGTCGAGAGACACGGTTACGATCTGGTAGATCACAATCTTGTGCTCTACGTGCGTAACAAAAAGGCGTAAGCCTGCGACGACAAAGGCGACCTCAGGGTCGCCTTTGTGCTTTTTGGCGGGTCAGTTTTTGGCGGTCACGACCATTTTCTTCGCGTGAGCCAGAGACTCTTTGGTCAGGTCTATACCGCCAAGCATGCGCGCCACTTCTTCTATACGTTCATTCTTGTTCAGTTTTGAGACGGCGGTGCGGGTTGCATCCTGGCCTCGTACCTTGTGGACGAACAGATGTTGATGGCCCTGTGCTGCAACTTGCGGAAGGTGGGTGACGGTCATGACTTGCCCGCGCTCCCCCAGGCGACGTAACAACTGGCCGACAATTTCTGCTGTCGGGCCGCCGATCCCCACATCCACTTCGTCGAATACCAGGGTCGGCACTCGCGATGTTTGTGCGGTGATGACCTGGATGGCCAGGCTGATGCGTGACAGCTCGCCGCCCGACGCGACCTTGGCCAGAGCCTTGAGCGGTTGCCCGGGGTTGGCGCTGACCAGCAGTTCGACCTGTTCAAGGCCGTGGGGCAGCAGGTCGTTGCCTGAATTCGGTTTCAGCTCGATGGTAAAACGCCCGCCCGGCATGCCCAGGCGCTGGATTTCCTGTTCGACGGCGTGAGCCAGCTCGCCTGATGCGCGCTGACGCAGGTCGCTCAGTTCCCTGGCCTTTTCCTGATAGTGGCGGGCGAAGGAGGCCAGTTCACATTCAAGGCGCTCGATGGACTCGTCGTTGGCGTTGAGCGTTTCGATTTCATCCAGCAGTTTCTGTTGGAGGCTGATGACTTCCGTTGGCTGGATGCGGTGCTTGCGAGCCAGAGTGTAGATGGTGTCCAGGCGCTCCTCGATCTGCTGAAGTCTTGCGGGGTCTGCGTCGAAATGGTCCAGGAAACGGTTGAGCTCGCCCACGGCTTCTTCGATCTGGATCTGTGCGCTGGACAGCAGGTCGGTGGCTTCGCTCAGGGCGGTAGGCGAGTTATTGATGCTGCCCAGCCGGTTCAGGCTGGCGGTCAGGGCGTTCAGGACATTGCCCGAATCGCTCTCGCTGCATTGCTCCACGACCTGACGGCAGATGCTCAGCAGGCTTTCCGCGTTGGTCAGGTGCTTGTGTTCCTGTTCCAGCTGTTCCAGCTCGTTTTCACCCAGGCTCAGACTTTCAAGCTCTTCAAGCTGATAGCTGAGCAGTTGATGCCGGGCGCGCTGTTCGTCGCCGGAGTTGGAAAGCCGTTCAAGCTCCTGGCGGGTCTGGCGCCAGCGCTGGGCGGCCAACTGGACCTGACGGGCCAGGTCTGTCGCGCCGGCGTATTCGTCCAGCAGGCGGCGATGGGTGTCGGTTTTCAGCAGCGACTGATGTTCATGCTGGCTGTGAATATCGATCAGGAGTTCGCCAAGGGCTTTCAGGTCGCCTTGCGGGCAGGGTGTGCCATTGATGTAGGCGCGGGAGCGCCCTTCGGCCGTGATGACCCGACGCAATATGCAGGGGCCGTCGTTGTCCAGGTCGCGTTCCTTCAGCCAGCTCTGCGCTTCGGGAATATCCGACAGATCGAAGGTGGCCAGGATGTCGGCCTTTTCGGCTCCCGGACGGACGACGCCGCTGTCGGCGCGGTCCCCGAGTGTCAGGCCCAGGGCGTCCAGCATGATCGACTTGCCGGCACCGGTTTCGCCAGTGATTACGCTCATGCCCCGATCCAGCTCCAGATCGAGGTGTTCAACGATGGCGTAGTTATGTACGGAAAGGTGCACCAGCATGGAGTGGCTCCCAAGCGATTTGTCTGGTTATTTATACAGTGTTTTGTTCAGTGCTGACAATGCTTGAACTTAGCTCGATTTGATCGGTTGGCGAGGTTTTTTAGTTCTTGCGGTAATCGATGCTGTAGAAATTTTTTCAGCCAATACGCAGATACCTCGTACCTGGCCCTTGAAGCCTGAAAATCCGTTCCCATATAGGGGGGCAGAAGCGCGAGATGGGTTCGCGGACGTTTTTGAGAGGAGAACACTATGGCTGACGAACAGAATCTGGATGCGCAGACCCAGGACCCGGCAGGCGAAACCGCTTCGGGTGATGATCTGGCAACTCGTGTGCAAGTGCTCGAGGAGCAACTGGCTGCGGCGCAAGACCAGTCCCTGCGAGTCGCTGCAGATCTGCAGAACGTACGTCGTCGTGCAGAACAGGATGTGGAAAAGGCTCACAAGTTTGCGCTTGAGAAGTTTGCAGGCGATCTGCTGCCTATCGTCGACAGCCTCGAGCGTGGCCTGGACCTGTCCAGCCCGGATGACGAAAGCATCCGTCCGATGCGCGAAGGCATCGAGCTGACACTGAAAATGTTCAACGACACCCTCAAGCGCTATCAGCTTGAAGCCATCGACCCACATGGCCAGCCATTCAATGCCGAGCATCATCAGGCAATGGCCATGCAGGAAAGCGCCGATGTCGAGCCGAACAGCGTTCTGAAAGTGTTCCAGAAGGGTTATCAGCTTAACGGTCGCCTGCTGCGCCCGGCCATGGTCGTGGTCAGCAAGGCACCGTCGCCTGTTTCGCCATCAATTGATGAGCAGGCTTGAAATCAGCTGTCTGGCCCCCATTTATAGGCCAAGCGTTTAAGAGCTACCGCAATTTGTAAACGCAGTTGCGGCAACCAAATCAAAGTTTCGGGAGAGTCAAAGATGGGCAAGATTATCGGTATTGACCTGGGGACTACCAACTCCTGCGTCTCTATTCTGGAAAACGGCAACGTCAAGGTTATCGAGAACGCCGAAGGCGCTCGTACCACCCCTTCGATCATTGCTTACGCCAACGACGGCGAAATCCTGGTCGGTCAGTCTGCCAAGCGCCAGGCTGTGACCAACCCGCACAACACCCTGTACGCAGTAAAGCGTCTGATCGGTCGTCGCTTCGAGGAAGAAGTCGTCCAGAAAGACATCCAGATGGTCCCGTACAAGATCGCCAAGGCTGACAACGGCGACGCATGGGTTGAAGTCAATGGCCAGAAAATGGCGCCTCCTCAGATTTCTGCCGAAATCCTGAAGAAGATGAAGAAGACCGCCGAAGACTACCTCGGCGAAGCGGTCACCGAAGCGGTCATCACCGTTCCGGCCTACTTCAACGACAGCCAGCGTCAGGCTACCAAGGATGCCGGTCGCATCGCGGGGCTGGATGTAAAACGTATCATCAACGAACCTACCGCAGCCGCTCTGGCTTACGGTATGGACAAGGCGAAGGGCGACCACACTGTCATCGTTTATGACCTGGGTGGCGGTACTTTCGACGTGTCGGTCATCGAAATCGCTGAAGTGGATGGCGAGCACCAGTTCGAAGTGCTGGCAACCAACGGCGACACCTTCCTGGGTGGTGAGGACTTCGACATTCGCCTGATCGACTACCTCGTCGACGAATTCAAGAAAGAAAGCGGCATGAACCTCAAGGGTGACCCGCTGGCGATGCAGCGTCTGAAAGAAGCTGCCGAAAAAGCCAAGATCGAGCTGTCTTCCAGCATGCAGACCGACGTCAACCTGCCGTACATCACGGCAGACGCGACCGGTCCAAAGCACTTGAACGTGAAAATCTCGCGCTCCAAGCTGGAATCGCTGGTTGAAGACCTGGTTCAGCGCACCATCGAGCCTTGCCGCACTGCTCTGAAAGATGCCGGTATCGACATCGGTTCGATCAACGACGTGATTCTGGTCGGAGGTCAGACTCGTATGCCGCTGGTCCAGAAGCTGGTGACCGAGTTCTTCGGCAAGGAAGCTCGCAAGGACGTCAACCCGGACGAAGCCGTTGCAATGGGTGCTGCCATTCAAGGCGCGGTACTGGCCGGTGACGTTAAAGACGTTCTGCTGCTGGACGTCAGCCCGCTGACCCTGGGTATCGAAACCATGGGTGGCGTGATGACTGCCCTGATCGAGAAGAACACCACGATTCCTACCAAGAAATCGCAGGTTTTCTCGACAGCCGATGATAACCAGAGCGCTGTGACCATCCATGTCCTGCAAGGTGAGCGTAAGCAAGCCGGTCAGAACAAGTCCCTGGGCAAGTTCGATCTGGCCGAGATTCCACCGGCTCCACGTGGTGTTCCACAGATCGAAGTTACCTTCGACATCGACGCCAACGGCATTCTGCACGTCGGCGCGAAAGACAAGGCGACCGGCAAGCAGCAGTCGATCGTGATCAAGGCCAACTCGGGTCTGTCGGACGAAGAAATCCAGCAGATGATCCGCGACGCTGAAGCCAACAGCGAAGAAGACCGCAAGTTCGAGGAGCTGGCTTCGGCTCGCAACCAGGGCGACGCGCTGGTTCACTCGACTCGCAAGATGCTCACCGACGCTGGCGATAAAGTCACTGCGGAAGAGAAAACCGCTGTTGAAGCTGCGCTGGTTGCTCTGGAAGCGGCCGTCAAGGGCGACGACAAGGCTGCCATCGACGCCAAGGTTGAGGAACTGTCCAAGGTTTCCGCGCCAATCGCTCAGAAAATGTACGCTGAGCAGGCCGAAAACCCTGAAGCAGCTGCCAAGCCTGCTGAAGAAAAGGCCAAGGCTGACGACGTTGTCGACGCTGAGTTCGAAGAAGTGAAAGACCACAAGTAAGCGCAGGCTTGCTTGAAAGCCAGTTGACCCGTTCCGAGCGGTGACTGGTAGGATGTCGCCGCGCGGGAGCTTGCTCCCGCGTTGGCGTGTCTGGAACAGGCAAAATTTCAGCGTGCGGGTGATGCCCGCACGCCATGTGGCAAGGTCGCAATGCTCCTGCGTAGCGACTTGTTCTGCCGCTTTCTCGGTCAGGCATCTGACTGTTGACGAAGACCAGGATCGTTGAAATGACGTGAGTTGGGTCCGGGCCTGTATGGGGCTCAACGAGTTTGGCAAGACTCAGGAGGGTTTTGCCGAACGTCCTCAAGAGTGCGGAAGAATTATGGCAAAGCGTGATTATTACGAAGTGTTGGGGGTGGAGCGGGGTGCCAGCGAGGCTGAGCTGAAGAAGGCTTATCGCCGTCTTGCGATGAAGCATCACCCGGATCGCAACCCTGACGACAAGGCCTCGGAAGAGCTGTTCAAAGAGGCCAACGAAGCTTATGAAGTCCTGTCCGATGCCAGCAAGCGTGCGGCCTATGATCAGTATGGTCATGCCGGCGTAGACCCGAGCATGGGTGGCGGTGGTTTCGGCGGCGGTGCCGGTGGCGCGAACTTCTCCGATATTTTCGGGGATGTGTTCAGCGATTTCTTCGGCGGCGGTCGCGGTGGCGGCGGTCGTGGCGGTGCCCAGCGTGGCAGCGACCTGCGTTACACCCTTGAACTGAATCTTGAAGAAGCTGTTCGCGGTACGACCGTGAGCATTCGCGTACCTACGCTGGTCAATTGCAAGCCTTGCGATGGCAGTGGCGCGAAGAAGGGCTCTTCGCCGGTCACCTGTCCTACCTGTGGCGGTATTGGTCAGGTGCGCATGCAGCAGGGCTTCTTCTCTGTGCAGCAGACCTGTCCGCGTTGTCATGGCAACGGCAAGATCATTTCCGATCCTTGCGAGTCGTGCCATGGCGAAGGGCGTGTCGAAGAGTTCAAGACGCTGTCTGTCAAAGTGCCGCCAGGGGTTGATACCGGTGATCGCATTCGTCTTTCCGGCGAAGGTGAGGCGGGTACTCAAGGTGGGCCGACCGGCGATCTGTACGTTGTGATCAATGTGCGTGAACACGCCATTTTCCAGCGCGACGGCAAGCACCTGTATTGCGAAGTGCCGATCAGCTTCACTGATGCGGCCCTGGGTGGCGAGCTTGAAGTGCCGACGCTGGATGGTCGGGTCAAGTTGAAGATCCCTGAAGGCACCCAGACCGGCAAGCAGTTCCGTCTGCGCGGCAAGGGTGTTGCGCCGGTACGTGGCGGTGGCGCGGGCGACCTGATGTGTCGCGTAGCGGTCGAAACGCCGGTCAATCTCGGCAAGCGTCAGCGCGAGCTGCTTGAAGAGTTCCGTACCTCGCTCGAAGGCGACGAATCCCACTCTCCCAAGGCCAGCGGCTGGTTCGAGGGTGTGAAGCGTTTCTTCGGTGATCTGTAAGCACAACAGCGGGAGTTAGGTATGCGACGTATTGCTGTGGTAGGCGCCGCCGGGCGCATGGGTAAAACCTTGATCGAGGCGGTTCTGTCGGCGCCGGGTGCCGGGCTGACGGCTGCCATCGACCGTCCCGATAGCACGCTGGTGGGCGCCGATGCCGGTGAGCTGGCTGCGCTGGGGCGCATCGGTGTGCCCTTGTCGGGTGATGTTGCACGGGTTGCCGATGAGTTCGATGTGCTGATCGACTTTACGCACCCTTCGGTAACGCTCAAGAACCTGGCGTTCTGCCGCAAGGCTGGCAAAGCCATGATTATCGGGACGACAGGTTTCAGTGCTGAAGAGAAGCAGCAGCTGGCTGACGCGGCAAGGGATATCCCGATCGTTTTCGCCGCCAACTTCAGCGTAGGGGTAAACCTCTGCCTGAAGCTGCTGGATACGGCGGCTCGCGTGCTGGGTGACGATGTCGATATCGAAATCACCGAGGCTCATCACCGTCACAAGGTCGATGCACCTTCCGGAACGGCGCTGCGCATGGGTGAAGTGGTTGCCAATGCGCTGGGGCGTGATCTGGAGAAGGTTGCGGTCTATGGTCGTGAAGGTCAGACCGGTGCGCGTGAGCGTGAGACGATCGGTTTTGCCACCATCAGGGCCGGGGATGTCGTGGGTGATCACACGGTGCTGTTCGCTGCCGATGGCGAGCGAGTGGAAATCACGCACAAGGCCTCGAGCCGCATGACCTTTGCCAAGGGAGCCGTACGTGCTGCCATGTGGCTCGATGGCAAGGCGCCAGGGCTCTACGACATGCAGGACGTGCTGGAGCTGCGTTGATCGTTTGAGACGCGCATCAAAGGGCGATGCTCCGTGTATTCATGGGTGTCGCCCTTTTTGCAAAGGCGTCAAAAACAGCTTCTGTCGCATTCCTCAGTCTTTCAGGCTCATTGGTGGTAGACCCAAATGAGCCTTTTCTGTAAGCTACAGCTTTAGTGTGTCCACTAAAAGCGCGCAGATGATTCGATAAGAAAGCGGGGTGACGTATCTACGTCATTCCGCTTTTTTGCAACCTGCGAACGCCCTTTCAGGCTTTATTTACGGGAGGTCTTCTTGACTAAGCCAGCCATACTCGCCCTTGCTGATGGCAGCATTTTTCGCGGCGAAGCCATTGGAGCCGACGGTCAGACCGTTGGAGAGGTGGTGTTCAACACCGCAATGACCGGCTATCAGGAAATCCTTACCGATCCTTCCTATGCCCAGCAAATCGTGACATTGACCTACCCGCACATCGGCAACACAGGTACTACACCTGAAGACGCCGAGTCGAATCGCGTATGGTCGGCCGGCCTGGTTATCCGTGACCTGCCTCTGGTATCGAGCAACTGGCGTAACAAGCAGCCACTGGACGAGTACCTGAAAGCCAACAACGTCGTTGCCATCGCTGGCATCGATACCCGCCGCCTGACCCGCATCCTGCGTGAGAAAGGCGCGCAGAACGGCTGCATCATGGCCGGCGACAACATTTCCGAAGAGGCTGCAATCGCAGCGGCTCGCGGCTTCCCGGGCCTCAAGGGCATGGACCTGGCCAAAGTGGTCAGCACCAAGGAAAGCTACGAGTGGCGTTCCAGTGTCTGGAGCCTGAAAACCGACAGCCACCCTGAAATCGCGGCTACCGAGCTGCCTTACCATGTGGTTGCCTACGATTACGGCGTCAAGGTGAACATCCTGCGCATGTTGGTCGAGCGCGGTTGCCGCGTGACCGTCGTTCCGGCGCAAACACCTGTCAGCGATGTGCTTGCCTACAACCCGGATGGTGTCTTCCTGTCCAACGGCCCTGGCGATCCCGAGCCATGCGACTACGCCATCAAGGCTATCAAGGAAGTGCTGGAAACCGAGATTCCGGTTTTCGGTATCTGCCTGGGGCACCAGTTGCTGGCCCTGGCTTCCGGTGCCAAGACCGTGAAAATGGGCCACGGCCACCACGGTGCCAACCACCCGGTCCAGGATCTGGATACCGGTGTCGTGATGATCACCAGCCAGAACCACGGTTTTGCGGTTGATGAAGCGACGCTGCCGGGCAACGTCCGCGCCATTCACAAGTCGCTGTTCGACGGCACCCTGCAAGGTATCGAACGCACCGACAAGAGCGCGTTCAGCTTCCAGGGCCACCCTGAAGCCAGCCCGGGCCCGAACGACGTGGCCCCTCTGTTTGACCGCTTTATCGAAGCCATGGCCAAGCGTCGCTGACCGGCTGCCTTGAGAATGTAGTAAGCAGGTGCCCGGTGTGGCCCCGGACAGCGAGTCCGGTTGTTGCCACCCCGGTCACCTCAAAGAAATGTTCAAGACGGCTTGCCGACTGACCTACGGATTTGAGTGACAACCCATGCCAAAACGTACAGATATTAAAAGCATCCTGATTCTCGGCGCCGGCCCCATCGTGATCGGTCAGGCCTGTGAATTCGACTACTCCGGCGCTCAGGCCTGCAAGGCGCTGCGCGAAGAGGGTTACCGCGTCATCCTGGTGAACTCCAACCCGGCCACCATCATGACCGACCCGGCCATGGCCGACGCCACCTACATCGAGCCGATCAAATGGCAGACCGTTGCCAAGATCATCGAAAAGGAGCGTCCGGACGCGGTACTGCCTACCATGGGCGGCCAGACTGCACTGAACTGCGCCCTGGACCTGGAGCGTGAAGGCGTTCTGGAGAAGTTCGGCGTTGAAATGATCGGTGCCAACGCTGACACCATCGACAAGGCCGAAGACCGTTCGCGTTTCGACAAGGCCATGAAGGCCATTGGCCTGGAATGCCCACGTTCCGGCATCGCTCACTCCATGGAAGAGGCCAATGCCGTCCTGGAGAAGCTGGGCTTCCCTTGCATCATCCGTCCGTCCTTCACCATGGGCGGCACCGGTGGCGGTATTGCCTACAACCGTGAAGAGTTCGAGGAAATCTGCGTCCGTGGTCTGGACCTTTCTCCGACCAAGGAACTGCTGATCGACGAATCGCTGATCGGCTGGAAAGAATATGAAATGGAAGTTGTCCGCGACAAGAAGGACAACTGCATCATCGTCTGCTCCATCGAAAACTTTGACCCGATGGGCGTGCACACCGGTGACTCGATCACCGTTGCTCCGGCACAGACCCTGACGGACAAGGAATACCAGATCCTGCGTAACGCCTCCCTGGCGGTATTGCGCGAGATCGGCGTCGAAACGGGCGGTTCCAACGTCCAGTTCGGTATTTGCCCGAACACTGGCCGCATGGTCGTGATCGAGATGAACCCGCGTGTTTCGCGTTCCTCGGCACTGGCTTCCAAGGCCACCGGCTTCCCGATCGCCAAGGTCGCTGCCAAGCTGGCTGTGGGTTACACCCTTGATGAGCTGCAGAACGACATCACTGGCGGCAAGACTCCAGCGTCCTTCGAGCCGTCCATCGACTACGTGGTTACCAAACTGCCTCGTTTCGCTTTCGAGAAGTTCTCCAAGGCCGATGCTCGCCTGACCACTCAAATGAAGTCGGTCGGTGAAGTCATGGCTATCGGCCGTACCTTCCAGGAGTCCCTGCAGAAAGCGCTGCGTGGCCTGGAAGTCGGCGTTTGCGGTCTTGATCCGAAACTGGACCTGAGCCATCCGGAAAGCATGAGCACCCTCAAGCGCGAGCTGACCGTTCCGGGTGCCGAGCGTATCTGGTACGTCGCCGATGCGTTCCGTGCGGGCATGACAGTCGAAGAAATCTTCGACATGAACATGATCGACCCTTGGTTCCTGGTTCAGATCGAAGACCTGATCAAGGAAGAAGAGAAGGTCAAGACACTGGGTCTGTCGGCCATCGACCGTGACCTGATGTTCCGCCTCAAGCGCAAGGGCTTTTCCGATGCGCGTCTGGCCAAGCTGTTG
The DNA here is from genome assembly GCF_044748865.1 of Pseudomonas sp. NPDC089734. NCBI lineage: Bacteria > Pseudomonadati > Pseudomonadota > Gammaproteobacteria > Pseudomonadales > Pseudomonadaceae > Pseudomonas > Pseudomonas sp. NPDC089734. Next base: position 60,298 of record NZ_JBIVGV010000010.1, on the reverse strand, counting down.
GGCGTTACCGAGAAGAATCTGCGTACCCACCGTCAGAAGCTGGAAGTGTTCCCGGTCTACAAGCGCGTCGACACCTGCGCGGCCGAGTTCGCCACCGACACTGCTTACCTGTACTCCACGTACGAAGAAGAGTGCGAGGCCCAGCCTTCGACCCGCGACAAGATCATGATCCTGGGTGGCGGTCCTAACCGTATCGGTCAGGGTATCGAGTTCGACTACTGCTGCGTGCATGCGGCCCTGGCGCTGCGCGATGACGGGTACGAGACCATCATGGTCAACTGCAACCCGGAAACCGTTTCCACGGACTACGACACCTCTGATCGCCTGTACTTCGAGCCAGTGACACTGGAAGACGTGCTGGAAATCGTGCGCGTCGAGAAGCCTAAAGGCGTGATCGTCCAGTACGGCGGCCAGACTCCTCTGAAGCTGGCTCGTGCCCTTGAAGCCGCTGGCGTGCCGATCATCGGTACCAGCCCTGATGCCATCGACCGTGCAGAAGACCGTGAGCGCTTCCAGCAGATGGTCGAGCGCCTGAACCTGCGTCAGCCGCCAAACGCTACCGTGCGCAGCGAAGACGAAGCGATTCGTGCTGCCGCCAAGATCGGTTACCCGCTGGTTGTGCGCCCATCCTACGTACTGGGTGGCCGTGCGATGGAAATCGTCTATCAGGAAGAAGAACTCAAGCGCTACCTGCGTGAAGCGGTTCAAGTCTCCAATGACAGCCCTGTGCTGCTGGACCACTTCCTGAACTGCGCAATCGAAATGGACGTCGATGCTGTCTGTGACGGTACTGATGTCGTGATCGGCGCGATCATGCAGCACATCGAACAGGCGGGCGTTCACTCCGGTGACTCCGCGTGCTCCCTGCCTCCGTACTCGCTGCCGGCGCACATCCAGGACGAGATGCGCGAGCAGGTCAAGAAGATGGCGCTGGAACTGGGCGTTGTCGGTCTGATGAACGTTCAGCTGGCACTGCAGGGCGAAGACATCTACGTCATCGAAGTGAACCCGCGTGCATCGCGTACCGTTCCGTTCGTGTCCAAGTGCATCGGTGTTTCCCTGGCCATGATCGCGGCCCGCGTCATGGCTGGCAAAACCCTGAAAGAGCTGGGTTTCACCAAGGAAATCATCCCGAACTTCTACAGCGTGAAAGAAGCGGTCTTCCCGTTCGCCAAGTTCCCGGGTGTTGACCCGATCCTCGGCCCGGAAATGAAGTCCACCGGTGAAGTCATGGGCGTGGGCGATACCTTCGGTGAGGCGTTTGCCAAGGCCCAGATGGGTGCTAGCGAGATCCTGCCGACAGGCGGCACGGCGTTCATCAGCGTGCGCAATGACGACAAGCCACTGGTGGCCGGTGTCGCTCGCGACCTGATCAACCTTGGTTTCGAGATCGTTGCCACCGCAGGCACCGCGAAACTGATCGAGGCGGCCGGTCTGAAGGTCCGTCGCGTCAACAAGGTGACCGAGGGGCGTCCGCACGTGGTCGACATGATCAAGAACGACGAAGTCACTCTGATCATCAACACGACCGAAGGTCGTCAGTCGATCGCGGATTCTTACTCCATTCGTCGTAACGCCTTGCAGCACAAGATTTACTGCACCACTACTATTGCTGCGGGCGAAGCGATCTGTGAAGCGCTCAAGTTCGGTCCTGAAAAAACCGTACGCCGCTTGCAGGATCTACATGCAGGGTTGAAGGGATGATCAAATACCCAATGACAGTCCAGGGCGCTCGCGCCCTGGAGGAAGAACTGACGCATCTGACCAAGGTCGTCCGTCCGAAGCTCAGCCAGGACATCGGTACTGCGCGTGAGCTGGGTGACCTGAAGGAAAACGCCGAATATCACGCCGCTCGTGAGCAGCAAGGCATGGTCGAGGCGCGTATCCGTGATATCGAAGGCCGCATGCAGAATGCGGTCATCATCGACGTCACCACCATTCCTCATACCGGGAAGGTGATTTTCGGTACGACCGTTCAGATCGCCAACGTTGAAACTGACGAAACGGTGAGCTACCAGATCGTTGGTGAAGATGAGGCAGACATCAAGCTGGGCAAGATTTCGGTCGGCTCACCTATCGCTCGTGCCTTGATTGCCAAGGAAGAGGGCGATGTGGTGGCGGTGAAAACGCCAAGTGGCCTCATCGAGTACGAGATCATTGAAGTCCGCCACGTTTGATACCTTGCGCCCGCTTCCAGCGGGCGCAATTATCTGGCAGCTGGCTCAGACCTTATGGGTGGGCGGCCTGGTCCTGCTTCATCTGGCGACATTGGCTGTGCTTGATCAGACAGGCCTGGCGCCATTGTTCATCGATCAGTTCGCCAATCGTGCCAGTGCCTTGCTGGTGGGGTTTGCGGCAGCCTGCGCGGTGCTTCAACTGGTTGTGCTGGTCAGGGCCGAGCGAGTGTCGAGCCTCTGGCTGGACCTGCGCGGCCAACTGCTTTCAACCGCATTGCTGTCGTCGGCGGTCTACTATGTGCTGCGGCACTGGTTTGCCGAGGCGTTGCACTGGCAGTTGTTGAGTTATCTGGTATTGGCGTTGAGCGGCTTGTTGCTGGTCTTGCAGCCGGTGCCGGGAAGAGGTCGCAGGGCGCGCTGAAGGCGCCCTGGATGTCTGTTTTATCAGCTTGCGCGGTGGACGTTGGACAGTTGCTTGTTTACCTTTGGGTTCTTGCGATAGATCAGCGCCATTTTGCCGATGACCTGTACGAGGTCCGCCGAGCCTGCCTTGCAGAGTTCTGCAATGGCCTGGAGGCGGCTTTCGCGATCGAGAATGTTGAGCTTGATCTTGATCAGCTCATGATCGCTCAGTGCGCGTTCAAGTTCGGTGAGCACACCTTCAGTCAAACCATTGTCAGCCACGATCAATACTGGTTTCAGATGGTGGCCAATGGATTTGTATTGTTTCTTCTGCTCTTGAGTGAGCGGCATAATCTGACCCCTGCGTCTGATCTTGTAAAAAAGCGGCGGCCAGTTTACCCGAGCGAGTCCGGGACCGCCCACTTAATCGCGACTCGTTTATTTTTTGAGGTGCCCCGTGGCCCGTTCCAAGTCAAGCCATAACTGGCTCAAAGAACACTTCGATGACAAATACGTCAAAATGGCGCAGAAGGACGGTTACCGTTCACGCGCCAGCTACAAGCTTCTGGAGATCCAGGAGAAGGACAAGCTCATCCGTCCAGGCATGACGGTCATTGACCTGGGAGCGGCCCCTGGAGGGTGGTCCCAGGTGACCAGTCGTCTGATTGGTGGTCAGGGTCGCCTGATTGCGTCCGATATCCTGGATATGGACAGCATCCCCGATGTGACCTTCATCAAGGGCGACTTCACCGAGGACGCTGTTCTCGCTCAAATTCTGGAAGCTGTCGGTAATACACAGGTAGACCTTGTGATTTCCGATATGGCCCCCAATATGAGTGGATTGAGTGCTGTGGACATGCCGCGCGCAATGTTCCTTTGCGAGCTGGCTCTGGATCTTGCCGGTCGGGTCTTGCGTCCGGGTGGTGATTTTCTGATCAAGGTCTTCCAGGGTGAAGGCTTCGATGTGTACCACAAGGATATCCGCAAGCTTTTCGACAAGGTGCAGATGCGCAAGCCGTTGTCGTCGCGCGACAGGTCTCGCGAGCAGTATCTGCTGGCCCGTGGCTTTCGCGGGATTGAAGGCTCTGCTAGCGATGAGCGTCTTTGAAGGTAGCCGATAGCTTTTTTCAAATGGCTATGCCAATGGTCGATATATGACCATCATGTAGTCAAAGTTTCACAAAGGGTTACAGACGGTGCCTGCCACATCTGTAGGTTCTGTAGTAAGTTAGGCCGGTGAATATCATGCGAGGCACGCTTCCTGCGTGGAGCTTGCTTCAGAGGGTAGCTAATTGAACGATATGGCAAAGAATTTGATCCTGTGGTTGATCATCGCGGCTGTCCTGGTGACAGTGATGAACAACTTCTCCAGCCCGAACGAGCCGCAGACCCTCAACTACTCCGAGTTCATCCAGCAGGTCAAGGATGGCAAGGTCGAGAAGGTGACTGTGGATGGCGCTGTTATCACCGGCAAGCGCAGTGATGGCGACAGCTTCAAGACCATCCGTCCAAACATCACGGACAATGGCCTGATCGGTGATCTGGTCGATAACAACGTGGTCATCGAAGGCAAGCAGCCTGAGCAGCAGAGCATCTGGACGCAGTTGCTGGTCGCCAGCTTCCCGATTCTGGTCATCATCGCCGTCTTCATGTTCTTCATGCGACAGATGCAGGGCGGTGCCGGTGGCAAGGGTGGCCCGATGAGCTTCGGCAAGAGCAAGGCGCGCCTGCTGTCCGAAGATCAGGTCAAGACGACCCTGGCCGATGTGGCCGGTTGCGACGAGGCCAAGGAAGAAGTGGGTGAGCTGGTCGAGTTCCTCCGCGATCCGGGCAAGTTCCAGCGTCTGGGCGGCCGCATTCCTCGCGGTGTGCTGATGGTCGGTCCTCCGGGTACCGGTAAGACCCTGCTCGCCAAGGCTATTGCTGGCGAGGCGAAAGTACCGTTCTTCACCATTTCCGGTTCCGACTTCGTCGAAATGTTCGTGGGTGTCGGTGCAAGCCGCGTGCGTGACATGTTCGAGCAGGCCAAGAAGCACGCACCGTGCATCATCTTCATCGACGAGATCGATGCCGTGGGTCGCCATCGTGGTGCCGGCATGGGTGGTGGTCACGATGAACGTGAGCAGACGCTCAACCAGTTGCTGGTCGAGATGGATGGCTTTGAAATGAACGATGGCATCATTGTCATCGCCGCAACCAACCGTCCTGACGTGCTGGACCCTGCCTTGCTGCGCCCGGGTCGTTTCGACCGTCAGGTTGTCGTCGGTCTGCCGGACATTCGTGGCCGTGAGCAGATTCTCAAGGTTCACATGCGCAAGGTTCCGATGGGTGAGGATGTCAACGCTGCGGTCATCGCGCGGGGTACTCCAGGCTTCTCGGGTGCCGATCTGGCCAACCTGGTCAACGAGGCTTCGCTGTTTGCCGCTCGTGCAGGCAAGCGCATCGTTGAAATGAAAGAGTTCGAGCTGGCCAAAGACAAGATCATGATGGGCGCCGAGCGCAAGACCATGGTCATGTCCGAGAAGGAAAAACAGAACACTGCTTACCATGAAGCCGGACATGCGATCGTGGGGCGTCTGGTGCCCGAGCATGATCCTGTCTACAAGGTGTCGATCATTCCTCGCGGCCGTGCCCTGGGTGTGACCATGTTCCTGCCGGAAGAGGATCGTTACAGCCTCTCCAAGCGTGCACTGGTCAGCCAGATCTGCTCCTTGTACGGTGGCCGTATCGCAGAAGAGATGACGCTGGGCTTTGATGGTGTGACCACCGGTGCCTCCAACGACATCATGCGTGCCAGCCAGATTGCCCGGAACATGGTGACCAAGTGGGGCTTGTCCGAAAAACTCGGCCCGCTGATGTATTCCGAAGATGAAGACTCAGGCTTCCTGGGGCGTGGCGGCAGCCAGAACTCGAACTTCTCCGGCGATACTGCCAAGCTGATCGACCTGGAAGTGCGCAGCATCATCGACCACTGCTATGGCACGGCCAAACAGATTCTGACGGACAACCGTGACAAGCTCGATGCCATGGCCGATGCGCTCATGAAGTATGAAACCATCGATGCGGATCAGATCGATGACATCATGGCAGGCCGTCCTCCACGCGAACCGCGTGACTGGGAAGGTGGTTCGGGTACCAAAGGCACGCCTGTGACGGATGCCCGCCCGGAAGCTCCAATCGGCGGTCCTGCTGCTGAACATTAAGGCCTGACATGACATCTACGCTGTACCCGACCCGGTTGCCTTGCGGCAACCGGGTTCTTGATTTTTCCCGTACGCACGTGATGGGCATCCTCAACGCAACTCCAGACTCCTTCTCGGATGGTGGCCGTTACAGCCAGCTTGATGTCGCCTTGCGTCACGCCGAGGCCATGGTCCAGGCGGGGGCGACCCTGATCGATGTGGGCGGAGAGTCCACGCGCCCTGGTGCGCTTCCGGTTTCCCCTGTCGAGGAGCTTGAGCGTGTGGCTCCTGTGGTCGAAGCGATCGCCCGTGAGCTGGATGTGATTATCTCGGTCGATACCTCAACGCCTGAAGTCATGCTTGAAACGGCTCGACTCGGCGCGGGCCTTATCAATGACGTCCGCTCGTTGAGTCGACCGGGTGCACTGGAGGCGGCTGCCCGGACAGGCTTACCGGTCTGCCTGATGCACATGCTGGGCGAGCCGGGCGATATGCAGGACGATCCTCATTACGAGGACCTGGTCGGCGAAGTCACGGCATTTCTGGCTGATCGGATGGAGCAGTGTGTTGCGGCGGGCATTTCTCGTGACCGTATCATCCTTGATCCCGGTTATGGTTTCGCCAAGACGCTGGACCATAATCTGAGTCTGTTCAAGCATATGCAGGAGCTGCATGCGCTGGGTCGACCGCTGCTGGTGGGTGTTTCACGCAAGAGCATGATCGGTGGTGTGCTGGGGCGTCCTGTCGGAGAGCGGTTGTTCGGGGGGCTGGCACTCGCTGCTTTGGCCATGACCAAAGGGGCAAGAATTCTGCGTGTGCACGATGTCGCCGAGACGGCTGACGTGGTGCGCATGATTGCGGCTGTTGAATCGGCTGAGTAGGAATCGCGGAGCATTTATGACTAAAAGAAAATATTTCGGAACAGACGGTATCCGTGGTCGTGTCGGGCAGTTCCCGATCACGCCTGAGTTCATGCTCAAGCTCGGTTGGGCGGCAGGCATGGCATTTCGTCGAATGGGCGCTTGCCGGATCCTGGTCGGCAAGGACACGCGAATCTCCGGTTATATGTTCGAGTCGGCGCTGGAGGCGGGTATTTCCGCTGCCGGGGCTGATGTCATGTTGCTCGGTCCGATGCCGACGCCGGCCATCGCCTACCTCACGCGCACGTTTCACGCTGAAGCGGGCATTGTGATCAGTGCTTCCCACAACCCTCACTACGACAACGGCATCAAGTTTTTCTCGGGCAAGGGCACCAAGCTGCCTGACGAGATCGAAAAGATGATCGAAGAGTTGCTCGATGCGCCGATGACCGTCGCCGAGTCGGAAAAGCTCGGAAAGGTTTCGCGTATCAACGATGCGGCTGGCCGTTATATCGAGTTCTGTAAAAGCAGTGTGCCAACCAGCACCAGCTTTGCCGGCTTGAAACTGGTGGTCGATTGCGCCCACGGTGCGACCTACAAGGTGGCCCCCAACGTTTTCCGTGAACTGGGTGCACAGGTCGTTGTGCTTTCGGCGCAGCCTGACGGGCTCAATATCAACAAGGATTGCGGTTCGACTCACATGAGTGCGCTGCAGGCGGCTGTCGTGGCTGAAAAGGCGGACCTGGGGATCGCCTTTGACGGTGACGGTGACCGGGTGCTGATGGTTGACCATACAGGGACCGTCGTCGATGGCGATGAGCTTCTGTATATCATTGCCTGCGATCTTCAGGAGCGTGGGCGCTTGCAGGGGGGTGTGGTGGGCACCCTGATGAGCAACCTGGGCCTGGAACTGGCGCTTGCCGAGCAGAACATCCCGTTCGTGCGGGCCAATGTCGGCGACCGTTACGTGATTGCCGAGCTGCTGGAGCGAGACTGGCAGATCGGCGGTGAAAACTCCGGGCATATCGTCTGCTTCCAGCACACCACGACAGGGGATGCAATCATTGCGGCCTTGCAGGTGCTGCTGGCCTTGCGCCGCAAGGGTGTCAGCCTGCATGAGATTCGTCAGAAACTGCGCAAATGCCCTCAGGTATTGGTCAATGTGCGTTTCGGTGGCGGCGTGGACCCTGTTTCCCATCCTTCGGTACAGGAAGCCTGTGCCCGCGTGACCGCTGAAATGGCGGGGCGTGGCCGGGTCCTGCTGCGCAAGTCTGGCACTGAGCCATTGGTGCGTGTCATGGTCGAAGGCGAGGACGAAGTGCAGGTCAAAAACTACGCCGATGAGCTGGCAAAGCTTGTTGCAGAAGTTTGCGCCTGATTTTGGCTTGCCAGTGTTGAAAGTGTTGGGTAACATCTGCGCCCACTTTGACCGACGAGGTGTAGCATGCGTCGCCCTATGGTAGCTGGTAACTGGAAGATGCATGGTACCCGCGCCAGCGTCGCAGAGCTGATTGACGGGCTTGCCGGGCAGGTTCTGCCAAGCGATGTAGAAGTCGCGGTTATGCCTCCAAGCCTCTACATCGCTCAGGTGATCGAAGGGCTGAAAGGTCAGTCGATCGCTGTCGGTGCACAGGATGCTGCGATACAGGCAGCGCAAGGTGCACTGACAGGCGAGATAGCGTCGAGTCAGCTGGCTGATGCAGGTTGCAGGTTTGTACTGGTTGGGCACTCCGAACGCCGCCAATTGATTGGTGAGCAGGATGATGTTCTTAACCGGAAATTTGCAGCTGTTCAGGCAAGCGGTCTGATACCGGTGTTGTGTGTAGGGGAAACCCTTGAACAGCGCGAAGCGGGTCGGACGCTGGAAGTTGTCGGGCAGCAGCTCGACAGCATCATTGCCGAATTTGGCATCGGTGCATTTGTTGATGCGGTAATCGCTTACGAGCCGGTCTGGGCCATTGGTACCGGGCTGACTGCCTCGCCTCAGCAGGCGCAGGAAGTGCACGCAGCTATTCGCGCGCAGTTGGCGAAAGAGAATTCCGAAGTGGCACAAGGCGTGCGGCTTCTTTATGGCGGCAGTGTGAAGGCGGCCAATGCGGTCGAGCTGTTCAGCATGCCGGATATCGATGGGGGGCTCATTGGTGGAGCTTCCCTGAATGCAGATGAATTCGGTGCTATTTGTCGCGCCGCGGGAAACTGAAAAAATGCTGGAAACAGTCGTAGTCGTTTTTCATCTGTTGGGCGCTCTGGGCGTTGTCGCTCTGGTATTGCTGCAGCAGGGTAAAGGTGCAGAGGCGGGTGCGTCTTTCGGAGCAGGTGCATCAAATACTGTGTTCGGAGGGCAAGGAACCTCTACCTTTCTTAGTAAGTTTACTGCTATACTCGCCGCATGTTTTTTCATAACCAGCTTGGGGTTAGGTTACTTTGCTAAAGAGAAAGCTCAAGGGCTGTCTCAAGTAGGTTTGCCAGATCCAGCAGTATTGGAAGTGAAACAAAAACCGGCAGCAGATGATGTTCCGGTGCTTGAAGGTCAGAAGCCAGCAGCTGTTCCAGCTGATGTGCCACAGGCTCCAGAGCAGAAGTAAAAAAGAATTCGGCGATGTTTTTTGAGGTCGCCAAAAAGAGTTGTAATGCCGAGGTGGTGGAATTGGTAGACACGCAACCTTGAGGTGGTTGTGCCCATAGGGTGTAGGGGTTCGAGTCCCCTTCTCGGTACCAATTAAGCAAGATAGCCCGCACTAGCGGGCTTTCTTGTAGGTGGATGTTCGATTGACCCCTTGAGGGAACGGTCGTATACTTCCGCCCCAGCTTTGTCGCGGGGTGGAGCAGTCTGGTAGCTCGTCGGGCTCATAACCCGAAGGTCGTTGGTTCAAATCCAGCCCCCGCAACCAGTTTCGCGAAGCCCCTATTCTAGGGGCTTTTTGTTAGCTGGACAGTACATGGCGTCGTTGTTCGGCGGCGCTTTCATGGATGGGCTTTAGCCCATTTTTTTATTTTTAAAGCATGCACGAGGGGGTTCAGGTGTCGAGCAAGCTAGAACAGTTGCAGGCCTTGTTGGCCCCGGTGGTCGAGGCTCTTGGCTATCAATGCTGGGGAATAGAGTTTCTTTCCCAGGGCCGACATTCACTGCTGCGAATTTATATCGACAAAGAAGGCGGCGTTCTGGTGGAAGACTGTGAAATAGTCAGCCGCCAGGTCAGTGGTGTTCTGGATGTAGAAGATCCCATCAGTGCTGAATACACGCTTGAAGTGTCTTCTCCCGGCATGGATCGCCCACTGTTCACTCTTGAACAGTTTGCTTTGCACGTTGGGGAACAAGTGAAAATAAAGTTGCGCTCGCCATTTGATGGTCGACGCAACTTTCAAGGTCTTCTCCGCGGGGTGGAGGAGCAGGATGTCGTGGTGCATGTAGATGACCATGAGTACCTGTTGCCGATCGACTTGATCGACAAGGCCAACATTATTCCCACGTTTGACTGAGACGTGCCAGATACTGCGGATCCCGCGGATCCAATGGCTTGCGAAAGGCGAGGCGTACGATGAGCAAAGAAGTACTGCTGGTTGTTGAGTCGGTGTCCAATGAAAAGGGCGTTCCGGCTGGAGTGATTTTTGAGGCGTTGGAGCTGGCACTGGCCACTGCTACCAAAAAGCGTTTTGAAGATGAAGTTGAGCTGCGTGTGGAAATCAACCGCCACACCGGAAGCTATGAGACTTTCCGTCGTTGGACTGTCGTCGAAGATGAAGATCTTGACGACCCGGCCTACGAGTTGGCTGTGGATCAGGCCCAGGCGAAAAAGCCGGGTGCTGTCGCTGGCGACGTCATCGAAGAAAAGATCGAGTCCATCGAGTTCGGTCGTATTGCTGCGCAGACCGCCAAGCAAGTCATCGTGCAAAAGGTTCGTGAAGCCGAGCGCGCCCAGGTTGTCGATGCTTACCGCGAGCGTCTGGGCGAAATCATTTCCGGTACTGTCAAAAAGGTTACGCGTGACAACGTCATCGTTGACCTGGGCAACAATGCCGAAGCACTGCTGGCACGTGAAGACATCATTTCCCGTGAGACTTTCCGGGTCGGTGTTCGCCTGCGTGCGCTGCTGAAAGAAATCCGCACTGAAAACCGTGGCCCTCAGCTGATCCTGTCGCGTACTGCGCCAGAAATGCTGATCGAGCTTTTCCGTATCGAAGTACCGGAAATTGCCGAAGGTCTGATCGAGGTGATGGCTGCCTCCCGTGACCCGGGTTCGCGTGCAAAAATCGCTGTTCGCTCCAAGGACAAACGAATCGACCCGCAAGGCGCCTGTATCGGCATGCGTGGTTCGCGCGTTCAGGCTGTCTCCGGCGAGTTGGGTGGCGAGCGTGTGGATATCGTGCTTTGGGACGATAACCCGGCTCAGTTCGTGATCAACGCAATGTCCCCTGCTGAAGTGGCGGCAATCATCGTCGATGAAGATGCCCATGCAATGGATATCGCGGTGGGTGCGGACAATCTGGCCCAGGCCATTGGTCGTGGCGGTCAGAACGTGCGTCTGGCAAGCCAGTTGACTGGCTGGACCCTGAACGTGATGACCGAGTCGGACATCCAGGCCAAGCAGCAGGCAGAGACCGGCGACATTCTGCGCAACTTTATCGACGAGCTGGAAGTCGACGAAGACCTGGCGCAGGTGCTGGTTGATGAAGGCTTCACCAGCCTGGAAGAAATTGCCTACGTACCGTTGGAAGAAATGCTCAACATCGATGGCTTTGACGAAGATACCGTCAACGAGCTTCGCGCTCGGGCCAATGATCGCTTGTTGACTAAAGCCATCGCTACTGAGGAAAAGCTGGCAGACGCCCATCCGGCCGACGACCTGCTCTCGCTTGAGGGTATGGACAAGGATTTGGCGATGGAACTGGCGGTGCGCGGCGTAATTACCCGCGAAGACCTGGCCGAGCAGTCTATTGATGACCTGCTCGACATCGACGGCATTGACGATGATCGTGCCGGCAAGTTGATCATGGCCGCCCGAGCCCATTGGTTCGAGTAACAGGCGCGGCCTGAGGAGAGAAGTGCATGACGCAAGTCACGGTGAAACAACTGGCCGATGAGGTCAAAACACCGGTAGAGCGCCTGCTGCAGCAGATGCGTGAGGCAGGTCTGCCGCACACCGCCGCCGAGGAACATGTGACCGATAGTGAAAAGCAATCGCTGCTGACTCACTTGAAAAGCAGCCACAAGGTGAAAGTGGAAGAGCCGCGCAAGATTACCTTGCAGCGCAAGACCACCAGCACCCTGCGCGTTGCTGGCAGCAAGAGCATCAGCGTTGAAGTACGCAAGAAGAAAGTCTTCGTACAACGCAGCCCGGAAGAAATCGAAGCCGAGCGCAAGCGTGAGCTGGAAGAGCGCCGTGCGGTAGAAAACGCTGCTCGTCAGAAGGCTGAAGAAGAAGCCAAGCGTCGCGCCGAAGAAGAAGCGCGCCGTCAGCCTGTCGCTGCACCGGTCGTTGAAGAGGCTGCGCCTGAGCCAGCCCCTGTCGCTCCTGTTGTCGAGCCTGTACGTGAGGCTCCGGCAGCACCTGCGCCGACATCCGCACCGGCTGCGCCTGTTGTCGAAGTACGCAAGCGTGACGACCAGCGTCGTCCGGACAAGACTCGTGGCGATGATCGCAACTCTCGTGGCGGCGATGGTGAGCGCAAGAATGCTCCGCACCGCGCATCGGTAAAAGAGAAGGCGCCGGCTGTACGCGTCGCACCTCGTACCACCGATGAAGAAAGCGATGGTTTCCGTCGTGGCGGTCGTGGCAAGTCCAAGCTGAAGAAGCGCAATGCCCACGGATTCCAGAACCCTACCGGTCCGGTTATTCGTGACGTTGCCATCGGCGAGACCATCACGGTCGGCGAACTGGCTGCCCAGATGTCCGTCAAGGCTGCTGAAGTCATCAAGTTCATGTTCAAGCTGGGCACTCCGGTGACCATCAACCAGGTACTGGATCAGGAAACTGCCCAGTTGATCGCCGAAGAGCTGGGCCACAAGGTCACGCTGATCAGCGACAACGCCCTGGAAGATTCCCTGGCCGAATCGCTGAAGTTCGTGGGTGAAACCTTCGCCCGTGCTCCGGTCGTGACCGTAATGGGCCACGTTGACCACGGTAAGACTTCCCTGCTCGACTACATCCGTCGTGCCAAGGTTGCGGCTGGCGAAGCCGGTGGTATTACACAGCACATCGGTGCCTACCACGTTGAAACCGAGCGCGGCATGGTCACCTTCCTCGACACCCCGGGTCACGCCGCGTTTACCGCCATGCGTGCCCGTGGTGCCAAGGCAACCGACATCGTCATTCTGGTTGTTGCAGCCGATGACGGCGTAATGCCACAGACCATCGAGGCCGTTCAGCACGCTGCGGCTGCCGGTGTTCCTCTGGTTGTCGCCGTGAACAAGATCGACAAGCCGGGTGCCGACATGGATCGCATCCGTAGCGAACTGTCGGTTCACGGTGTGACCTCCGAAGATTGGGGCGGTGATACTCCGTTCGTTCCGGTTTCCGCGAAAATGGGTACCGGTGTCGACGAGCTGCTGGAAGCTGTCCTGCTGCAAGCCGAAGTTCTGGAACTCAAGGCCACTCCATCGGCTCCTGGCCGTGGTGTTGTCGTCGAGTCCCGCCTGGACAAGGGCCGTGGCCCGGTTGCCACTGTTCTGGTTCAGGACGGTACCCTGCGTCAGGGCGACATGGTTCTGGTCGGCTCGAACTTCGGCCGTATCCGCGCCATGCTGGACGAGAACGGCAAGCCGGTCAAAGAGGCAGGTCCTTCGATTCCGGTCGAGATCCTGGGTCTGGATGGCACGCCGGACGCCGGTGACGAGATGAGCGTACTGGCCGACGAGAAGAAGGCCCGTGAGGTCGCTCTGTTCCGTCAAGGCAAGTTCCGTGAAGTCAAACTGGCTCGCGCTCATGCCGGCAAGCTGGAAAACATCTTTGAAAGCATGGGCCAGGAAGAGAAGAAGACGCTTAACATCGTCCTCAAGTCCGACGTCCGTGGTTCTCTGGAAGCATTGCAGGGCGCCCTGGGCGGCCTGGGTAACGACGAAGTGCAAGTGCGTGTTGTCGGTGGCGGTGTCGGTGGTATCACCGAGAGCGACGCCAACCTGGCACTGGCCTCCAACGCTGTACTGTTCGGCTTCAACGTGCGTGCCGATTCCGGCGCTCGCAAGATCGTCGAGCAGGAAGGCCTGGACATGCGTTACTACAACGTGATCTACGACATCATCGAAGATGTCAAGAAAGCGTTGACCGGTATGCTGGGCAGCGATGTCCGTGAGAACATCCTCGGTATCGCCGAAGTTCGTGATGTGTTCCGTTCGCCGAAGTTTGGCGCGATCGCAGGTTGCATGGTGGTTGAAGGTGTCGTTCACCGTAACCGTCCGATCCGTGTTCTGCGCGACGACATCGTTATCTTCGAAGGCGAGCTGGAATCCCTGCGCCGCTTCAAGGACGACGCTTCTGAGGTCCGTGCCGGCATGGAATGCGGTATCGGCGTCAAGAGCTACAACGACGTCAAGGTCGGTGACAAGATCGAAGTCTTCGAGAAGGTCCAGGTGGCTCGCAGCCTCTAAGCCGCGAGCTGTAGGAGCCATGGCAGTACCTCGCATGCAAATGCCCCGGTCGCTGTCATGGACTCTAAACGCAACGCCCGGTCTGGCAATTGTCAGGCCGGGCGTTTGCCGCTTTCAGACTGTCAGGGTTTGGTCCCGAGTCAGTAACAGGTAGCAAGCCATGGCAAAAGAATATAGCCGTACCCAACGAATCGGTGATCAGATGCAGCGCGAACTGGCGCAACTGATCCGCCGCGAAATCAAGGACCCGCGTGTAGGTCTGGTCACCATCACGGCCGTAGACGTCAGCCGTGATGTCGGTCATGCCAAGATCTACATGACGGTCATGGGGCAGGACAACGCTGAAGAGATCGCCCAGAGCATCAAGGTGCTCAATTCCGCCGCAGGTTTCCTGCGCATGCAACTGGCCCGCGAAATGAAGCTGCGCAGCGTGCCTCAACTGCATTTCCACTACGACGAAAGCGTGGCGCGTGGTGCACATCTCTCTGCACTGATCGAGCGCGCAGTGGCTGAAGATGGACAACATCAGGAAGGTTCCGCGTCGTATGGCGTGAAACCGGACAATACCGAGGAGTAAGGGGTGGCTCAGGTCAAGCGTATACGCCGGAACGTCAGCGGAATCATCCTGCTCGACAAGCCCCTGGGCTTTACTTCCAACGCGGCTCTTCAAAAGGTGCGCTGGTTGCTCAATGCCGAAAAGGCCGGGCATACCGGCAGCCTCGATCCTCTGGCGACAGGTGTCCTGCCACTGTGCTTCGGGGAAGCCACGAAGTTTTCCCAGTACCTGCTGGATTCGGACAAGTCGTACGAAACATTGATGCAACTGGGCAAGACCACGACCACGGCCGACTCCGAAGGCGAGGTTCTGCAAACGCGTCCCGTGACCGTTGGTCGTAACGATATTGAAGCGGTCCTGCCGGATTTTCGTGGTGAAATCAGCCAGATACCGCCCATGTACTCGGCTCTCAAGCGCGATGGTCAGCCTCTTTACAAGCTGGCTCGTGCAGGGGAAGTAGTGGAGCGCGAGCCTCGTTCTGTTACTATTGCGCGTCTGGAATTGCTGGCGTGCGAATCCGAGACTGCACGCCTTTCGGTCGATTGCAGCAAAGGTACCTATATCCGGACTCTGGTCGAGGATATCGGTGAGAAACTGGGCTGTGGTGCCTATGTTGCCGAGCTGCGTCGTACCCAGGCCGGGCCTTTCAGTCTGAGCCAGACGGTTACGCTGGAAGAGCTTGAGCAGGTTCATGCCGAAGGTGGCAACGAAGCGGTTGACCGTTTCCTGATGCCTTCGGACAGCGGTCTGCTACATTGGCCACTGCTGAAGTTCTCTGAACACAGTTCGTTTTACTGGCTGCATGGTCAGCCGGTAAGAGCACCGGATGCGCCGAAGTTCGGTATGGTCCGGGTGCAGGATCACGAAGGTCGCTTCATCGGTATCGGTGAAGTGAGTGAAGACGGGCGTATAGCGCCACGTCGGTTGATTCGGTCAGAATGACCGGAACCCGTCTGTTCAGGCAGGCGGGAACGAGGGTGGCTGTCAACAGGCACGGTCACATCTCATCTTTTAATACGAGGATTTGTCCTCGGCCTGTTGGAATCGTTTTCCTTGAAAACGGTTTCCTTTACTAAAGGATTGCCCACATGGCACTCAGCGTTGAAGAAAAAGCTCAGATCGTAACCGACTACCAGCAAGCTGTTGGTGACACTGGTTCGCCAGAAGTGCAAGTTGCACTGCTGACCGCCAACATCAACAAACTGCAAGGCCACTTCAAGGCCAACGGTAAGGACCACCACTCGCGTCGTGGTCTGATCCGTATGGTAAACCAGCGTCGCAAGCTGCTGGATTACCTGAAAGGTAAGGACGTTAGCCGTTACAGCACCCTGATCGGTCGTCTGGGTCTGCGTCGCTAATAACGACGTTGCAAGAGGTTGGCTGTCTGTCACGATTCGTCGGTTCTCCGACGGCTCCTGGCAGGCATCCAGCCTCTAGTTTTATCTGGAGTGTCGAAGGGGCCGATTCCCCTCGCTGCCCAAGAATTCGCAAGAAACCAGTTCCCCAAGAGCCACAGAAAAGGTAGGAAACCGTGAACCCGGTAATCAAGAAATTTCAGTTCGGTCAGTCGACCGTAACTATGGAGACGGGCCGTATCGCCCGTCAGGCTTCCGGTGCAGTATTGGTCACCGTTGACGACGACGTCAGCGTATTGGTGACCGTAGTGGGTGCCAAGCAAGCCGATGCCAGCAAAGGCTTCTTCCCGCTGTCTGTGCACTATCAGGAAAAGACCTACGCTGCTGGCAAGATCCCAGGTGGTTTCTTCAAGCGTGAAGGCCGTCCTTCCGAGAAGGAAACCCTGACTTCGCGTCTGATCGACCGTCCGATCCGTCCGCTGTTTCCTGAAGGCTTCATGAACGAAGTGCAGGTTGTCTGCACCGTGGTTTCCACCAGCAAGAAAACCGATCCGGACATCGCTGCGATGATCGGTACTTCGGCAGCCCTGGCCATCTCCGGCATTCCGTTCGACGGTCCTGTCGGTGCTGCCCGCGTTGCTTTCCACGAAAGCACCGGCTACCTGCTGAACCCGACTTACGAGCAACTGCAGGCTTCGAGCCTGGACATGGTTGTTGCCGGTACTTCCGAAGCGGTTCTGATGGTTGAATCCGAAGCCAAGGAACTGACCGAAGACCAGATGCTGGGTGCCGTTCTGTTCGCCCACGACGAATTCCAGGCCGTGATCAACGCCGTCAAGGAACTGGCCGCTGAAGCGGGCAAGCCTGTCTGGGACTGGCAGCCACAACCTGAAGCCACCGATCTGCTGGGCGCGATCCGCTCCGAGTTCGGCGACGCGATCTCCCAGGCTTACACCATCACCGTCAAGGCCGATCGCTATGCGCGCCTGGGCGAGCTGCGTGATCAGATCGTTGCCAAACTGGCTGTTGAAGACGGCAGCCCGTCTGCCAGCGAAGTCAAAGCTGCTTTCGGTGAAATCGAATACCGCACCGTGCGCGAGAACATCGTCAACGGCAAGCCACGTATCGATGGCCGTGACACCCGCACTGTTCGTCCTCTGAACATCGAAGTCGGCGTTCTGCCAAAGACTCACGGTTCGGCACTGTTCACCCGTGGTGAAACCCAGGCTCTGGTCGTTGCTACTCTGGGTACAGCACGCGATGCACAGCTGCTGGATACGCTCGAAGGCGAGAAGAAAGACCCCTTCATGCTGCACTACAACTTCCCTCCGTTCTCGGTGGGCGAGTGTGGCCGCATGGGCGGTGCCGGTCGTCGTGAAATCGGTCACGGCCGTCTGGCGCGTCGCAGCGTTCAGGCCATGCTGCCTGATGCCGACGTGTTCCCGTACACCATCCGTGTCGTGTCGGAAATCACCGAGTCCAACGGTTCCAGCTCCATGGCTTCGGTCTGTGGTGCTTCCCTGGCGCTGATGGACGCCGGTGTGCCGATGAAGGCCCCAGTGGCCGGTATCGCCATGGGTCTGGTCAAGGAAGGCGAGAAGTTCGCCGTTCTGACCGACATCCTGGGTGATGAAGACCACCTGGGCGACATGGACTTCAAGGTAGCCGGTACCTCCAAAGGTGTTACCGCGCTGCAGATGGACATCAAGATCAAGGGCATCACCGAAGAAATCATGGAGATCGCCCTGGGCCAGGCCCTGGAAGCTCGCCTGAACATCCTCGGTCAGATGAACCAGATCATTGGTCAGTCGCGTACCGAGCTGTCGGCCAACGCTCCGACCATGATCGCGATGAAGATCGACACCGACAAGATCCGTGACGTCATCGGTAAAGGCGGCGCGACCATCCGTGCAATCTGTGAAGAGACCAAGGCTTCGATCGATATCGAAGACGACGGCTCGATCAAGATCTTCGGCGAAACCAAGGAAGCCGCTGAAGCAGCACGTCAGCGCGTTCTGGGTATTACCGCAGAAGCGGAAATCGGCAAGATCTATGTCGGCAAGGTTGAGCGCATCGTCGATTTCGGCGCATTCGTCAACATCCTGCCTGGCAAGGACGGTCTGGTTCACATCTCCATGCTGAGCGATGCTCGCGTCGAGAAAGTGACCGACATCCTGAAAGAAGGCCAGGAAGTCGAAGTACTGGTACTGGACGTGGACAACCGCGGCCGTATCAAGCTGTCGATCAAAGACGTAGCGGCTGCCAAAGCCTCGGGCGTCTGATCGTTCGATAGGCTTCGCCAAAAAAAGGATCCTTCGGGATCCTTTTTTTATGGGTGCAATAAAGGGTCGTGCAAGACACCTCAAAATGCCCGGGTAGAACATGCATCTTGCATGTGAATCTTTCGCCAGAACGGGCAATCTGCACGATCGGGCAAAATGTATAAAATCATAACTTGTTGAATTTTAAGGTTTTTATTGATGGGGCTGGGTTGGCACAGCGCTTGCGATATACCTGTTAACCCTGCTGCCACGATGCTGGCGCAGTTTCTGAGAAAAACAGGAGTTATCGTATGAAGAAGTTCGCTATCGCTGCTGCCACCGCTACTGCCCTGACACTGACCATGGCTAACGCTGCATTCGCTCAGACCAACACCCAGGCTCCCATGATGCTGGCTGCCGGTGAGGTGACTCAGGCCAAGGAAACGGCAGGTGACACCTGGATCACCACCAAGGTCAAGGCTGACCTGCTGACTGAAAAAGGCATTCCTGGCTCGGACATCAAGGTTGAAACCAACAAAGGCGTGGTTTCCCTGTCTTCGACAGTGGCAGTGACTGAAGCTCAGAAGAAAATGGCCGTTGATATCACCAAGAAAATCAAAGGCGTCCAGGCCGTTTCTGCCGATGGTCTGAAGGCTGAATAATCCTCCAAACCTGCATATCTGACATCGAGTTGACGACCACGGAGGTCGTTGGCAGATGGGAGATTCATGCGAGAGGCCACAAGGATGTGGCCATTACAGGCCCCGGTGTTCGCATCGGGGCCTGTTCTATTGGGGGGAGGATCAGTTGCCGCGTTTGCTATCGATCCTGACGAGTCGACCGCCCTCGAAACGCAGGTATTGGTACATGCCGTTATCCGGACCGTAAACCCACTCTTCGATTCTCACTTCCTCTGACCTTCTGAAGTTGCTGCTGTAGACCTCCTTGCTTCCCAGTACCTCCTGGCTGACAGGCGCTCCGCATTTCTGTTGAACCTCGAAGAGCCTGTCCCCCGTGCTGATCAACTGGCTGCCGCAACGCAAGGTTGCAGCTTGTGCGGCTGTCATCGACAGGAGGGTCATCGACAGGCTGAGACTACAGATGATTCGTAGAGGTATCTTCAAGTCGTTTACTCGCTGTCCAGATGAAGAGGGCTGATAACCTGGCCATCCGCTTGTGCCTGGCCCAGATGTGCATCGACGAAGTAGACACGCTGGTCTTCAAGCTTGCCCTTGTCCACCAGATAGTCCTTGATACTGGCCGCTCGCTCCTGCCCCAACTCACGCAGCAGGATTTCGTTGCCGCTCCAGAACTTGAGGACGGCAGCCCGCATTCTGTTCAGGCGCTCTTCCTTGCCCAGATCGGCCCATTCTGCCGGTGGCTGCTGCTTGAGACGGGCGCGATAGATACCTTCGAGCATCGGGCCTTTTTCGTCATCAGGCACTTGCAGCAGGGCGGCCCTGGCCGGGACCTTGTCACCGCGGCGTTGCATGATCTTGTAGTAGGTGGCCTGGTATTCACGCTCCAGTCGCTGCTGCGCGATCAAGGGGCCATCGCTGCTGGCCGCGCTGGTGCCTTCGATTTCCAGACGCAACGCCGGGCGCTCCTTGAGGGCGGTGGCCAGTGTGTCCAGGGCCTTTCTGGCCTCATTGCTCAGCTCGCTGGAGCCTGGCGCGAAACTCACGTTCCCGAGGTCTTCGGAGCCTCCGCCGGTAACCAGGCCGCCCAATAACTTGAAGGGGGCCTGTGCCGCTCGCAGCACAAGATTGCGCAGCGTCTGCCAGACAATCGGCATGACGCTGAATTGTGGGTTGTTCAGGTCACCTTCGACCGGCAGTTCAATGGCAATCCTGCCCTGGGTGTCCTTGAGCAGGGCAACCGCCAGGCGAATCGGCAAGTCCACGGCATCGGGGCTGTCGACCTTTTCCCCCAGTTGCAGTTGTTCGACGAGCACCTTGTTTTCGGCTTTCAGCTTGCCCTGGGTAATCAGGTAATGCAGGTCGAGATTGAGCCGCCCCTTGCGAATCCGGAACCCGGCGAATTTGCCGGAGTAGGGCGTCAGGGTGGTCAGTTCCACACGCTTGAAGCTGGTGGCGATGTCGAGGCTGGCCATCGGGTCGAAGGGGTTGAGGCTGCCTTTGATGGTGACCGGCGCATAGCGATCCACCTTGCCTTCCACATTGACCGGTGCCGGTTTGGGCTGGCGGTTATCGATCGTGCCGATGCGGCCGTTGAGTTGCTGGACTGCCGTGATGAAGTTGGGGGTCAGGGTGAAGTCGGCAAAGTTGGCCGAGCCTTCCTGAATGTTCACTTCGCCGATATGAATCCCCAGTGGCTTTTCGCTGCCAGTGGTTTTTGCAGAGGCTGCGGTGGTCTGTTTGTCGGCAGGTTGAGGGATCAACAGGTCGTCGATATTGGTGGTCCGGTCGTCATTGATCATGAAGCGGGCATAGGGCTGCTCCAGATTGACTCTGGTAATCGACAGGTTGTCGCCATGCTGATAATTCAGGCCTTCAAGCTCCAGTCGCTGCCATTTCAGGAAGTCGCGTTGCTTGAGGGTGTCGAGCGTATGCAGCTGATTGACCTGCGCCTTGCCGGTCACACCCAGCGCCAGGGGCTCGGTGCTTTTCAGGTCGACGGCAATATCGCTGTCCAGCATCCCGCTGCGCATTTCAAGGCGAATGAAGGGGCTGATATAGGCCTGGGCAAGACGCAGGTCGATGTCACGGGTCGTGACCTTCAAGCGGGCATTGATCGGGCTGAGGTTTACATCGCCTGCTGCCGTGAGGTTGCCTTGCTTGCCGATTCCGGTGTCCAGCTTGAGGGTGAAGGGCGATTTATTGAGGCTGTCGAAGTTCTGCAGGTCCAGGTTCAAGGGGCCGACTTCCAGAGCCACCGCCTCGGCAGGCACTCGATCGGCCAGGTGAACCCGATAATCGCGTAACTGTACGTCCTTGAGCAGTACCTGCCAGGGTTTGCCGGGCGGCGAGGGCTGAGCGTTTGCCTGCGGGGCGGCTGCCGGCTCTGCGGCCTTGGCGTCGATCTCGGGCTTTTTCTGGGCTGGTTTTTCCGGTTGCCCGGCAAACAGTTTCTGCCAGTCCAGTTGGCCGTCGGCTTCACGGGCGGCCCATGTTTCCAGCGTGTTGCTGCGTATCTTGCCGACGGTGACAAGCTGTCTGGCCAGATCGACCGATGTCTCGCTGATCTCCAGGCGTTGCAAGCGTACCAATGGCCGTCCATCGGGGGCGTCGAGCGCGAACGGTGCGACACTCGCTGCCGCGTTGCTGAGTTGAAGTTCGGTGCCCTTGCTCAGATCGAGCCGGTAGGCGGTACTGAAATTCAGCACGCCATCCTTCAGCGCCAGGGGCAAGGCATCGCGAACATAAGGCCACCAGAGTTTCATTTTGCTATCGGTGACCTTGAGGGTGCCCTCGGAGGTCACCGGCACAAGGCTGATGCGACCGACCCAATCGATCTGGCCGCCATCGGGGCCTGCGGCAACCAGCGTCATGTCCGCATTGTCTTCGGGAAGCGTGCTGAGGTTCTTCAGCTCAAGGTTCAGCTTGTCGTACAGGAATTCGATGGGCTCGCCGGGCCGCTGGTCCTGAAAGTGTACATAGCCCTCGGCCAGTTTTATTTCATCGACGCGCAGCGGGAAGGGATTGCTTGCAGGCTCGTCCGGAGCCGGTTCACTGGGCGGCAGCTTGAACAGCTGTGCCAGATTCAACTGGCCTGCCTTGTCGAACAGCACTTCGGTTCTGGGGGCGCTCAATTCGACCCTTTGCAGGTGCAGTGCGCCGGTCCAGAGGCTGTCGATCTGCAGGTTGGCATACAGCTTTTCAAAGGCAATCTGTTCCTTGCCGGGAGTGCCGATGTTCAGTCCCCACAGGGTCAGCTCCAGGCTGTACGGATTGAGTTCAAGGCGTTCGAGTCTTGCCGGAACCGTTGAATGATTGCTCAGCTGCTGGTTGGCGATACGCAGGGCAACGCCGGGCAGAATGAAAAAGCCCAGCAGGCTGTAAAGCACGAATACAGCCAGCAAAGTGCCAAGAGTACGTTTCAATCCTTTGGACATGTAGGGCTTTGT
The DNA here is from genome assembly GCF_044748865.1 of Pseudomonas sp. NPDC089734. Classification (NCBI taxonomy): domain Bacteria; kingdom Pseudomonadati; phylum Pseudomonadota; class Gammaproteobacteria; order Pseudomonadales; family Pseudomonadaceae; genus Pseudomonas; species Pseudomonas sp. NPDC089734. The sequence goes on along the minus strand of NZ_JBIVGV010000010.1, from coordinate 37,833 downwards.
CTCTCTCTAAGGGAGCTCCTTGGAGTATGGCATGCCCGTCGGGTTCAAAAGGTGAAGCCTTTCAGTGTTGTAGGAAAATTCCTTTAATACCCGGCAACATCAAAGCTGCAGAATCAGAGTCTTGAGCGGTGGCTGATTATCCAGCGAAGGAAAGTCGGTTGCGGGCTGGATGACCTGACAGTCGCGTACGGGGCGGCCGGCTTTGCTTGCGCAGCGCAGAACCTGCTCGCGCCAGTCGTCCATGCTGACTTTTGCCAGGTTGTTGCAGCAGATCAGTACGCCGTCGTCGGCCGTGCTCAGGAGTGCCGGTTTGAGCAGGCTCTGGTAATCGCGCAGCAGATCGACGGTGCCGAAAGCGCTTTTGGCCCAGGCGGGCGGATCGAGCAGTACCAGGTCGTATTGGCGCTGTTCAAGTTTCACGTAGCCGGGGAGTTTCTGCCCACGACGCGAACTGACGGGCAGACCTGCCAGTTGGCGGATGGCCGGGAAGTAATCCGACTGGATGAACTGCATCGGCGGCAAGTGGGGATTGAGCGCGCCGTTCTCGCGGCCTACTGCCAGGTTGCTTTCGGCAAAGTCCAGATTGCAGACTTCACGCGCGCCGCCCGCAGCCGCACTGAGGCCGACGCCACAGGTGTAGGAGAACAGGTTCAGCACACGCTTGCCCGCACTGTGCGCCTTGACCCAGCCGCGCGTGTTGCGCAGATCGAGAAACAGCAGAGGGTCCTGCCCGGAGTGGCGTCCACGCACCCGGTAGTTCAGTCCCCATTCATGGCCGATCATGTCCTCCAGCGCAGCGTCTTCGGCCTTGTAGACCGGGTCCTGACGATCGATGCGTGAGTTGCCTTGCGAGCGGTCGTTGTAGACCAGCAGGGTTTCCAGATTCAGTCGGGCATTGATGAGCGCGTGCAGCCCAAGCAGCGATTCGAGATCCAGCGTGTGATGAAAGCTCTGGACCATCAGTTGCGGACCGTAGCGGTCGACGGTCAGGCCGCTGGCGCCTTCCTGACTACCGTGAAACAGTCGATAGCAGTCCGTTCCCTGCTGATGCAGTTCGGCCAGTAAATCCTGGCGATTATCGAGGGCGACGCTGAGCGCCTGATTCAAGGAAGACATGCAAGGCGCCTCGGGCTGGAATGAAGCGCGGGAGTTTAACAGCTAAGTGCCGGTATTTGAGTGCTCGCTCCGGTGAGGGGATCAGGAGCGAGCACCCGGACACACGGTTTCAGCGGGCCAATGCCAGCGCGACACCCTGGCCGCCACCAATGCACAGTGTGGCCAGACCTTTTCTGGCGTCGCGTTTGATCATTTCGTGCAGCAGGGTCACCAGCACTCGACAGCCCGAAGCCCCGATAGGGTGGCCCAATGCTATGGCACCGCCGTTGACGTTGACCTTGTCCAGATTCAGCCCCAGCTCTTTGGCAACCGACAGGGACTGGGCTGCAAAGGCTTCGTTGGCTTCGATCAGGTTCAGCTCTTCCAGCGCCCAGCCTGCCTTATCCAGACAGCGACGTGTCGCGCTGACCGGGCCGATACCCATGATGGCCGGGTCTACGCCAGCATTGGCATAGGCGGCGATGCGTGCCAGCACCGGCAAGCCCAGTTGTTGGGCCTTGCTGGCACTCATCAGCATGACGGCGGCTGCACCGTCATTGATGGACGACGCATTGCCAGCGGTGACCGTGCCGTCTTTCTTGAAGGCTGCCTTGAGCTTGCCCAGCGATTCGGCGGTGGTGCCAGCACGAGGCTGTTCATCGGTGTCGAAGCGAACAGGGTCGCCCTTGCGCTGAGGAATCAGGATCGGGGTGATTTCATCCACGAAACGCCCGGCCTCGATGGCAGCAATGGCGTGCTGCTGTGACGTGGCGGCGAACTCATCCTGTGCCTGACGGCTGATTTCGTACTTGGCCGCGAGGTTTTCGGCCGTGATCCCCATGTGATAGTCATTGAAGGCATCCCACAGGCCGTCGCTGATCATGGTGTCGACCAGCGCCGCGTGGCCCATGCGCAGGCCGGTACGGGCACCGGGCATCACATAGTTGGCCAGGCTCATGTTTTCCTGGCCCCCGGCGATGATGATCTCGGCATCGCCGCAACGGATCGCCTGGGTGGCCAGATGCAGAGCCTTGAGGCCCGAGCCGCACACCTTGTTCAGGGTCATGGCGGGGACGGCAAAGGGCAGGCCTGCCTTGATAGCCGCCTGGCGGGCCGGGTTCTGGCCCGCGCCGGCCGTCAGCACCTGGCCCATGATGACTTCATCGATCTGCCCGCCATCCACACCGGTCTGCTCGAGAAGCTGGCGGATGACGGCGGCCCCCAGATCCACGGCGGGAATACTGGCCAGCGAGCCCTGGAAACTGCCCACCGCTGTGCGGGTGGCGGCAACGATAACGACGTCTTGCATGGTGCTGATCCTCATTGTTATTGGCGCAGGACCGGTGACGGCCTCAGGTGATCAATGGGTTCATGTTGGCACATCTACAAAGCAAGGTTCCAACCGGGAACCCGGTGGTCACGTTATCCAGGCCCCATTCGTCGCTGTGCCCGATGGATGGAGCCGTTACGCACGGCCCAGCGCAGGATCGGCGCACTGTGATTGACGCCCGCGCGTATCATCTTGCGGCGTAACGGCCCCTGGGCAACGCCGAGCATGTCGCTGGCCCAGTGAGGCAGCAGGTCGATACCGGCCTGCATCATCAAGGCCCCGAACGGTTTGACCAGCCAGTTCGGCGCAGGCTCGTTGAGCAGCAGGCGTATGACTTCACGGCTGCGTTCGTCGCACACCAGTTGCCCGCGCATGTTGTCCAGAAAGTCGGCAATTGCCTGACGTGAGCGCGGTACGTCGCGGGCGCCCAGGCGTTCGGCGATGAGGGCCGTTTCCGCGTAATAGGTATCCTGATCGGCCAGTGACAGCCCGGGGTTGAGGTAGCGCAAGTGCGCGGCCAGAAAGCTGCTGACTTCGGCCACATGAACCCAGGTCAGCAATTCAGGGTCGCTGGCGGCATAGGGGCGGCCGTCAGGCGCTGTTCCGGTGATTTGCAGATGGATGGTGCGGACCTTCTCGATCAGCCAGTTCGCGTCGCCGGTTGCCCCGAAGGTGGTCCCGGCCAGAAACTGCCCGGTGCGTCGAAGCCGACCGAGCATGTCCTCCCTGAAGTTGGAGTGATCCCAGACACCAGCCAGGGCCAGGGGATGCAGCGCTTGCAGCATCAAGGCGCTGATGCCGCCGATCAGCATGCTGGTAAAGTCGCCATGCACCCGCCAGCAAATGGCCTGCGGGCCGAACAGGCCAGGGTCGCCCTTGGGGTTTTCCAGGTCCAGTTGGCCCAGTGACAATCCGGTCAGGCTCATGACCTGTGTTTCGATGCGGCGACGAATGAATTCCATGTGTTCTCGGTTTGAAACAGCGGGCATGGTGCTGACCATGCCTCGCTTGCCTCACCGATTCAAGCGTTTGTCGATCAGGTTATCCACAACCCCGGGATCGGCGAGGGTGGACGTGTCGCCTAGGCTATCGAGTTCGTTGCAGGCAATCTTGCGCAGAATGCGTCGCATGATCTTGCCCGATCGGGTCTTGGGCAGCGCGGGAGCCCACTGGATCAGCTCGGGTCTGGCGAAGCTGCCGATCTCCTGACCGACATGGCGCAGCAACTCTGCCTTCAAGGCGTCGCTGGGTTCGATGCCGTTGATGAGGGTGACGAAGGCATAGATGCCCATGCCTTTGACGTCATGGGGATAACCCACCACGGCGGCCTCGGCAATCTTGTCGTGGAGCACCAGCGCGCTTTCGACCTCGGCCGTGCCGATCCGGTGTCCGGAAACGTTGATCACATCATCGACCCGCCCGGTGATCCAGTAATCGCCCTCCTCATCGCGGCGGGCCCCGTCGCCGGTAAAGTAATAACCGGGATACGGTTTGAAGTAGGTGTCGATCATGCGTTGCGGGTCACCGTATACGCTGCGGATCTGTCCCGGCCAACTGGCCTTGATTGCCAGCAGCCCGCTGCCGGGGCCTTCGATTTCCTGGCCCTTTTCATCGAGCAGCACGGGCTGCACGCCAAACATCGGTTGGGTGGCGCAGCCGGGTTTGACCTGGCTGGCGCTGATCAGCGGTGTCAGCATGATGCCGCCGGTTTCGGTCTGCCACCAGGTATCGACGATGGGGCAGCGTTCCTTGCCCACTTGATGGAAGTACCATTCCCACGCTTGCGGATTGATCGGCTCACCGACACTGCCCAGCAGGCGCAGGCTTTCCCGTGACGTGTCTTGCAGCGGTCTGGGACCTTCGCGCATCAAGGCCCGCAAGGCGGTGGGGGCGGTGTAGAAGATATTGACCAGATGCTTGTCGATGATCTGCCAGAAACGCGAAGCGTCCGGATAACTGGGCACGCCCTCGAAGATCAGTGTGGTTGCGCCATTGGCCAGGGGGCCATAGACGATGTAGCTGTGCCCGGTAATCCAGCCGACATCGGCGGTGCACCAGAAAATCTCGCCATCGCGGTAGTCGAACACGTATTTGTGGGTCATGGCTGCCTGGAGCAGATAGCCACCGGTGGTATGCAGCACGCCTTTGGGTTTCCCGGTGCTGCCGGAGGTGTAGAGAATGAACAGCGGATCTTCGGCATCCATCGGTTCCGGCGGGCATTCATCGCTGATCCCGTGAAGCGCTTCGTGATACCAGAGGTCACGGCCCTTGACCCAGTCGATCTCGCCTTGCGTCCTTTCCACCACCAGCACTGTGCTCACGTTCGGGCAGCTTTGCAGGGCCTTGTCGACGTTGTGCTTCATGGGAATGTATTTACCGCCCCGAACACCTTCGTCGGCGGTGATGACCGTGTGACAGTCGGAGTCCAGAATCCGGTCGCGCAAGGCATCAGGAGAAAAGCCACCGAATACCACCGAATGAATGGCTCCGATGCGTGCGCAGGCCAGCATCGCGTAGGCGGCCTCGGGAATCATCGGCATGTAGATACACACCCGGTCGCCTTTCTTGACGCCACGAATCTTCAGCACATTGGCCAGTCGGGAAACGTTGTGGTGCAGCTTCTTGTAGGTGATTTCGGCCGATTCGGAGGGACTGTCGCCTTCCCAGATCATTGCGATCTGATCTGCCCGCTCCCTCAGATGGCGATCGATGCAGTTGTAGCTGACATTGAGCTTGCCCCCCTTGAACCAGCTCGCCCGGCCGGTGCCGAGGTCTGAACTCTGGACTGTGTCCCACGGGGCTGACCAGTCGAGAAAGGCTGTCGCCTGTTCGGCCCAGAACTGATCGGGGTTATCCACAGACTGGCGGTACAGGCGTTGGTAGTCGGCCTGACTGAGCTGCGTGGACTGGCGTATGGCGTCGGCTTTGGGGAATGCGCTGATATCGAACATGACGGCTTCCTTATTCCTGTGCTGTTACAAGAATAGGAGCCTGAGGGGGAGAGCGGGTTCAATTTGAGGGTTTCGCGAATGAATTCGCTCCTACACCTGTAGGAGCGGATTCATCCGCGAAGGCGATCAACCGCGATGACGCCCGCGGAAGTAGTTGATCAGCCCTTGGGTCGAAGCATCTTCGGCAGGCTCTTCGATACCGCCGGTCAGGCGCTGATAGACGCCTTTGCCCAGTTCCTTGCCCAGTTCCACACCCCACTGGTCGAAGGCGTTGATGCCCCAGATGACGCTCTGGACGAAGACCTTGTGCTCGTACATGGCCACCAGTGCGCCCAGACGGCGCGGGCTGATGCGTTCGACGACCAGCGTGTTGCTTGGGCGGTTGCCGGGAATGACCTTGTGTTGTGCAAGCTTCTGCACCTGGTCTTCCGGCATGCCTTTTTCACGCAGCTCGGCTTCGGCTTCGGCGCGGGTCTTGCCCAGCATCAGCGCCTGGCTTTGAGACAGGCAGTTGGCGTACAGCCACTGATGATGGTCGGACACCGGGTTGAAGCTGACGATCGGCACGATGAAGTCGGCCGGGATCAACTGGGTGCCCTGGTGCAGCAACTGGTGGTAAGCGTGCTGGCCGTTGCACCCTACGCCGCCCCAGATGACCGGACCTGTGTCGGTGGACACCGGCGTGCCGTCCTGGCGTACGCTCTTGCCGTTGGATTCCATGTCCAGCTGTTGCAAGTGCTTGGTGATGTTACGCAGGTAGTGGTCGTAAGGCAGGATCGCGTGGCTCTGCGAGCCCCAGAAGTTGCCATACCAGACGCCCAGCAAACCCAGCAGCACCGGCATGTTCTTCTCGAACGGTGCGCTCTGGAAATGCTGGTCCATGGTGTAGGCACCGGACAGCAGTTCCTTGAAGTTGGACATGCCGATGGCCAGTGCGATAGGCAGGCCGATGGCCGACCACAGCGAGTAACGACCGCCAACCCAGTCCCACATCGGGAAGATGTTTTCTTCACGGATACCGAAGGCCACCGCCGCCGCGTTGTTGCTCGATACGGCGATGAAGTGGCGATACAGCTCGGCTTCGGAGCCGCCCTGGGCTAGATACCAGGCGCGGGCGGCCTGAGCGTTCTTCAGGGTTTCCAGGGTGTTGAAGGATTTCGACGACACGATGAACAGCGTGGTTTCGGCGCGAATCTTCATCGACAGTTCATGGAACTCACTGCCGTCGATATTGGCCAGGTAATGGCAGCGCACGCCTTTGTGGGCGTACGACAGCAGCGCTTCGGAAACCAGTTCCGGGCCGAGGAACGAACCGCCGATACCGATGTTCACCACGTCGGTGATGGGCTTCTCGGTGTAACCGCGCCACAGGCCGTCGTGAATGCGGCCGACCAGTTCGGTGATCTGGTTCAGGACCTTGTGGACTTCCGGCATCACGTTGACGCCATTGACCATCAGCTTGTCGCCCACCGGACGACGCAGCGCGGTGTGCAGCGCCGGGCGGCCTTCGGATGAGTTGACCAGTTCGCCGTCGTACTGGGCCTTGATCGCTTCCTTGAGGCCGACTTCATTGGCCAGATTGACCAGCAGATCCTGGGTTTCGCCGGTAATCAGGTTTTTGGAATAGTCGAGAAACAGACCGCAACTGCTGAGGGTGAATTGGCTGAAGCGTTGCGGGTCAGCATTGAACGCGTCGCGCATGCTGAAATCCTGCATGGCTTGGCGGTGTTGACTCAGCGCCTGCCAGGCGGGCAGGGCGGTCACATCAGAAGGATTGCGGTAGTACGCCATCGCTGCGGGTTTCCTTTAACTTGAACTGCCTTTGAAGGTTGAAAAGCCAGAACGCAGACTTTGAATGCTTGGCCACGTAACGGAGACTACCCTCCGCATGCCTGTTTGTCTGCGCTCTGCCTTACCTGAGCCCGGTACTATTTCGCACAGGCTGTGAGTGACCGGGTTTTTCGTGGTGCCGTGTCTGGATGACTCAAGCAACCTGTACCGGTATGGCATTGCTGGTGTGGCTTAGTTCATTGCCCGGCGCCATATAGAGCATGCGTGGCTTGAAGTTGACCAGCTCGGCTTCGGAGTAGTGAGCATAGGCACAGATGATCACACGGTCGCCGACTTTCGCCTTGTGGGCGGCGGCACCATTGACCGAGATCATGCGTGAACCTTCTTCGCCACGGATGGCGTAAGTGGTGAAGCGCTCGCCATTGTCGACGTTGTAGATCTGGATCTGCTCGTACTCGCGGATGCCGGACAGGTCCAGCCATTCGCCATCGATGGCGCACGAGCCTTCGTAGTCGAGCACGGCGTGGGTAACTTCTGCACGGTGCAGCTTGGCTTTGAGCATCACGGTTTGCATCTTTTTGTTATTCCTTGGTCAGGTGCAGATTGTCGATCAGGCGGGTTGTGCCCAGGAAGGCTGCAACCAGAATCACCAGGTCACGATCCTGAGCCGTCGCAGGGCGCAGGCTGTTGGCTTCACGGACTTCCAGGTAGTCGATACGGAAGCCGTCACCTTCCAGCATGCGTTTGGCGGCACCGGTCAGTGTGTCGAAATGTGTTTCGCCAGAGCGAATGGCATCGGCTATCACGCTGATGGCGCGATATAGCGCGGGAGCCTTGGCGCGTTGTTCTTCGTTCAGGTAACCGTTACGTGAGGACAGGGCCAGGCCATCGGCAGCGCGAACGGTCGGCTCGCCAATGATCTGGATCGGCATGTTCAGGTCGCGGACCAGAGCCCGGATCACGGCCAGTTGCTGAAAGTCTTTTTCGCCGAATACGGCCAGGTCAGGCTGGACCATGTTGAACAGTTTGCTGACGACGGTGGCCACGCCATCGAAGTGGCCCGGACGGCTGGCCCCGCACAGGCCTTCGGACAGGTGCGGAACGCTGACGATGGTCTGGTCGCCCATGCCGTGGGGATACATTTCTTCGACGCTGGGCGTGAACAGCAGATTGCAGCCAGCCTGCAGGAGTTTTTCCTGGTCGGCGGCCAGCGTGCGCGGGTAACTCGCCAGGTCTTCGTTGGGGCCGAACTGCAGCGGATTGACGAAAATGGTCGCGACCACGAAGTCGGCCCGTTGAGCCGCGCGGGTGACCAGAGCGGTATGTCCGCTGTGCAGGTTGCCCATCGTGGGCGTCAAGCCGATCCGTTTACCTTCGCTGCGGGCGCGAGCAACGGCTGCTCGCAGTTCCAGTACGGTTTTTACTGTGTTCATGCCGAGAATCCGTGTTCAGTGGCCGGAAAGCTGACGTTTTTGACGGCCGTGACATAGGCCTGGATGGCGGACTGGATATCAGGCTGGCCGATCATGAAGTTCTTCACGAATTTCGGGACACGGCCGCTGATGGACAGACCGAGCATGTCATGCATCACCAGCACCTGACCGTCCGTGGCGCTACCTGCGCCGATACCGATCACGGGGACCTTCACGGCGTGAGTGATTTCCTCGGCCAGTTCGCTCGGTACGCATTCGAGCAGGATCATGGCCGCGCCAGCCTGTTCAAGAGCAATGGCATCGGCCCGCATCTGGCGCGCCTGGGCTTCCAGACGCCCCTGAACCTTGTAGCCGCCCAGGACGTTCACCGCCTGTGGGGTCAGGCCCATGTGGGCGCATACCGGAATGCCGCGTTCGGCAAGCAGGCGTATGGAGTCGGCCAGCCATGCCGCACCTTCGACCTTGACCATATGGGCACCCGCCTGCATGAGCGCTGCGCTGTTGGCGAAGGTCTGCTCAAGGGTGGCGTTGGCCATGAAGGGCAGGTCGGCGAGGATCAGTGCGCCCTGATTGCCGCGTTTGACGCAGGCGACGTGATAGGCCATTTCGGCGGTGGTAACTGGCAAGGTGCTGTCATGGCCTTGCAGAACCATGCCCAGCGAGTCACCGACCAGCAGCACTTCGATACCCGCCTGACAGGCGGTGTGGGCGAAGGTCGCGTCGTAGCAGGTCAGCATGGTGATCTTTTCACCTTTCTGCTTGAGCGCCAGCAGTGACGTAACAGTTATATCCGGCATTTAAAGTCCTCCATCAGGCGCTGTGAACACCGAGGCGATTCATCTTGGAAAAGCAGGCACACCGTCGTGTCGCGGTGTTTCGCAAAGGCCTGTTTCGCGCCCATTCACCAACGGGTTGGCGGCGGGAGGCCTATCTTCGTGAGGAGGGGGCATGAAGTCAATTAAGTGTGTTACCCGTTTGCCTGATCGGTTACACAAGAGCGTAACGGGTGATACCTCAGCGTTACGCCTGTGCAGGCAAACGCTCCAGACCTTCAAATGGACACGCGTCCAGCAACTGGCTCAGGACACGCCCATCCGGCAGATGCAGCCCCGGCACGAGTTCTGCCAGAGGGTAGAGTACGAAGGGTCTGGCCTGCATGTGGTAGTGCGGTACTTTAAGGCGAGGCTCGTCGATCAGCCGTTCGCCGAAGAGCAGGATATCGAGATCCAGCGTGCGCGGTCCCCAGTGTTCATGGCGCTCACGCCCCTGGCCCAGTTCGATGCCTTGCAAGGCGTCAAGCAGCGCCAAGGGGGCCAGTGACGTATCCAGGGCGGCGACAGCGTTGGTGTATCGAGGCTGGCCGGGCAGCAGCGAGTCGCTGACGTAAAAGGAAGAGACGCCCGCCAGGTGACTCTGTGGCAGTTGCGCCAGTGCCTTGAGTGCGCTGCGCAATTGCTCTGCCGGGTCAGCCAGGTTGCTGCCCATGCCAATGTAGACCCGTTCGCTGTTCGGCAATTTACTCACCCGAGGCGTTGGACGTGTCGGCATTGCTATGTTTGCGCTTGGCACCACCGCTGCGTCGACGCTTGCGAGGGCCGTTGCCGGTCGCTTCAGGCTTGCTGCTCAGGTCGCGAATCATTTCGCGGCGTTCGCTGTCGTTGCCTTCCTGATAGTCGGTCCACCAGTCGCCCAGGCCATCGGTCTGCTCGCCCGCCGCTTCGCGCAACAGCAGGAAGTCGTAGCCGGCACGGAAGCGCGGGTTGTCGAGTAGCTGATCGGCGCGCTTGCCGGAGCGTCGCGGCAGGCGTTCCTGCATGTCCCAGATCTCGCGGATCGGCATGGTGAAACGCTTGGGAATAGCAATGCGCTGGCACTGTTCAATGATCAGTTCATGCGCCGCTTCCTGCATCGCAGCAATCGGTGGCATGCCACGCTCTTGCAGGCGCAGTACCTTGGCGGGCAAGGCCGGCCAGAGCAGGGCCGCGAACAGGAAGGCCGGTGTGACCGGTTTGTTCTGCTTTATACGCAGGTCGGTATTGATCAAGGCCTGGCTGATCAGCGTATGGGTATAGGTCGGGTTGTACTCCAGAGCCTTGGCGCTGGCCGGGAACAACGGATCGAACAGTTCCAGATCCACCAGCATCTCGAAGGTGAGCTCTGCATGACCGGACAGGAACAGCTTGAGCACTTCCTCGAACAGACGCGCCGACGGAATGTCGCGCAGCATCGGTGCCAGCGGGCGAATCGGCAGGGTGCTGTGTTTTTCGATACCGAAATCCAGCTTCGCCGCGAAGCGGACGGCGCGCAGCATGCGCACCGGGTCTTCTTTATAACGCTGCTCGGGGTCGCCAATCAGGCGGATCAGGCGGTTACGGATGTCATGTACGCCATTGGCGTAATCAAGGATGCGCTCGCTGACCGGATCGTAATACAGGGCGTTGATCGTGAAGTCTCGGCGCTGGGCGTCTTCTTCCAGCGTGCCATAGACGTTGTCACGCAGAATGCGGCCGCTTTCATTGCGCGAGGACTGATTGCTGTCTTCCTCTTCTTCATCCTGGGGATGATTGGCGCGAAAGGTGGCGACTTCGATGATTTCACGACCGAAATGGATATGGACCAGCTTGAAACGGCGGCCAATGATCCGGGCGTTACGAAATTCCGCACGTACCTGCTCAGGCGTGGCGCTGGTGGCGACGTCGAAATCCTTTGGATCGATATTGAGCAGGAGGTCACGTACACAGCCACCGACCAGATAGGCCTGATAGCCTGCATTTTGCAGACGCTCGACGATGTTGACGGCATAACGGCTGAATTGGCTGCGTTGCAGCGAGTGCTGGCTGCTATTGAGCACTTCAGGCGTGGTGCGCGTGTGTTGCTGCGGTTTACGCAGTGGAGAACTAAATGACTGGAACAGCTTCTTCAGCATGGGATGCACTGTTTGAAGGAATATTCGGCCAAAACGAAGAATGGCCGCACGATGGCCGGGGATTCTAGCATTTAGTCGAGGGATGGTGTAGGAAGCTGCGCATAGAGCGTCAGGAAGGAGGTTGGAGCAGATTCTGGAAGCTACTGGGGGAGCCGAAGCTCCCCCAAAGTGCGTGCTCTTTATTTTTATTATCTGTTCGGGCTTCTTGTTTTTGTTGAGTGCCCATTCACAGGATCTCGCCTGTGAAACCTCCCAATCGGGAGTCAAGAGCAAACGGATTGCTTTGGTCGCTGCGTTGCAATGATCATTCGATCCAACCAGTTCAGGCGCTACCTAAGGGTAGTTTTTGTTGTTCTCGGCCTGGTTGCGGGGCAAGCCCCAAATACAACTCCTCTCCAAAAGAATCAGTTAGCTGCGCCTCCGCCGTGTTGTTCTTGTTATGCGTGAGTCGATTCGTCTTGTTCTTGTTATGGGTGTCGTACTGTTTGTTGTTCTTCTTGTACCGAATATATAGCAGGAGCCGTGCCAACTTTTTAAAAGCCAATGAAACCGGGGCTTTTCGGATACCTGACTTTTATCGTCGGGATAAAAAAGCCGGGACTTCGTTACCGTAAGCCCCGGCTTTTGTTACGTCTCGGTCCTGGCGGTAACAGTTTCCTTGAAGGCCTGTATCCCTTATGCCAGAGCGTTGCGCTCAGGTTTCGCTGGCCACGCCCTTGCGACGAGGGATCCCCAGCCGCTGGCGACGCTCCCACAGGCACTTGCGACTGACGCCGAGTTTGCGGGCCAGTTCGGTTTCGGTCATGTGATCCTGATGTTCCAGAACGAAATGCTGAAAGTAGTCTTCCAGGGACAAGTCTTCGGTCGGTTCGTTGTTGGTGGCGCTCGTGGGGTTGGACAGAGGGGCCAGGCCCATGTATTCGTCGTCGTCCAGGCCATCGAGTTCGATGTCGATACCCAGCAGGTCGGCAGAGATTTCCGGGCTTTCGCACAGAATGACCGAACGTTCCACGGCGTTTTCCAGCTCCCGGACGTTACCCGGCCAGCTGTAATGGCGGATCGCTTGTTCTGCGTCGAGGGCAAACTTCAGGTCGTTACGGCCAGCCTTGGCGCTTTGGCGGGCCAGGAACGAGCGGGCGATTTCAATGACATCGTTACCGCGTTCGCGCAGTGCCGGGAGTTTCAGGGCAATGACGTGCAGGCGGTAATAAAGGTCTTCCCGAAACTCGCCGTTCTTGGCCAGTGTCTTGAGATCCCGGTGTGTGGCTGCGATCAGACGCACATCGACCTTTTGCGACTGCACGGAGCCGACGCGCCGGATTTCGCCTTCCTGCAGGACACGCAGCAGGCGGGCTTGCGCTTCGAGAGGCAGCTCGCCGATTTCGTCGAGAAACAGTGTGCCGCCATCGGCCGCTTCCACCAGACCTGCACGGCCTGCGCTGGCCCCGGTGAATGCGCCTTTTTCATGGCCGAAGAGTTCGGATTCGATGAGCGATTCCGGGATCGCGGCGCAGTTCACGGAGATCATGGGCGCTTTGGTGCGGCGCGAAAGGTTGTGGAGGGCACGGGCGACCAGCTCCTTGCCTGTACCGGACTCGCCCTGGATCAGGACATTGGAGTCGGTGGGCGCGACCTTGCGGATCTTGCTGTACAGATCGAGCATTGGCGGGCAGGAGCCGATGATGCCGATTTCGCCGTTGGGGGCGGGACTCTTGTCGGCACCGTTTGCCTTGGGCGCGGTGTTACGTTCGGTCGGCTGGCTCGTCGCGTTCTGGCGATCACGCAGGATGCGCGAGACGGCCTGAAGCATTTCATCGTGGTCGAAGGGTTTGGCGATGTAGTCCACCGCGCCCATTTTCATCGAGTCGACCGCCGAGCGCAGGCTGGCATAACTGGTCATGATCAGGACGGGCTTGCCTTCACCGAGCTTGATCAGCTCTGTGCCGGGAGCGCCGGGCAGTCGCAGGTCACTGACGATCAGGTCGAACGACGGAATATTGAAACGCTCCTGAGCCTCCGGTACCGAGCCAGCTTCACTGACTTCGTACTGGTTACGCTCAAGCAGACGACGCAGGGCCGAGCGGATAATGGTTTCGTCTTCGACGATCAAAATATGCGGCATTGATTCAGTTCTCTCGACGGTCTCAGTTCACGGCGGACGTCGCTTCGACATGGCGCGGTAACGTCACCCTGATACGGGTGCCACGCTGTAGCTCGGGATCGGCCGGGCTGTCGATGGTGATTTGTCCATAATGCTCTTCAACGATGGAATAGACCAGTGCGAGGCCCAGTCCGGTTCCTTCACCCGGCTCCTTGGTGGTGAAGAATGGCTCGAACAATCGGTCCATGATTGCTTTGGGAATCCCACTGCCTTCGTCCTCGACGATCAGATCCACAGTGTGTTCGGATGCTTCGCTCTTGACCCTGACGGCACTGCCGGCCGGCGATGCATCGCGGGCATTGGAGAGCAGATTGATCAGGACCTGTGCCAGCCGCTGCGGGTCGCCATCGACCAGATGCCGGGGGTTGCACAGGTTATAGAACTGGACTTCGAAGTTGCGGCGATTCAGCGCCAGCAGACCAATGGCATCCTGAGCGACTTCGGCCAGACAGACGGCTTCGTCCGAGTTCTGATGCGCGCCGGCATGGGCGAAACTCATCAGCGATTGCACGATGCGTGAGACACGTTTGGTCTGCTCGAGAATCTGGCTGCTGATTTCCTTGAGTTCGCCATCTTCCTCGCGTTCTTCGCGCAGGTTCTGTGCAAGGCAGGCAATACCGGTGATCGGATTGCCGATCTCATGGGCAACGCCGGCGGCGAGGCGTCCGATGCTGGCCAGCCGCTCGGAGTGGACCAGCTTGTCCTCCAGCATTTGTGTGTCGGTGAGGTCTTCCACCAGCAGTACCAGACCACTGTTGCCCGGTGCCAGGGGTTCGTCGATGGCCGCCTTGTGCAGGTTGAGCCAGCGAGTCTGCCCGTCCAGTGCAAGCTTCTGTTTGTGCAGGTGCTCGTCCGGTACGTTGATAAAGCCCTTCAGCAGGCCTTTCCACGGTTCCGCGATGGTTTCCAGGCGTGAGCCCACAACGCGCTGGGCAGCAATGCCGGTCAGTTCTTCCATGGCCTTGTTCCACATCAGGATTTCCTGATCCTTGGCCAGGGAACACACGCCCATGGGCAGTTCCTGAAGGGTCTGGCGGTGGTAGCGGCGCAAGGCGTCGAGTTCTGCGGCGAGGCCGGTCAGGCGTGAGTGGTAGTCTTCGAGGCGGCTTTCAATGAAGTGAATGTCTTCGGTGACGTACTTTTCGCTGCCGGATTTATACGGCAGGAAGGTTTCCACCATGTCCTGGGCGACGCTCGGCCCCATCAGACCGGACAGGTTGGCTTCGATCCGGTCACGCAAGCGGCGCAGGGCATACGGGCGACGCTCATCGAAAGGCAGGTACAGATCGCGCAGCGCCTGCTCGACTTCTTTCTGCGCGGCCTTGGCTCCCAGGGGCTTGGCCAGTTGCGTGGCGAACTCCTGTGGCGAAACGGCGTGCAGCTCGCGCCGTTGCGGGCGGCGTACGTTATCGACGGCACAGGCCTCGGCCGCGCTGGCCTCTTCAGGGCTGGCGTTGGTGAACAGCGAAATCAGCGTGAACAGGAGAACGTTGGCCGCCAGAGAAGCGATGGCCGCCATGTGCCAACTGGTATCGTCCAGCACGTAGATCATGTTCAGCAGCGGAATATAGAACCCTTGCAGGTTACCGATCAGCGGTAACAGCATGCTGACGATCCAGACGGTGGTGCCCGCCAGCAGACCGGCGATGAAACCACGCCGGTTGGCGGTCGGCCAGTACAGCACCGAAAGCACGCCGGGCAGGAATTGAAGGGTGGCCACGAAGGCCACGATGCCCAGGTTGGCGAGATCCTGCTGGGCGCCGAGCATCAGGTAGAAGCAATAGCCAGCGGTGATGATTGCAACGATCAGCCCGCGGCGGGTCCACTTCAGCCAGCGATAGATGTTGCCCTCGGCCGGTGGCTGATAAAGCGGCAGCACCAGATGATTGAGCGCCATGCCCGACAGCGCCAGGGTCGTGACGATAATCAAGCCGCTGGCGGCCGACAGCCCCCCGACGTAAGCCAGCAAGGCCAGGGCCTTGCTGTTGGCGGCGATGCCTATGCCCAGGGTGAAATATTCAGGGCTGGTGGTCGCACCCAGTTTAAGCCCGGCCCACAGGATCAGCGGGACCGCCAGACTGATCAGCAACAGGAACAGCGGCAATCCCCAACTGGCGCTGACCAGCGCGCGAGGGTTGAGGTTTTCGGTGAAGGTCATGTGATACATGTGCGGCATCACGATGGCGGAAGCGAAGAACACCAGAAGCAGTGTGCGCCACGGGCCTTCCTGAAGCGGCGTGTGCAACGAGGCGAGGGCGGTCTGGTTCTGCAGCAGCCAAAGCTCCAGTTGCTGCGGACCGTCGAAGACACCATACAGGGCATAAAGCCCGACGCCGCCCAAGGCAATCAGCTTGATCAGCGACTCGAAGGCGACGGCGAACACCAGCCCTTCGTGTTTCTCCCGGGTTGCGATATGCCGTGAACCGAAGAAAATCGTGAACAGGGTGATCAGCGCACAGAAGGCAACGGCAACGCGATCCTGTACCGGCTCCCGGGTCAGGATGCTGATGGAGTCGGCCACCGCCTGTATCTGCAAGGCCAGCAGCGGCAATACGCCAATCAGCATGAACACGGTGGTCAGCGCGCCAGCCCAAGTGCTTCTGAAGCGGAAGGCAAACAGGTCCGCCAGCGATGAAAGCTGGTAGGTGCGGGTGATCTTGAGAATGGGGTAGAGCAACACCGGCGCCAGCAGAAACGCTCCGGAAACCCCGAGGTAGCTGGAGAGAAAGCCGTAGCCATATTGATAGGCCAGCCCGACCGAACCGTAGAAGGCCCATGCACTGGCATAGACACCCAGCGACAGGGTGTAAGTCAGAGGGTGACGAATGATCCAGCGGGGGATCAGGCCACGCTCACTGATCCACGCAACGCCGAACAGAAACAGCAGATACGCGGCGCTGACCAGCAGCATGTGCGTCAGGCTAAAGCTCATCGGCATCTCGCTGGCTCTGAAGAATGAAGGTCACCACAATCAGGATCAGCCACAACATATAAGGGCGATACCAGGCACCGGTCGCGTCGATCCACCAGTCCATGATGGCCGGGGAGAACAGGTAGATGCCTACCACCAGAAGCAGGACCAGTCGGTAAATGTACATAAGGTCTCCGTGGTGAGGAGCGGCATGGTAACGGATGCCGTACAACCTGCAAGTGTACTTATGTACGAGTTTTCGGCGACCGCTCTAACTCAGTCTATTCGGGCTTCCTCAATTGTGCCGGTGCGGGGGATCTTCGTTGCGTCCCAGTGCTTGATGCCCCAGTCGAGGACTTCCCGGGCACTGCCGTAGGACAGTTCGGGGCCTGTGGGCTGACCGAGTGCTCGCAGCGCCCTAAGCAACAGAGGCGTGGCCTGATCTGCCGGGAGGGGCGGTGAACGGTAGGATTTGCCAAGCTTGTGGCCATTGGGCTGAGTGATCAGGGGCACATGCAGATAACGCGGTTGTGGCACTCCCAGCAGTTCTTGAAGGTAGAGCTGACGAGGTGTGGAGTCCAGCAGGTCGGCTCCCCGCACAATATCGGTCACTCCCTGCCAGGCGTCGTCGATCACCACGGCCAGTTGATAAGCATATAACCCGTCGCGCCGGCGAATGACGAAATCCCCGGAGTCGCGTCCCAGGTGTTGCTGGAACGTCCCCTGGACCCGATCGACAAAACGGTATTCCAGCTCCGGCACGCGAATCCGTATCGCGGCGTCTTCGGTGGCATGGCCAGCGTTGCGACAAAAGCCTGGATAGACGCCCTGAAAACCTTCCAGTTGTTTGCGCGAACAGGTGCAGGCATAGGCCAGTCCATGGTTGAACCAGCGATTCAGAATGTCGGCGTAGGCATCGTGACGCTGGCTCTGACGGACCAGCTCGCCGTCCCATTCAAAGCCGTAGCGTTCAAGCGTCTCAAGGATTGCAGCCTGTGCCCCGGCGACTTCCCTGGGTGGGTCCAGGTCTTCCATGCGCATCAACCACTGGCCGCCTGCTGCACGTGCATCGAGGTAAGAGGCGAGTGCGGCGACCAGTGAACCAAAGTGCAGGTAGCCGCTGGGCGTTGGCGCAAAGCGCCCGATATAGGCAGGGTTTTTCATAGATGCATCCCCATCGCAGGCTTCACGAATGAATGGCTAATGCCTGCAGGAGCGAATTCATTCGCGAAAAGACCCGTACATCCAACGCATCGCTATCGTTGGAAATATTGCCTTCCCGGATAAATCCGGTCCCACATTAATCCGCATGGGCTCAGTGCTCATTCGCGAAAAACAATATCTCTGAAACCAAAAAAGACGCCGAAGCGTCTTTTTGTTCAAGGTGGCCGACAGGTTATTTGCCTACCTGCTTTTCCTTGATTTCCGCCAGGGTCTTGCAGTCGATGCAAAGGTCGGCGGTAGGGCGGGCTTCGAGTCGGCGCAGGCCGATTTCCACACCGCAGGACTCACACCAGCCATAGTCTTCGTCCAGGATCAGTTGCAGCGTCTTGTCGATCTTCTTGATCAACTTGCGTTCGCGATCGCGTGCCCGAAGTTCCAGGCTGAACTCTTCTTCCTGGCTGGCACGGTCTGCCGGGTCAGGGAAGTTGGCTGCCTCGTCCTTCATATGGTCTACCGTACGGTCGACCTCTTGCATCAGATCCTGTTTCCATTTGTTCAGGATCTTGGTGAAGTGCGCGCGCATGGGCTCGCCCATATACTCTTCACCCGCCGTTTCGACGTAGGGTTCAAAGCCGCTGATTAGATGATTCTGTTGCTTTTCTGGGGTGGGCATGTATGGACCGCCTCTCACTCTTCTAATCTATTGCGCAGGATTGTTCCATCACCGACACCCGCCGGCCCTGCAGCTGCAAGCGGGCGAACTTACCAGATCAAATCGTAGTGCGCTACTCCCGGTTGTCGAGCATGGCTCGCATGTCCCGGGTATAAACCAACACTTCTACCACTCATTGCTCGCCACCGCCTCCGGTATTTTATTTTTCTGTCAGGCCAGTTCTGCCCTTTCATGATTTAAAGTACCGCGCAGCAAACGGTTGGTTAGAATCGTGCCCACTTTTTTATGACCGTTGTGTTTCGGATGCCGGTTTGATTGAAGGAATAAAAATGGCCCAGCCTTACAGCGAGCGCAGTCGCGCCATCGAACCTTTCCATGTCATGGCGCTTTTGGCGCGGGCCAACGAGTTGCAGGCGGAGGGGCACGATGTCATTCACCTGGAAATTGGCGAGCCCGATTTCACGACGGCAGAGCCCATCGTTGCAGCCGGACAGGCGGCTCTGGCGGCAGGCAAGACCCGTTACACCGCCGCGCGTGGCTTGCCGGAGCTGCGTCAGGCCATCGCCGGATTCTATGCCCGGCGCTATGGGCTGAATATCGACCCCGAACGCATTCTCGTGACACCTGGCGGTTCCGGTGCCTTGTTGCTGGCCAGCAGTCTGCTGGTCGATCCGGGCAAACACTGGCTGTTGGCCGATCCCGGTTATCCGTGCAACCGGCATTTCCTGCGTCTGGTGGAAGGTGCAGCGCAACTGGTGCCGGTCGGCCCGCAGGAACGCTATCAATTGACGCCCGGACTGGTCGCGCAACACTGGAATCAGGACAGTGTCGGCGCGCTCGTTGCGTCGCCTGCCAACCCGACGGGCACCTTGTTGCATGCGGACGAACTGGCCGCCTTGTCGACCGCCGTGAAGGCGCGTAATGGTCATCTGGTGGTGGACGAGATCTACCACGGCCTGACTTACGGCGTGGACGCAAGCAGCGTGCTGGAAGTCGATAACGATGCCTTCGTGCTCAATAGCTTTTCAAAGTATTTCGGAATGACCGGCTGGCGTCTGGGCTGGCTGGTGGCACCTGCCGAAGCGGTTGCCGATCTGGAGAAACTGGCGCAGAACCTCTACATCAGCGCGCCGAGCATGGCGCAATATGCGGCGCTTGCCTGTTTCGAGCCGCAGACGATTGAAATCTTCGAGCAGCGTCGCGCCGAATTCGGTCGCCGCCGGGATTTCCTGTTGCCTGCCTTGCGCGAACTGGGCTTCGGTATCGCCGTCGAGCCCGAAGGGGCTTTCTATCTGTATGCCGATATCAGCGCTTTTGGTGGCGACGCCTATGAATTCTGCAGGCATTTTCTGGAAACCGAGCACATAGCCTTCACGCCGGGGCTGGATTTCGGACGCTTCCAGGCGGGGCATCACGTGCGCTTTGCCTACACCCAAAGCCTGCCCCGGCTCGAGGAGGCGGTCGAGCGGATTGCCCGTGGCTTGCGGAGCTGGAAAGGCTGATGCGTTTTTCTCCTGAACTCGAACAAGGCCGCCTGCTGATTCGCTACAAACGTTTCCTGGCCGATATTGAAACCGACAGTGGCGAGCAACTGACCATCCATTGCCCCAATACCGGTTCGATGCTCAATTGCATGATGCCGGGCGGGCGCGTCTGGTTCAGCCGCTCCAACGACCCCAAGCGCAAGCTGCCCGGGACGTGGGAGATCAGCGAAACACCGCAGGGACGTCTGGCCTGCATTAATACCGGCCGGGCCAATACGCTGGTCGAAGAAGCGTTGCGGGCTGGCGTGATCAGCGAACTCAACGGCTTTACCGCGCTCAAGCGTGAAGTGGCTTACGGGCAGGAAAAAAGCCGGGTGGATTTTCGTCTCGAATACCCCGAGGGCTATGCCTATGTCGAGGTCAAGAGCGTCACGCTGGGGTTCGACGAGTCGACGGTCGCGGCCTTTCCCGATGCGGTCACTCAGCGCGGCGCACGGCATTTGCGTGAGCTGGCCTCACTCGCTCGCGAGGGTGTGCGGGCTGTGTTGCTGTATTGCGTGAACCTCACGGGTATCGAGGCGGTTCGTCCTGCGCAGGAGGTTGATCCGGCGTATGCCGCTGCGTTGCGTGAGGCTGTGGCGGCCGGTGTCGAGGTGCTGGCCTATGGTGTGCAACTGACGCCTGAAGAGGTCCGTATCGACAGGCGGCTGGAGATTCTGGGGTTGGAGTGAGCGTCGCTCAATCGTCCGGCAACATGATCCAGATGCCTTCGGCGTCTTCCCGGCATTCAATCGCGGTCAGTGACTGACCTTCACACGGCCCTGCAACACATTCGCCATTCTCGACAAGAAACAGTGCGCCATGGGTGGCGCACTGGATCAGGCTGGCGCTGTCATCCAGAAACCGGTCCGGTTGCCACTCCAGTGCAATGCCACGATGCGGGCAGCGGTTCTTGTAGACGAATACCTGACCCTGGCGTCGTACGGCCAGCAGCTTCAGCCCCTCCGTTTCAAACCCGCGACTTTCCGATTCGGGAAGGTCGGTGGCGGCGCATAGATGCTTCACAAGGGGCTCCATCTGGCTTGACGTTCAAATGCAAATAATTATCAAATGGTTTTGTTGCGTTGAGCCGACCACTTGTATGCCGGGCGTTAAGGAAGTGACGCCGGGACGAGTGGTCTCTTAATGCAATCTTAATCCGCTGATTCTGCACGTTCGCGGACAATTTCGCCCCTCGTTGCGCGCTCTTCCTGTCGAGCGTTGCGACTTGAACGTTCTGCCAATCACTGGTCCTCGCCGCAACCGCCAAGGTCCGGGCTTCTTCAAAGGAAATCTTCATGCGATTTTTCAACAGTGGCTTGCTTGCAGCGATGGCCGGGATTGTCTTCAGCCAGCTGGCGCACGCCGCACCGACTGCCGCACCGGAAACCTCTTCACGCTGGGTCAGTGCGGGCGGAGCCCTGACCGAGTGGGTTGTCGCAATGGGGGCTCAAGCCCGACTGGTGGGCGTTGACACCACCAGCCAGCATCCCGAATCGCTCAAGTCATTGCCGAGCATCGGCTATCAGCGGCAACTGTCGTCTGAAGGCATTCTCAGCCTGCGCCCGGATGTGCTGGTCGGCACTGAAGAGATGGGGCCGCCGCCGGTACTGGCGCAACTGCGTGCTGCCAACGTGAAAGTCGAAGCCTTCTCGGCCGACCCGGACATGGCCGCCCTGAAAAGCAACCTGCAACGCCTGGGGGCACTGCTGGGAGATACAGACCGTGCAGCCCGCTTGATCGACAGTTATCAACAGCAGATGGATAACCAGCAGGTGTGGATCGCCCAGGCTCAAAAGGGCAGTGCGGCACCGGGTGTTCTGCTGTTGGTCGGGCATGGCGGTGGCAAGCCGATGGTGGCTGGCAAGGGAACGGCGGGTGACTGGCTGATCCGGCAGGCGGGCGGTCACAACCTGGCGACCCATGACGGCTATAAAGTGTTTTCGGTCGAAGCCATGGCTGGCCTGAGCCCCAAGGTGCTGATCGTGGCTGACCGGACCTTGCGCGGGGAGGCTGCACGCAAGGCGCTGTTCAAGGAGAACCCGGCGTTGGCCGCTACACCGGCGGCGAAGGACGGGCGTTTGTTCGATCTGGACCCGACGCTGCTGGTCGGCGGCCTGGGGCCTCGTTTGCCCGAAAGCCTGCAACAACTGTCTCAAGCGTTTTATCCGGATGCCAGACCCTTGAGTGCTGCGGTTCGGTCTGAGCCATGAGGGCTCTGGTAGCACCGCGCGTGCTGTTTATCGGGTTAAGCATTCTGTGTCTCGTTTCATTCTGGTTGTCACTGGCACTTGGCCCAATGAGCTTGCCGCTATCCGATACCCTGCGCGCGGCCTTGAGGCTGGCGGGATTGCCTGTCGCAGGAGAAGGGCTCGAGCAGGCTGAACTGATTCTCGGCCAGATACGTGTGCCGCGGACCTTGCTGGGGTTGGCGGCAGGGGCTGTGCTGGCGTTGACGGGTGTGGCGATGCAGGGGCTGTTTCGCAATCCGTTGGCTGACCCGGGGTTGGTCGGTGTTTCCAGCGGGGCTTCTCTGGGGGCGGCACTGGCAATCGTTGGCGTTACGTTATGGGGCAATGTCCCGGATGCGATCGCTCCTTATCTCTTGTCCGTCTGCGCCGTGGCAGGCGGTCTGGTCGTAACCAGCGTGGTGTACCGTTTGGGACGGCGCGATGGCCAGACCAGTGTGGCAACCATGTTATTGGCCGGTATTGCGCTGACAGCCTTATCGGTGGCGATCATCTGTCTACTGACCTACCTGGCCGATGATGCCACTCTTCGGACCCTTACTTTCTGGAACATGGGCAGCCTCAACGGTGCTTCTTATATAAGGCTATGGCCGTTACTGCTGGTAGGCGTGTTCATCATTTTCTGGTTACCGCGCCGGGCCGAGGCTTTGAATGCCTTGTTGCTGGGGGAGTCTGAGGCGCGGCATCTCGGGATCAACGTTGAAGTGCTCAAGCGCGAACTGGTTTTCTGCACGGCACTGGGGGTCGGCGTTGCGGTAGCGGCTGCCGGCATGATCGGTTTCATCGGGCTGATCGTGCCGCATCTGGTGCGATTGGTGGCGGGGCCGGATCACCGGGTGCTTTTACCCGCGTCTGCGCTGGCGGGCGCCGGCCTGCTGCTGTTGGCCGATATTTTTTCGCGCATTGTGATGGCGCCTGCCGAACTTCCCATCGGTATCGTCACGGCATTGTTGGGAGCACCTTTCTTCCTGTATTTGCTGATACGAGGACGCAGTTGATGTTGCGAGCCGAAAATCTGTGCATCTGTCGGGGCGGACAGACTGTTCTGGCCGATATCGATCTGCAAGTGCTGCCGGGACAGATCCTGGGCGTGCTCGGGCCCAATGGCGCAGGCAAAAGTACGTTGTTGGCGGCGCTGAGTGGTGAGCTCAAGCCCACGACCGGTGAGGTCTGGCTGGAGCAGCGCCCGCTTGCCCGGTGGGAGGGGGCTGCGCGGGCGCGAAGTCTGGCGGTATTGCCGCAAAGTTCGACCCTGAGTTTCTCGTTCCGTGTCGATGAAGTGGTCGCAATGGGGCGTCTGCCTCATGACACCGGTCGCGAAATCGATGAAGGGATCGTGCGCGAGGCCCTTCAGGCGGCCGATGCCCTGCACCTCGCCGGGCGCAGTTATATGGCTCTGTCGGGCGGTGAGCGTCAGCGCGTGCATCTGGCGCGGGTGCTGGCGCAATTATGGCCTGGCACACAGGGTTGCACGTTGTTGCTCGATGAGCCGACCTCGATGCTCGATCCTTTGCATCAACACACGACCTTGCAGGCTGTTCGTGACTTTGCCGACCGGGGAGGGGCGGTGCTGGTCGTTCTGCATGACCTGAATCTGGCCGCTCGTTACTGTGATCGGCTTTTGCTGCTCAATGCGGGAAGGGCCTATTCGCTGGATTGCCCCGAAGTTGTTCTGCAGTCCGATGCACTCAAGGACGTATTCGGTCTGGACGTGTTGGTGACGGCTCACCCTGAACGGGGGCATCCGCTGATCATTGCGCGTTGACTTGTGCTTTCAAGGGACGACTTTGGCTCAGTCTTTTCCTTTCTTCATGTAGTTCATTTCCCAGGTTGTGGCGTGCTCAGCCCTTGAGATTCGGGCTCGTATATTGTCCGCCCATGTTTTCGGGAGCGGGACGCCATGAGAGAAATGACCGTAGAAGATGAGCAACTGGCTCTTCATGCCTTGAGCCTCATTGACCTGTTTGCCTTTAACAGCGGTGACACCGAGCAGCGAATTGTGGGGATGTGTCAGCGTGCGCTGACCCCGGTGGGGCCTGTCGCCGCCGTCTGTGTGCATTCGCGTTTCGTATGCCTGGCCCGGACTTCCCTCGATCGTTTGTTTGCACCGGCCATTCGGGTGGTGGCGCTGGTCAATTTCCCTTACGGCGGTTCCAGCCTTGAACCGGTGTTAGCCGAGACGCGTGCCGCAGTGATATCCGGTGCCGATGAGGTTGATGTCGTGTATCCCTTTCGTGCGCTTCTGTCAGGTGATCAGCAGACCGGGTTGCAGATGATCGCGGCCTGCAAGGAGGTCTGTGGCAGCCGTGTGAAGTTGACGGTCACCCTCGAAACCGGTGATCTGCGTGATCCGCAAATGATTCTTCAGGCCTGTCGAAACGCGATTCTATCGGGGGCCGATTTCATCAAGAGTGGCACTGGCAAAGGGCTTGCCGTGACGACTTCCCAGGCGGCCCGCATCATTCTTGAGTCGGTTGCCGAAGTGGGAGGGCAGGTCGGTTTCAAGATCGCCGGAGGCATTCGCACCTTTGATGATGCAGGGACCTTTCTGAAAATGGCGCACGCCCGGTTCGGACCGCAGTGGCTCAATGTGGACAGGGTTCGACTGGGCTCTTCGGGCTTGCTGGACGATTTGTTGGTGCGGCTGGGGGTACAGGAGGAGAACGCCAGCCGGCTTTGATGGCACTTTCGGACGGCCAAAAAAAGACCCGGCAAAAAGCCGGGTCAAAAACCGTGATTAGCCTGATGAGGAGATAATCTGAAAGTCCGAACCAAGGTCTTTCAGGTTATCGGCCAGTCTCGCGACCGGTTGTGATAATCATAACGATTCTCATTTCTAAGTCAACAACTCTTTTTTCGCGAATGAGCAGGGCGCACGCAAGCAAGCCCGTGCATACGTGAATGCCTGAAGCGGGGGAGTGGAGTGGGAGAGAGAATCAATGCCGCACAAGCCCGGCATGCCTTGCGCATGCGGGCTTGATTCGTGCGACGGCTCAGCGTGTGTGGTAGCGCATCCGGGTGCCGAAGGTCACGGACATCCGGATTTCATCTGCCGACAACTCTGGCGGAAAGAAGACTCCTGAAATCTGTGCATGCGCAATGCTTGCACCTTCCAGTGGCGTATGGCGCAAGTCCAGGCCGCGAAGGTCGGCTGACCGGAAGTAGGCATCGGTGAAGTCGATGCCTGTCGGGTCAAGCGCTCGCAAGTCCAGCCCCCGGAAGTCACCGCCGGCCATATCGATCGTGCCGGTTTTGGGCTTCTCCTGGTTGAAGCCTTCGATATCATCTCTACGCAACAGCATGTAAAGCGGCGAATCGAGCTGTTTGGGCTGGCTCATGGGTGCCTCTGGGGTACGTTGGAATTATGACGCCATTATATCGCCATCATTGTCGAGCCGTGAAGCGCTACCTGCTAAACGGCTCGACGGTTGTGTCACAGGCCTGGCAAGCGCTGGCGAAGGTTATCCACAAGCTCATCCAGGTCGCTGCTTTTGTTGGTTTCAATGTGCTTGCTGCACAGGATTTCATCCGCGGTCAGTGGTTCGCGGCTGGCCTGCTGGGCTTCGATGACTTCCAGAGTGGCATCTGAAGGGTCATTGTTCTGCTCCTGACGCTGCTTGAGCCAGCCGGCGATGACCGCCTGCGGCGCTTCGCAATCCAGAATCAGAAAAGGCACACCCGTTGTTTCGGCAGCTTTGGCCGCAGCATTACGGTGTTCCTGCTTTAAATACGTGGCGTCGATCACAACTGAGAAACCTGCACGCAGAACCGTCTCGGCCAATTGATGCAGGCGGTCATAGGTCGCTTTGCTCGCGTCGGCGCTGTAAAGCCCGGCCTGTTCCGTGAACAGGCGCTTGCGCTCGACATCCGAACGCAGGCGAATGGCTCCGAGCGCTTCGACCAGTCGCATTGCCACGTGGCTCTTGCCGACGGCAGAGACGCCATGGGTGATGGCCAGGAAGCTGGACGGGATCGCACTGTAGCTCTCTGCCAGGTTTGCATAGTTGCGGTATTGGCGCAGGGTCGCGGCGCGCTGGACGCCGTCGGCATCCGCCGGCTGGCTGAACAGGGCGACCTTGGCGCGGACCATGGCGCGATAGGCTTTATAGAAGTTGAGCACTTCGAGGCCCTGATAGTCGCCACTCAATTCCAGGTATTGGCTGATGAGGCGCCGGGACAGGGATTTCAGGCCGCGATCTTCCAGGTCCATGGCGAGGAAGCCGATGTCGGCGTAGACATCGGTCATGCGGAAGGGCTCGTTGAATTCGATGCAGTCGAACAGCACCACGTTGCCATCGATGACCGTCGCGTTCCCCAGGTGAATGTCACCATGACATTCACGAATGAAGCCCTCTGCCTTGCGCTGGGCCAGGAGGGGTTTCAGGCGCTCGAAGCTCGACTCGGCCCATGCCTGTAAGGAATCGAGTTGCTGCAGATCGGCATTTTCGCTGATGAGCGGGCGAATCTGCTCAAAGTTTTGCAGGACTGGGGCCATGACGCTGTCAGGCGAGCCCAGCTCATTTTCAGTGGTTACCTGCGGCGCGCTGAGATGGAATTCAGCAATCTGCCGGGCCAGTTCATCGATGTGGCCGGTGGTCAGTTCGCCATTGGCTTGCAGGGTGCTGAGCAGGCCGTCTTGCGAGAACTGGCGCATCTTGAGGGCGTACTCGATGACTTCTCCGTCGCCGCCCAGTTGTGGCGCTTCCGCCGAGCCGGTGACCGGGATCACTTCCAGGTAAAGGCCTTCTGTCAGGCGCTGGTTCAGGCGCAGTTCTTCATGGCAGAAGTGTTTGCGGGCATCGAGTGTCGTGAAATCAAGGAAGCCGAAATTCACAGGCTTCTTGAATTTGTAGACATAGGTGCCGGTGAGCAGGACCCATGAAATGTGCGTCTCTATAACCTGGAAACTCTCCACCGGATGAGGGAAGAGGGCGGGGTTTTGCAGCGCTGCAATCAGTGACTGGCTCACGGACGATCCTTCAAGAGTAGATTCAGAAATGTAATTGCTCAGGCCCGCCATTATGGCCGCTCGACGCAAGGCTGCAAACCGCTTGCCCGGGTGCCTGTCGGCTGTCGGCAAAGTGCGTATAATCCGCGGCCATGACTCGATCTCGCACATCTCGTAAAGCTAAAAAACAAACTTCCGGCAGTCTTCGCAAGTGGATGGGCTGGGCGTTGAAGCTCGGTATTGTCGGCTTTGTAGCCCTGGCCTGCGTTGCCGTTTACCTAGATGCCGTCGTCCAGGAGAAGTTTTCCGGCAAGCGCTGGACCATTCCCGCCAAGGTGTATGCCCGGCCTCTGGAGCTGTTTGTCGGGCAGAAGCTGAGCCGCGACGACTTCCTCATCGAACTCGATGCGCTGGGCTATCGCCGCGAAAGCGTTGCCAATGGTCCGGGTGCGGCTTCGGTCAACGGCAACACCGTGGATCTCAACACGCGCGGCTTTCAATTCTATGAAGGCACCGATCCGGCCCAGCAGGTGCGCGTGCGTTTTTCCGGCGATTATGTGGCGGACCTGACTTCAGGCAGCAACGGTGCAAAACTCGCAGTGGCCAGGCTTGAGCCGTTGATGATCGGCGGCCTGTATCCGAAGAATCTGGAAGACCGCATCCTGATCAAGCTCGATCAGGCACCGCCTTATCTGCTCGATGCACTCGTCACGGTCGAGGACCGGGACTTCTATCACCATTTCGGGGTCTCTCCCAAGTCCATCGCACGTGCCCTCTGGGTCAACACGTCGCAAGGGCAGATGCGCCAGGGCGGCAGTACGCTGACCCAGCAGTTGGTCAAGAACTTCTACCTGACCAACGAGCGCAGCCTCACCCGTAAACTGACCGAAGCCATGATGTCGGTGCTGCTGGAGCTGCATTACAGCAAGCAGGAAATTCTTGAGGCCTACCTCAATGAAGTGTTCGTCGGTCAGGACGGTCAGCGTGCGGTGCACGGTTTCGGTCTGGCCAGCCAGTACTTTTTCAGCCAGCCGCTGTCGGAGCTGAAGATTCATCAGGTGGCGTTGCTGGTCGGGCTGGTCAAAGGGCCTTCCTATTACAACCCGCGCCGCAATCCCGAGCGTGCGCTGGAACGTCGAAACCTGGTTCTCGACCTGCTGGAGCAGCAAGGTGTCGCTACGGCACAGGTCGTCGAGGCTGCCAAGAAGATGCCTCTGGGCGTGACCAAAACCGGCAGTCTGGCGGACAGCTCGTTCCCGGCGTTCCTGGATCTGGTCAAGCGTCAGTTGCGTGAAGACTACCGCGACGAGGACTTGACCGAAGAAGGGCTGCGCATCTTCACCAGCTTCGATCCGATCCTGCAGATGAAATCCCAGGCGGCCATGGACGATACGTTCAAGCGCCTGACCGGGCGCAAGGGCTCGGACGAGGTGGAAGCGGCCATGGTCGTGACCAACCCCGAGACAGGAGAAGTGCAGGCTCTGCTGGGCAGTCGTCAGGCCGGTTTTGCCGGTTTCAACCGCGCCATCGATGCGGTGCGGCCGATCGGCTCGCTGGTCAAGCCGGCGATCTATCTCACCGCGCTGGAACGTCCGAGCCAGTACACCCTGACCAGTTGGGTGGCCGACGAACCGTTCCAGGTCAAAGGTGCCGATGGCCAGGTCTGGAAACCGCAGAATTACGACCGCAAGTCGCACGGTAATATTTTCCTGTACCAAGGGCTGGCTCACTCCTACAACCTGTCGACGGCCAAGCTGGGCCTTGAACTGGGCGTGCCCAATGTATTCAAGACCCTGGCGAAGCTGGGCGTGACACGTGAGTGGCCGGCCTATCCTTCGATGCTTCTGGGGGCTGGCGGGTTGAGCCCGATGGAAGTCGCCACGATGTATCAGACGATTGCCAGTGGCGGCTTCAATACGCCCATGCGCGGTATCCGCAGTGTGTTGACGGCCGAGGGTGAGCCGCTCAAGCGCTATCCGTTCCAGATCGAGCAGCGTTTCGATCCGGGAGCGATCTATCTGGTGCAGAACGCCATGCAGCGGGTGATGCGGGAAGGGACGGCCAAGTCGGTGTACAACGTACTGCCTGCGTCGCTGAATCTGGCGGGTAAGACCGGTACCAGTAACGATTCGCGAGACAGCTGGTTTGCAGGCTTCAGTCAGGATTTGCTGGCTGTCGTGTGGATGGGGCGTGACGATAACGGCAAGACGCCTTTCACGGGAGCCAGCGGTGCCCTGCAGGTCTG
Organism: Pseudomonas sp. NPDC089734; assembly: GCF_044748865.1. Lineage (NCBI taxonomy): Bacteria > Pseudomonadati > Pseudomonadota > Gammaproteobacteria > Pseudomonadales > Pseudomonadaceae > Pseudomonas > Pseudomonas sp. NPDC089734. The sequence continues at coordinate 8,433 of NZ_JBIVGV010000010.1, read as the reverse complement.
GACCAGTTTCATGCGCAAGGCCGATCCGCTGCCGCTGGACATGGCGCTGCCGGACAACGTGGTTCAGTCCTGGGTCAATGCGCAGACCGGTCAGGGATCGGATGCCAACTGCCCGAATGCCGTACAGATGCCGTATATTCGCGGCAGTGAGCCGCAGCCCGGTGAAACATGCAGCGGTAGCCCGGCACCCGCCACTGAAGTGATGGATTGGGTCAAGGGTTGGTTGAACTAAGTGATGAGGGTGTGACGTGAAAACATGGTGGATTCCGGCTTTAACGGCGCTGGCATTGCTCAATGGTTGTGCCAGTGTGCAACGTGGCTCGATCCCGGTCGTGGATTCGGGCTCCAAGGTTTCTAACAGCGAGCGTGTTTCGGCTTCGCGTAACACGGCTTATCGAGCCAACACCGCCCAGGCTGCGCAGGCTCAGGCCGTGCCGCAGGATTCCGGTGTTGTCGTGATGGTTCCGGGCGGTTCTGCGAGCCAGAGCTTCTCTGCGCCTGCGGCCCAGTCATCGTTCACGATCGATACGCCGCCGGTTTCCCAGGCACCGATCAGTTCGGCGCCCATGAACAACTACAGCATGCCGAGCACCTCGGCACCGAGCGGCATTCCTTCCAGCTCGGGCGGTCTGTCGGCCGACGAGCAACTGGATGGCCCGGTATTGGCGTTGTTGACCACCGCTCAGCAACAGCAAGGCAGCGGAGACCTCAATGGCGCTTCGTCGAGTCTTGAGCGTGCCCAGCGTGTGGCACCGCGCGAGCCTCAAGTGCTTTATCGTCTGGCGCAGGTGCGTCTGGCTCAGGGTGATGCGGCGCAGGCCGAGCAACTGGCCCGTCGTGGCCTGACCTATGCCAGCGGTCGCGCCAGCCTGCAATCGAGCCTTTGGGAACTGATTGCCCAGTCGCGTGAGAAACAGGGTGATTCGGCAGGTGCGGCATTGGCTCGTCAAAAGGCACAGGTTCTCTGATGGACAAGCGTCTGCCTGAAGTGGCTGAGCAACTGTTGCTGATCGAACGGGAACTGCGTGTGCTGGGTTGGTGGGATGAGACGCCACCCAGCGAGCTGGCCCTGTCCAGCAAGGAGCCGTTCTGTGTCGATACTCTGGAGTTCGAGCAATGGCTGCAATGGATTTTCCTGCCCAGGATGAAAATCATCCTGGAACAGAATCTGCCCTTGCCCAATGCCTCGGGAATTCTGGAAATGGCCGAGATGGTCTATTCGACGCGCCAGGGTGAAACCCGGCAGTTACAGGAGCGTCTGGCCCGGTTCGATCAATTGATCACCGAAGCCCGCTGATTCATCGCATCCGCTAGCGACAGAATTCGGCGATGCTCTTTTCTGTCTCGGCAATACGCGCCTTTCGCTCATCTTCCGTCAGGCGCTTTGTTCCCCCTTCGGTCTGCGCACGCACTCTCGGGTTGTTCTGCAACAGCGCGAGGTTGTTACGCATGATTTCACAGTTCTCGGCCAGCCTGGCTTCCTGGACTTTCACCTGTTTCTTGACCCGTGCATCGATTTCCTGCTGTTGTGGGTCGGCTTCGATAGCCGATGGCGCGACAGGAGGCGGTGGCGGTCTCTGCACATTGATCTCTTGTACCGTCTGGCCTGCTGGCGGTTGAGCATCGAAGTGAGTCACCCCTTGAGCATCGACCCATTTATAGATCGGGGCTGCATGGGCGGTAATACCTGCCGCCATCGTGAGTGCAGCTGCGAGGGTCATCCAGCGCATAGTGCTTCCTTGAAAAATCAGTGCTGCGCCAAACTACCATAACCGCATCCGTGAGTCCGAATGAGTGCATCGAAGAGGTACTGCCTTGAAGAAAGCTCACGGATGACTTGACTTGCGGGGGGCGAATCACAACAATTCAAAGTTCGCTGTAGAAGGACTGCCAGAAGCAGACCGTCTCGGTAGATCATGAGGCGCACACCCGCGCCGACCTGTAACACCCGCAACGCGTTACCTCGCGCTGGGTGGGAATGTTCCGCAACACTCAGGGACATCCCAATACTTGCTCAGTCAGTGCTGACGTAGTCGGCGACCACCGTCGCTCATGCTCTGCTTGGCAGTAAACCTAATAAGACCCGCCCCGGATTGGGCGGTATTCTGGCGTTTTAGAGGTGAACAACGTGGAGCTTTTATCTGGCGCTGAAATGGTCGTCCGCTTCCTGCGTGACGAAGGCGTTAAGTACATTTACGGGTATCCGGGTGGTGCCCTCCTGCATGTCTACGACGCACTGTTCAAAGAGCCGGCTGTAAACCATATTCTCGTTCGTCATGAGCAGGCTGCCACGCACATGGCCGATGGCTATGCCCGTGCGACCGGCAAGGCTGGCGTGGTTCTGGTGACGTCCGGTCCAGGTGCAACCAATGCCATCACCGGTATTGCCACTGCCTACATGGACTCCATCCCGATGGTGGTGTTGTCAGGTCAGGTTGCCAGCACACTGGTGGGCACTGATGCCTTCCAGGAGACCGATATGATCGGTATCTCCCGGCCTATTGTGAAGCACAGCTTCATGATCAAGCATCCCTCGGAAATCCCGGAAGTCCTGAAGAAGGCCTTCTATCTGGCGCAGTCCGGTCGTCCAGGTCCTGTCGTTGTCGATATTCCGAAAGACATGACCAACCCGGCCGAGAAATACGAATACGTTTTCCCGAAAAAAGCCAAGCTGCGCTCCTACAGCCCGGCCGTTCGTGGTCACTCGGGGCAGATCCGCAAGGCCGTCGAAATGCTGGTGGCTGCCAAGCGTCCGATCATCTACGCCGGTGGTGGCGTGGTGATGGGCAACGGTTCCGACCAGTTGACCGAACTGGCCCGACTGCTCAACGCCCCTGTTACCAACACCCTGATGGGCCTCGGCAGCTATCCGGGCACCGACCGCCAGTTCGTGGGCATGCTCGGCATGCACGGCAGCTACACCGCCAACCTGGCCATGCACCACACTGATGTGATCCTGGCCGTGGGCGCACGTTTCGATGACCGTGTCATCAACGGTGCCAGCAAGTTCAGCCCGAACGCCAAGATCATCCACATCGATATCGACCCGGCTTCGATCTCCAAGACCATCAAGGCCGACGTGCCTATCGTCGGGCCGGTCGAGAGCGTGCTGACCGAAATGGTCGCCACACTCAAGGATATCGGCGAGACCCCGAACAAGGAGTCCGTCGCGGCCTGGTGGAAACAGATCGACGAGTGGCGTGCCGGCGGCGACCTGTTCCCCTACAACCGTGGCGATGGCAGTGTCATCAAGCCTCAGACCGTGATCGAAACCCTGTGCGAAGTGACCAAGGGCGATGCCTACGTTTCTTCCGACGTGGGCCAGCATCAGATGTTCGCGGCTCAGTACTACCGCTTCAACAAGCCTAATCGCTGGATCAACTCCGGTGGCCTGGGCACCATGGGCTTCGGTTTCCCGGCGGCCATGGGCGTCAAGCTGAGCTTCCCGGATGCGGACGTCGCCTGTGTTACCGGCGAAGGCAGCATCCAGATGAACATCCAGGAACTGTCGACCTGTCTGCAATACGGTCTGCCCGTGAAGATCATCCTGCTCAACAACGGCGTGCTCGGCATGGTCCGTCAGTGGCAGGACATGAGCTACGGCGCTCGTCACTCGCATTCCTATATGGAGTCGCTGCCTGACTTCGTGAAACTGGTCGAGTCCTATGGGCACGTGGGTATTCGGGTCACCGACCTGAAAGACCTGAAGCCGAAGATGGAAGAAGCCTTTGCCATGAAGGATCGCCTGGTGTTCCTCGATATCCAGGTCGATGTGACCGAGCACGTCTATCCGATGCAGATCAAGGACGGCTCCATGCGCGATATGTGGTTGAGCAAGACGGAGCGGACATAATCATGCGGCACATCATTTCCTTGTTGCTGGAAAACGAACCGGGTGCGTTGTCTCGTGTCGTCGGACTCTTTTCGCAGCGTAACTACAACATCGAAAGCCTGACCGTGGCTCCGACCGAAGACCCGACCCTGTCGCGTCTGACGTTGACCACTGTCGGTCACGATGAGGTGATCGAGCAGATCACCAAGAACCTCAATAAACTGGTTGAAGTGGTCAAGCTGGTCGATCTCTCCGAGAGCGCTCACATCGAGCGTGAACTGATGCTGGTCAAGGTCAAGGCCACCGGCGCGCAGCGTGCCGAGATCAAACGCACCACGGACATCTTCCGTGGGCAGATCGTTGACGTGACGGCCAGCGTGTACACCGTACAGTTGAGTGGTACAAGCGACAAACTGGACAGCTTCATTCAGGCCATCGGCACCGCCGCTATCCTGGAAACAGTACGCAGTGGCGTGACGGGCATTGCCCGTGGCGACAAAGTGCTGAGCATCTAACTCATTTAGCAAATGGCCTGAAGGCCTAGATAACAGGGGAATTCCATGAAAGTTTTTTACGACAAAGACTGTGACCTTTCGATCATCCAGGGCAAGAAAGTCGCCATCATCGGCTACGGTTCCCAGGGCCACGCTCAAGCGTGCAACCTGAAAGACTCCGGCGTTGATGTCACTGTTGGCCTGCGTAAAGGTTCGGCTACTGTCGCCAAGGCTGAAGCTCATGGCCTGAAAGTGACTGACGTTGCTTCCGCCGTTGCTGCTGCCGACCTGGTCATGATCCTGACCCCGGACGAATTCCAGGCCCAGCTGTACAAGAACGAAATCGAGCCGAACCTGAAGAAAGGCGCAACCCTGGCTTTCTCCCACGGCTTCGCGATTCACTACAACCAGGTCGTGCCACGCGCTGATCTGGACGTGATCATGATCGCGCCAAAGGCTCCAGGCCACACCGTACGTACCGAGTTCGTCAAGGGCGGCGGTATCCCTGACCTGATCGCTGTTTACCAGGACGCTTCGGGCAACGCCAAGAACGTCGCTCTGTCCTACGCTTCGGGCGTTGGCGGTGGCCGTACCGGTATCATCGAAACCACGTTCAAGGACGAAACCGAAACCGACCTGTTCGGCGAACAAGCCGTTCTGTGCGGCGGTACCGTTGAACTGGTCAAGGCTGGCTTCGAGACTCTGGTTGAAGCGGGCTACGCGCCGGAAATGGCTTACTTCGAGTGCCTGCACGAACTGAAACTGATCGTTGACCTCATGTACGAAGGCGGTATCGCCAACATGAACTACTCGATCTCCAACAACGCCGAGTACGGCGAGTACGTGACCGGCCCTGAAGTCATCAACGCCGAATCCCGTCAGGCCATGCGCAACGCTCTGAAGCGCATCCAGGACGGCGAATACGCGAAGATGTTCATCAGCGAAGGCGCTACCGGCTACCCATCGATGACTGCCAAGCGTCGTAACAACGCTGCTCACGGCATCGAAATCATCGGCGAACAACTGCGCTCCATGATGCCTTGGATCGCGGCGAACAAGATCGTCGACAAGAACAAGAACTAAGGTTCTTCCGTTCTGAAAGGACGCGGCCAATCGGCCGCGTTTTTTCGTTATGGGGTCAGGGTCTGGTATAAAGCTGCATCGTTTGTCGACGAACCCTCGTCGCAGACCCCTGTCGAACCTTTTCACACCGCTGCAAGGTAATGTCCATGAGCGAACGTCCTGAAGAGCCAAACAAGGCCTCTGACGCCGAAAGTCTGCTGCCTATCGATGAACATGTAGAGGAAGGCCATGACGCCGAAGGGCGCAAGGTCCGTCACCGCGGCATCTATCTGCTGCCTAACCTGTTCACCACTGCGAACCTGTTCGCGGGCTTTTATTCCATTATCAGTTCCATGAGTGCCCAGAGCGCCTTGAGCGCTGGGGACACGGCTGCGGCAAGCAAGTATTTTGCATTCGCAGCCATCGCGATCTTCGTGGCCATGGTGCTCGACGGTCTTGACGGTCGTGTTGCACGCATGACCAATACTCAGAGTGCTTTTGGCGCCGAATACGACTCCCTGTCCGACATGGTTGCCTTTGGTGTTGCTCCGGCATTGCTGGCATTCGGCTGGGCGCTGGGCGACATGGGCAAGGTCGGCTGGATGGTCGCCTTCATCTATGTGGCGGGCGCGGCGTTGCGACTTGCTCGTTTCAATACCCAGGTGGGCAAGGCTGACAAGCGCTACTTCATCGGTCTTGCGAGCCCGGCGGCGGCGGGTGTCGTGGCGGGAACCGTCTGGGCGTTCAGCGACTTCGGAATCCAGGGCTCGAAGCTGTCTTTCCTGGTGGCCTTGCTGGTCGCGGCAGCAGGCATGCTGATGGTCAGCAACATCAAGTACAACAGCTTCAAGGAACTGGACCTGAGAGGTCGGGTGCCGTTTGTTGCGATTCTGGTGGTCGTATTGGTGTTCGCAGTGGTGTTCAGCGATCCTCCGCGCATTTTGCTGTTGATATTCCTCGGTTATGCGCTATCCGGACCTGTTCAGTACCTGTTACATCTTCGTCGGCATAAAAACGCCGAGTGATCGGATATCCCTCATACTCCGTAAATAACAGGTGCATCAGCTCACCCCGTTTACGGAGTCATCATGCTAATCAAACTCCCCTCGACGTCCGACTCCAGAGAGTCGGACGTTACACCTGAAGACATCTACCTTTCTCGTCGTGCATTGCTTGCCGGTTCGCTTGCCGGGCTGGCGGTGACGGCCATGCCGCGGCTGGCGAATGCGCAGGATCCGTCCCGGTACGCCGATGTCGAGGCGGGGAAGGCGCCGGCCTGGTTTTCCGAGAAGCTGCCGGGCACTCAATGGCAGGCCGTCAACGTCAAGGACGAGGCGATCACGCCCTTCAAGGATGCCACTCACTACAACAACTTCTATGAACTCGGGACCGACAAAGGCGATCCGGCTCGTAATGCGGGGGCGTTGAAGACCGAGCCGTGGAGCGTGGTTATCGATGGTGAGGTCGGCAAGCCGGGTCGTTATGCCCTGGAAGACTTCATGAAACCCTACCAGTTGGAGGAGCGCATCTATCGACTTCGCTGCGTGGAGGCGTGGTCGATGGTCATTCCCTGGATCGGCTTCCCGATCTCGGCATTGCTCAAACAGGTGGAGCCGACTTCCAAAGCCCGTTATATCCGCTTTGAGACGCTCAAGGATCCTCAGTCCATGCCGGGGCAGCGTTCCGACTTTGCCTTGATCGACTGGCCATATGTCGAAGGGTTGCGGCTGGATGAGGCGATGCATCCATTGGCCATCCTTGCCGTGGGCATGTACGGAAGAGAGCTGCCTGGTCAGAACGGTGCGCCGCTGCGTCTGGTGGTTCCCTGGAAGTACGGCTTCAAGAGCGTGAAGTCCATCGTGCGAATCAGTCTGGTCAGCGAGCAGCCGAAAACCACATGGCAAAGCATCGCGGCCAATGAATATGGTTTCTATGCCAACGTGAACCCGACGGTCGATCACCCTCGCTGGACACAGGCCCGTGAGCGTCGTCTGCCGAGCGGGCTGTTTAGCCCTAATGTTCGTCAAACCGAGATGTTCAACGGGTATGGGGAAGAGGTGGCCTCTCTATATACCGGGATGGATCTGAGGAAGGATTACTGATGCGATATCCGTTCTGGCGTATTGGCGTTTTTCTGGCTGCCGGGGCTTTCCCCGTTTTCTGGTTGTATCAGGCCTGGATATTTGCACTGGGGCCTGACCCAGGAAAGGTGTTGGTCGATCATCATGGGTTGGGGACCTTGATTCTGCTTCTGATTACCCTGGCGATGACGCCTTTGCAGCGAGTGACCGGCTGGCCGGGATGGATTGCCGTACGCAGGCAGTTGGGGCTGTGGTGCTTTGCTTATGTTGTGCTGCACATGACGATGTATGCACTGTTTATCCTGGGGCTGGATTGGGGGCAGTTAGGGGTTGAACTGGTCAAGCGGCCTTACATTATTGTCGGGAGCCTGGGCTTCCTCGGATTGCTGGCGCTGGCCGTGACCTCCAACCGTTACAGCCAGCGTCGTCTGGGCGTGCGTTGGAAGAAGCTCCACCGGCTTGTTTATGTGATTCTGGGGTTGGGCTTGCTGCATATGCTCTGGATAGTCCGGGCGGATCTCAAGGAATGGTCTTTATATGCCGTGATAGGGGCTGCATTGCTGCTTCTCAGGATTCCGCCGATTGCCAGGCGTATCCCTCGGTTCAATGCCCGAAAATCAGCGGGTCCGATAAAAAACTGAATTAAGTGTTGACGGGCGATTTAATGTCTCTATAATTCGCCCCACTTCTGGCGCAGACGGATCTGAAAAAGCCTTATAAATCAACGATTTATAAGTGTTTTTGACGGTAGGCTTCGCAGAAGGGCTTCGGTCGCGGTTGGGTCGAAAGCGGTTCGAGAAAAGGGTTTGACAGCGTCTCGCGATGCTGTAGAATTCGCCTCCCGCTGACGAGCAACAGGTAGTTGATCGAAGCGCAAGTGATTGAAGTTGAAAAAGAAATTTTGAAAACTTCGTAAAATAATCGCTTGACAGATTCTGAGGTCGCTGTAGAATGCGCGCCTCGG
>NZ_JBIVGV010000009.1:0-194345 GCF_044748865.1 Pseudomonas sp. NPDC089734 | reverse complement strand
AGTGCCGAGACCAGAGGCTGTCTGGCAATCGCAAAGTGGTAAGTGCCTGCAGGTCGTGCCCCCGGGCCCCACGAAACCTGCAGGAAGTGCGTGATCAAGGTTTCGATGTGCTGCAGGGTGCGCTCTTTCGGCGGCGGCGTGGTCAGCGGGTGATCCGCCTTGTACGGGCCTTCCGGCATGTTGCGCATGCACTGGTCGATGATCCTGATGCTCTGACGCATTTCTTCGACGCGGACCATGCAGCGGTCGTAGGCATCGCCATTGGACGCCAGCGGGACCTCGAACTCGAAGTTCTCGTAGCCGGAGTAAGGGCGGGCCTTGCGCAGGTCGAAATCACAGCCGGTGGAACGCAGGCCTGCACCGGTGACACCCCATTCCAGGGCCTCTTTGGTGTTATAGGCGGCAACACCGATGGTACGGCCCTTGAGAATGCTGTTCTGCAGGGCGGCCTTGGTGTACTCGTCCAGACGCTTGGGCAGCCAGTCGACGAATTCCTTGACCAGTTTTTCCCAGCCGCGTGGCAGGTCGTGAGCGACACCGCCGATGCGATACCAGGCCGGGTGCAGGCGGAAACCGGTGATGGCTTCGATGACCTTGTAGGCGCGCTGACGGTCGGTGAAGGTGAAGAACACCGGAGTCATGGCGCCCACGTCCTGGATGTAGGTTCCCAGGAACAGCAGGTGACTGGTGATCCGGAAGAACTCGGCCATCATGATGCGGATGGTGTCGACCTTTTCCGGCACCTTGATGCCTGCCAGCTTCTCGACCGAGAGCACGTAGGGCAGGTTGTTCATCACACCGCCCAGGTAATCGATACGGTCGGTGTACGGAATGAAGCTGTGCCAGGACTGACGCTCGGCCATCTTCTCTGCACCACGGTGGTGGTAGCCGATGTCCGGAACGCAGTCGACGATCTCTTCGCCGTCCAGTTGCAGAATGATGCGGAACGCACCGTGAGCGGAAGGGTGGTTCGGGCCGAGGTTGAGGAACATGTAGTCCTCGTTCGGGCCGGAACGCTTCATGCCCCAGTCTTCCGGACGGAAGCGTGCGGCTTCCTCTTCCAGTTGCTGCTTGGCCAGGTTCAGGCTGTACGGGTCGAACTCGGTGGCACGGGCAGGGAAGTCCTTGCGCAGCGGGTGACCTTCCCAGGTCGGCGGCATCATGATGCGGCTCAGGTGCGGGTGGCCCGGGAAATCGATCCCGAACATGTCCCAGACTTCGCGCTCGTACCAGCTGGCGTTAGGCCAGATGCCGGTGACGCTTGGCAGGCTCAAGTCGCTTTCGGACAGGGCGACCTTGATCATCACGTCGCTGTTACGTTCTACCGACAGCAGGTGGTAGAACACGGTGAAGTCAGCGTCGGGCAGGCCGCGACGGTGAGTGCGCAGGCGCTCGTCGACACCGTGCAGGTCGTACAGCATCGAGTAGGGCCTGGCTACCTGGCGCAGAAACTTCAGCACCTCGACCAGGTGGGCGCGGGCGACCCACAGCACCGGCATGCCGGTACGGGTCGGCTGGGCCGTGAAGGCTTCGGCGCCAAAGCGGTTGTTCAATTCAACGACGACGTCTTGGTCGTCAGCCTTGTAAGGCGGGATGTACAGAGCGGTGTCTGCAGTCATAGGTCTCAATCACTTCGGTCAACGTACAGAATCAACCCGGGTCTTGTCTTTTTTATAAGAAGAGCGGGATGGATCAGACTTCGTCGGGGCTGCGCAGGTTGGTGACCTGAATACGCTGTTCGCGGCGCTGTTCCTTTTGCGACGGCATTTCGGCGCGGTATACGCCTTGATCGCCGACGACCCAGGAAAGAGGGCGACGCTCCTGGCCAATGGATTCCTGCAACAGCATCAAGCCTTGCAGAAAAGCCTCGGGACGGGGCGGGCAGCCAGGCACATACACATCCACAGGAAGGAACTTGTCCACGCCCTGAACCACTGAATAGATGTCGTACATGCCACCGGAGTTGGCGCACGAGCCCATGGAGATGACCCATTTAGGCTCAAGCATTTGCTCGTAGAGACGCTGGATGATCGGTGCCATCTTGACGAAGCAAGTACCGGCAACAACCATGAAGTCTGCCTGACGCGGTGATGCCCGGATGACTTCGGCACCGAAACGGGCGATATCGTGGGGCGCCGTGAAGGCAGTGGTCATTTCCACATAGCAGCACGAAAGGCCGAAGTTATACGGCCACAGGGAGTTTTTACGTCCCCAGTTGACCGCATTGCTCAGCACGTCTTCGAGCTTGCCCATGTAGATGTTTTTGTGGACCTGATCCTCTAGAGGATCGGAAACGGTCTCCCGTTTGCCGATTGGATACTGCTCGTTAGGAGCATCCGGGTCGATCCTGGTGAGATTGTATTGCATTGCCAAAGCCTCATTGTTTTAGCTTCGCCTGCCGGTTACGACGACCTTCAGGAGCCCAATCCAGCGCTCCAACCCGCCATAGGTAGACAAGACCTGCCAACAGAATTGCTATGAAAACGAGAGCTTCGACGAATCCGGTCCAGCCGCTTTCGCGGACGGACACAGACCAGGCAAAGAGAAAGAGGGCTTCAATGTCAAAGATCACGAAGAGCATCGCGACCAGATAGAATTTTGCAGAGAGTCGCAGGCGGGCGCTGCCTGTAGGCAACATGCCGGACTCGAAAGGTTCGTTCTTGCTGCGGCCCCAGGCCTTGCTTCCGAGAAGGCTGGAAACGCCGAGCATGAAGGCGCAAAGACCGACAACACCCAGAAGGAAAATGGCGAAGCCCCAGTTGTGGGCAATCAAACCTGTCGATTCGGGCATGCTGGCAGTCCTTAATAGAGAGCAAAGGTCTCTGTGCTTGATAAAGAGTGAGTCCGTGACGATATGTCGCAGCTGGAGCATCGGGGTGATTTTATGTGCAAATACTTGGCAAGTAAATTTTCTACATCAAAATTATTTAATGAATTAATCGCTTCGAGTGTCTGGATACGGCTACGAGGCTTGCAGCGTGGGCCTTGCCGAGTTTTTTATTAATTATTTTCTAAATAGGGAAAAGCAATAAAAGGTAATTTGAATGATAATTAATATCATTTGAATGAGCGGTCGGTAGTTGATCGGGCCATGAGGTGTTCCTGTTCTGCTTACTTAAGACATTACAGTTGTATCACCTGGAACCGTATCAAAGGTTGTCCCGGATCAATGCGCGGGGCACGAACATGAAAAAACAAGCCGCCCGTTGGGGCGGCTTGTTCGTTGGAGCGACCTCATGGAGGATCAGTGGAACTGTTCTTCTTCCGTGGAACCGGTCAATGCGGTTACCGATGACACTCCGCCCTGGATCACGGTGGTCATGTCGTCGAAATACCCGGTGCCCACTTCCTGCTGATGAGCCACGAAGGTGTAGCCCTTGGCTGCATCGGCGAACTCCTGTTCCTGAAGCTTCACGTAGGCGGTCATGTCGTTGCGGGCGTAGTCGTGGGCCAGGTTGAACATGCCGTGCCACATGTTGTGAATGCCGGCCAGGGTAATGAACTGATGTTTGTAGCCCATCGCCGATAGCTCGCGCTGGAATTTGGCGATGGTGGCGTCGTCCAGGTTCTTCTTCCAGTTGAAGGAAGGCGAGCAGTTGTACGACAGCAACTGGTCCGGGTATTCCTTCTTGATGGCTTCGGCGAAACGACGGGCTTCGTCCAGATCCGGTTTTGCCGTTTCACACCAGATCAGGTCTGCATAAGGGGCGTAGGCCAGCCCTCGGGAAATGGCCTGGTCCAGACCTGCGCGTACCTTGTAGAAGCCTTCGGGGGTACGGGTGCCTGTTACGAAGGGTTTGTCGTAAGGGTCGCAATCCGAGGTCAGCAGATCGGCGGCGTTGGCGTCGGTACGCGCCAGGATGATGGTCGGCACGCCCGCGACATCCGCTGCCAGACGAGCCGCTACCAGTTTCTGGACCGCTTCCTGAGTCGGAACCAGAACCTTGCCGCCCATATGGCCGCATTTCTTCACGGACGCCAGCTGATCCTCGAAGTGGACCCCCGCAGCGCCGGCCTCGATCATGTTTTTCATCAGCTCATAGGCGTTGAGGACGCCCCCGAAACCTGCCTCGGCATCGGCCACGATCGGTGCGAAATAGTCGATATAGCCTTCATCGCCCGGGTTCTTGCCGGCTTTCCACTGGATCTGGTCGGCGCGACGGAATGAATTGTTGATGCGTTTGACCACGGTCGGCACAGAGTCCACCGGGTACAGCGACTGATCGGGGTACATGGATTCGGCGGAGTTATTGTCGGCGGCCACCTGCCAGCCCGAGAGGTAGATCGCCTGAATGCCAGCCTTCACCTGTTGGACTGCCTGGCCGCCGGTCAGCGCGCCCATGCAGTTGACGAAGTCCTTGTCCGGTCGGAAAGACGGCCTGGCACCTTGCGTGACCAGATTCCACAGCTTTTCGGCGCCCATTCTTGCGAAAGTGTGTTCGGGTTGAACCGAGCCACGCAGGCGGACGACATCAGCAGCAGAATAGGTTCGGGTCACGTTTTTCCAGCGCGGATTTTCAGCCCAGTCTTTCTCGAGAGCCGCTATTTGTTGTTCGCGTGTCAGTGCCATGGAGATAAACCTCATTGTCAGGTTTTGGTTGGAAGATCCTGCTCCGCCAAAACGCCCCGTTTATCGAAGGCACGGTAGATGGCTGCTCGCTGTTCAGAGGTTGAAGGTCTGGCGTGTTGCGACGGGTGAGCGAGGTGCTCGAGAGGGGAAGGCGAGGTTGTGCGGCTCGAGTGAGCAATCCGGCTCGTGGATGCCTTCTTGCCTTGCCCGAAAAGCCTTGCCGATCAACCGCTAACGCTTCCGTCCCTCGGGACAACTTCGTTCCAGTCGTAACCTCGTCAAAATGCCTTGTGGGCAATGTCGACAGGAATCGGCTCAGGCTCAGAGCAGCGATCCTGAGGCTTTTTCAAGGCCTCTGATTAGCGGGAGCGAAGCAATCATGCCTCGCTCGTTTTTACCCGTCAAACGTTTTGTAGTGCTTTTTTGTGTTCACTACATCTTTGGTCTAATGCGACTGCATGGTCACTAAAAGGCCCGTGGGTGCTGGCCCGGACACTGCTGCCGGTTACTCGAGGCTGTCGACCTTGACACGTAGAACCATGTCGTCACGACCCTGGGTGGAATAGCGTTGCGCTATACCACGCTGATCTGCCACGGATTGATCGCTGGAGCCGGCCAGTGTGATCCATTCGCCCAGGCGTCCGCTGACCTGGCTGTCGGTGCTCTGGACCTTGATGGCGTCGGGACGTTCCTGACTGGTTCTGTCGCGATTGGTGCTGATGTTCAGGTGGACGGTGTCGCCGGTGACGCTGGCCGTGACATAGAAGCCCTGTGTGACGTTCCGGTATTCGGTATTGCTTTGTGGGTAGCCGTACGCGTCTGTGCGGGTGGTGGTCAGGGGAATGCTCTGTCCTACCTGAATGAGTGCTGGCGTGCCTTCGCTGGTCTGAACCTGTTGAACGCCGCCGTCACGGCTGGAGGTACCGTAACTGATGATTCGTGCCCCATTGCCGCCATTGACGGACCTAGAAGCGTTGTCGCTGGTATCGACGCTGATGAGCAATCGCTTGGGAGCGGTGTCGAGTTGAGAGATCAGGGCGCGAAGTTCTTCGATCTTGCGCGACTCTGCATTGACGATCAGTTGATTGCCGTAGGCGCTGACGGTGCCGTCCGTCCCCAGGAAGGATTTGGCGACGGGCAGGAGATCTGCGCTGGTGCGGTGGTTGAGCGGGACGATTTCGGTCGCGGCCAGCGTGCAGGTGCTGAATGCGATAAGCAGTGAGGCAAGCAAAGGGCGTAAAAACATGTCCGGTCTCCGCGATGGGCGCGTAAAACGTGAGTGTGCCACTTTGTCGGTCATCTGTAAGGCAAGTTGAGCTGACAGATAGCAAAACGCCCCGACATTCTCCGTTCCAGCATAGACAGCCTGGAAGGGAATGCGGGGCGTCATGTTATGTAGTGCGTGTGTAACACATCCTACATCTCAGGCTGTATCAGGCTTGTCGTACCATGTCGACATGCGGCAGGCCGGCCTCCAGAAACTCATCGCTGACCACGGTAAAGCCAAAGCGTTGATAGAACTCGACGGCCTGTACCTGTGCACTGAGCTTCTGCTGCTTGAGGTTCTGTGCTTCGGCTTCTGCAATCACGGCCGTCAGCAGCATTTCCCCGGCTTTCAGGCCGCGCCAGTCCTTGAGGACTGACAGACGGCCGATTTCACCGTCTGCCAGCAGGCGGGCTGTGCCCACTGCATAGTCGCCTTCCCGTGCCAGAAAATGCACGGCATCGGCATCTTCGGAATCCCATTCCAGTTCGGGGGGAACCGATTGCTCGGCAATGAACACGGCTTCGCGAACGCGTCGGATGTCGGCGTTGTCTTTCTGCCAGTCCGCGACAGATACAGTGATTTTATTCATCGGCAAATCCCAGGCTTCCTTGTTTTACGAGTTCGCAAATCAGATTGCGTCCCTCTTCATCGGCCAACCATTGGCCGAGGTTGTCGCTGTGTAACGAATCGGCTGCGCAAACCAGCTTGAGCAGTTCGCGCAGATGCCCTGGCAAGAGGCGGCTCTGGCCGCTGGCAAACAGTAGCAGATCGTCATCCACTTCGGACCAGGCCAGGCGGGCACTTGGGTTGCGGATGAGAATCGCACCTTGCTCCAGGCTGTCGAGCAGGTCTTCTTCTTCCAGCTCGGGGCCGACGACCAGTTCCGGGTAACGAGGCTCGGTCATGAACTGGCCAAACCAGGTCAGCAACAGGCGCTCGTCACCCATGTGCTCTGCCAGAAGGGCCTTGAGGCGATCAAGGGCATCTTTCTGGATCTGGTGCGGATCGCTGGCCGGCTGTACGTCGGCGTCGGTGTAGCGCTCTTCATCGGGAATGAACTGGCCGAGGAAGTCGGTGAAGTGGGTCAGCACTTCGGCGGCGCTAGGGGCGCGGAAACCGACCGAGTAGGTCAGGCAGTCATCCACCGCCACGCCGCAGTGAGCGAGGCGGGGAGGCAGGTACAGCATGTCGCCCGGTTCCAGGGTCCATTCTTCGGTCATCTGGAAGTCCGAAAGAATGCGCAGGTCTGCATGTGGGAGCAGCGGGCTTTCCGAGTCGCACATCTGGCCGATCTGCCAGTGGCGCTTGCCGTGTCCTTGCAGCAGGAAGACATCGTAGTTGTCGTAGTGTGGCCCGACGCTACCGCCGGGGGCTGCGTAGCTGATCATGACGTCGTCGATGCGCCAGCTTGGCAGAAAACGGAAGTTTTCCAGCAGTTCGCCGACTTCCGGGACAAACTGATCCACAGCCTGAACCAGCAGGGTCCACTCACGCTCTGGCAGTGTGCTGAATTCATCCTCGGCAAACGGACCGCGGCGCAGTTCCCATGGGCGTTCGCCTTTTTCGATGATCAGCCGGGATTCGACTTCTTCTTCCAGGGCCAGGCCTGCCAGTTCGTCCGGATCGATCGGGCTTTCAAAGCCCGGCATTGCCTGACGGATCAGCAGGGGCTTTTTCTGCCAGTAATCGCGCAGGAAAACACGTGCGCTCATGCCGCCCAGAAGTTGAAGAGGAATATCAGGATTCATGTGTAAGCCCTTGAAATGAAAACGCCCGGCACAGCCGGGCGTGTGCAAAGTTTTTGACGGATCAGATGCGCTTGGCTTGTGCCACGGCATTACCGATGTAATTGGCAGGCGTGAGCTTTTTCAGCTCGGCCTTGGCCTCGGCCGGCATCTCCAGACCGTCGATGAAAGTTTGCAGTGCTTCAGGGCTGATGCCCTTGCCGCGCGTCAGCTCTTTCAGTTTTTCGTACGGATTCTCGATGTTGTAGCGGCGCATTACGGTCTGGATCGGCTCGGCCAGGACTTCCCAGCACGCGTCCAGATCGGCAGCGATGCGCTGTTCGTTCAGCTCGAGCTTGCCGATGCCCTTGAGGCTGGCTTCATAGGCGATGACGCTGTGTGCAAAACCTACGCCCAGGTTGCGCAATACGGTGGAGTCGGTCAGGTCGCGCTGCCAGCGGGAAATCGGCAGTTTGCTTGCCAGATGCTGGAACAGGGCGTTGGCGATACCCAGGTTGCCTTCGGAGTTCTCGAAGTCGATCGGGTTGACCTTGTGCGGCATGGTCGACGAGCCGATTTCGCCCGCGATGGTGCGCTGCTTGAAGTAGCCCAGGGAGATGTAGCCCCAGATATCGCGATCGAAGTCGATCAGGATGGTGTTGAAGCGGGCGATGGCGTCGAACAGCTCGGCGATGTAGTCGTGCGGTTCGATCTGGGTGGTGTACGGGTTGAAGCCCAGACCCAGTTCGTCTTCGATGAAGGCGCGTGCGTTGGCTTCCCAGTCGATGTCTGCGTAGGCCGACAGGTGAGCATTGTAGTTGCCTACGGCACCGTTGATCTTGCCCAGCAGAGGGACGGCCGCGACCTGGGCGATCTGACGCTCCAGGCGGTAGACGACGTTGGCCAGTTCCTTGCCCAGCGTGGTCGGGGAGGCTGGCTGGCCGTGTGTGCGCGACAGCATCGGCACATCGGCGAAGCGCTGGGCCAGTTCACGGATGGCGTCGGCGATCTGGCGCATCAGCGGCAGCACTACGTTGTCACGGCCTTCGCGCAGCATCAGGGCGTGGGACAGGTTGTTGATGTCTTCGCTGGTGCAGGCAAAGTGGATGAACTCACTGACCTTTTCCAGCTCGGGCAGCTTGGCAGCCTGTTCCTTGAGCAGGTATTCCACGGCCTTGACGTCGTGGTTGGTGGTGCGTTCGATTTCTTTGACGCGCTCGGCGTGTTCCACGGAGAAATCTTCAGCCAGTGCATTGAGGATGGCATTGGCCTGCGCGGAAAACGGCGGGACTTCGGTGACTTGCGGATGAGCTGCCAGGCGCTGGAGCCAGCGGACTTCAACCATCACGCGAAAGCGGATCAGGCCGTACTCGCTGAAAATAGGGCGCAGGGCCTGGGTTTTGCCGGCGTAGCGGCCATCAACAGGGGAAACCGCAGTGAGCGAAGAGAGCTGCATGGGGTGGTCTCGAACAGTCGGGCAACGAAAAGGGGCGCATATCATACATGAAATTTCAGTTCGACTGGGTCCGACTGACCAGTGTCGATAGCGCCTTGCCAAGTGGTTAAAGGGGCTGATGCGTGACGGATCAGCCGTGCATCAACGGATAGAGTTCTTTCAATAACTTGCGACGGCTGAAGACCAGTTGCCAGCGATGGCCGCCAACTTGTCGCCACAGGCGTGCCGAGCGAATGCCGGCCAGCAGCAGGGCGCGAATCTTCGAGGCGTTGTTGGGTTGTTGCAGGTTACGCATGTCGCCATGCACCTGGATGCGCTGGCGCAGGGTGCTCAGGGTGTCCTGATACAGCGCGCCGGTGGCGGCGATCACGTTTTCGTGAGCGATACCAAAATGTTCCACCTGGGACTGGATCTGCGGCAGTCGCTTGCCGATCACTTCCAGCATGTCTTCGCGTTTGGCCAGTTGCCTCTCGAGGCCGAGCATCGACAGGGCGTAGCGCAGTGGCTCGCGCTGCAGGGTCGCAGGATCGCGCTCCAGAGCGCTGGCCATGGCACGATAGCCTTCGCGCAGGTTCAGGTCGTCACCCCCGAACACGTCCAGCGTGTCCTTGGGGTCCAGTACCAGCAGGCTGCCGAGCATGCAGCTCAATCCGGCTTCGCTGATCTGTCCGGTCTTGGCGATCCTGTCGACCAGTACGGCGGCCTGGAATACGCCGCCCAGCGCGATCAGTTGCTCCTGAGTGGGGGTCATCAACGCTTGTCCTTGCTTTTCCAGGGCTCGGCAACTTCGATCACGCCGCCTCCCAGGCAGATTTCGCCGTCATAGAACACCACGGACTGACCGGGTGTCACGGCACGTTGTGGTTCGTCGAACAGGGCGCGATAGCCCTCTGCGGTCTTTTCCAGCGTGCACTGCTGGTCGCCCTGGCGATAGCGCACCTTGGCCGTCAGTTTTTTCGGGCTGCTCAGGTCTATCGGATTGACCCAGTAGATCTGCGAAGTGATCAGTGCCTGGGAGAACAGCCAGGGATGATCGTTGCCCTGGCCGACGATCAGTTCGTTGTGTTCCAGGTCCTTGACCAGGACATACCACGGGTCGTCGCTCGCATCTTTCAGGCCGCCGATGCCCAGGCCCTGTCGCTGGCCGATGGTGTGGTACATCAGGCCGTTGTGGCGGCCGATGACTTCGCCTTCGGTGGTCTTGATCTCGCCGGGCTGGGCAGGCAGGTATTGGCGCAGGAAATCCGTGAAGCGACGCTCACCGATAAAGCAGATGCCGGTGGAGTCTTTCTTCTTGGCGGTCGCGAGGCCGTGTTTTTCCGCGATGGCGCGTACTTCGGGCTTTTCCAGCTCGCCAACCGGAAACAGCGTCCGGGCGATCTGCTCGCCGCCGACGGCGTGCAGGAAATAGCTCTGGTCCTTGTTCGGGTCCAGGCCCTTGAGCAGTTCGGTGCGACCGTCGATGTCGCGACGGCGCACATAATGGCCGGTGGCGATCAGGTCGGCACCCAGCATCAACGCGTAGTCTAGGAAGGCCTTGAACTTGATTTCCCGGTTGCACAGGATGTCCGGGTTGGGCGTACGGCCGGCCTTGTATTCTTCCAGGAAGTGTTCAAAGACGTTGTCCCAGTACTCGGCGGCGAAGTTGGCGGTGTGCAGCTTGATGCCGATCTTGTCGCACACGGCCTGGGCGTCTGCCAGGTCTTCGCGGGCGGTGCAGTATTCCGTTCCGTCGTCTTCTTCCCAGTTCTTCATGAACAAGCCTTCCACCTGATAGCCCTGCTCCAGGAGCAGGACAGCGGAAACGGAAGAGTCCACGCCGCCGGACATGCCGACTATGACGCGCTTGTTTTCTGGGTTGCAGTGGGCTGGATCACGCATGGGAATTCAATGGGTGGCCTTGAAAAGGACGCGATTCTAACAGGCTGAAGGCGTCGAGTCTCACGCCTTGTCGCGTAGCAGGGCGAGACTGAAGTGTTCGGCATTCAGATAATCGTCGACACAGCGCAGAACCAGCTCGCTGCGCCAGCGGTTCTGTTGGGTCATGAGTTCGTCGCGGGTCAGCCAGACCGGACCGACGATGCCGTCATCCAGTTGATAATCCGGGTGATGGCGAAGCGCTTTGGCGGCAAAGCAGATGCGCTGGTAGGTCACGCCGTTGCTGGGCGCGGTGTACAGATAAATGCCGATCACGCTGGTCAGTTCGACGTCCCAGCCGGTTTCTTCCAGGGTTTCGCGCACGGCGGCGCGTTGCAGGCTTTCGTTCGGGTCCAGGTGGCCGGCAGGCTGGTTGAGAACCGCTTGCCCGCCCTTGAGTTCTTCGACGAACAGGAAGCGGCCCTGATCTTCGACGATCGTGGCGACGGTAACGTGAGCGTGCCATTCCATAGGTTTGAGACTCGGTTGGTTGAGAAGACAAGAGTATTACAGGGGGTTACGGCTTTCTGTATGCCCTGAATGCACAAGCCCCGGTGCGTGGCCGGGGCTTGTGCAGGGTCGACGCAGTCAGACGTCTCGCCGGTGCCTCTTACAACGCAGCGATGGCTGCGTTCAAGGTTGCGCTTGGGCGCATGGCCTTGCTGGTCAGTTCAGGGTTGGCGAAGTAGTAACCGCCGATTTCCACTGGCTTGCCTTGAACGGCATTGAGCTCGGCAACGATCTTTTCTTCGTTGTCGGTCAGTGTCTTGGCCAGTGGGCTGAACTGCGCCTTGAGGGCGGCATCGTCGTTCTGGGCAGCCAGAGCCTGTGCCCAGAACAGGGTCAGGTAGAAGTGGCTGCCACGGTTGTCGATGCTGCCGACCTTGCGCGAAGGCGACTTGTTGCGATCCAGGAACTCACCGGTAGCCTGGTCCAGAGTCTTGGACAGAACCAGCGCTTTCGGGTTGTTGTAGGCGTTGCCCAGGTGTTCCAGAGAAGCGGCCAGGGCCAGGAACTCGCCCAGGGAATCCCAGCGCAGGAAGTTCTCTTCGACGAACTGCTGAACGTGCTTCGGAGCCGAGCCGCCAGCACCGGTTTCAAACAAACCACCGCCATTCATCAGCGGAACGATGGACAGCATCTTGGCGCTGGTGCCCAGTTCCATGATCGGGAACAGGTCGGTCAGGTAATCGCGCAGTACGTTACCGGTCACCGAAATGGTGTCCTTGCCGGCGCGGGTGCGTTGCAGGGTCAGCTTCATGGCTTCGACCGGCGACAGGATCTGGATGTCCAGGCCCGAGGTGTCGTGGTCGCGCAGGTACTTCTGGACTTTCTCGATCATGACGCTGTCGTGGGCGCGGGCCGGGTCCAGCCAGAAAATGGCAGGGGTGTTGCTGGCGCGCGAACGATTGACGGCCAGTTTGACCCAGTCCTGGATCGGTGCGTCCTTGGCCTGGCACATGCGCCAGATATCGCCGGCTTCGACGTTCTGTTCCATCAGCAGCTTGCCCTGGCTGTCGGTCACACGGACCACGCCATCGGCCTTGATGTGGAACGTCTTGTCGTGAGAACCGTACTCTTCGGCTTTCTGTGCCATCAGGCCGACGTTCGGAACGCTGCCCATGGTAGTCGGGTCGAAGGCGCCGTTCTTCTTGCAGTCTTCGATGACAGCCTGATAGATGGTGGCGTAGCAGCGATCCGGGATCACGGCCTTGGCGTCGTGCAGTTGACCGTCGGTGCCCCACATCTTGCCGGAGTCACGGATCATGGCAGGCATCGAGGCGTCGACGATGACGTCGCTCGGTACGTGCAGGTTGGTGATGCCCTTGTCGGAGTTGACCATCGCCAGTTGTGGGCGAGTAGCGTAGACCGCTTGAATGTCGGCCTTGATCTCGGCCTGTTTGTCAGCGGGCAGGGAGCCGATGCGGTCGTACAGGTCGCCGATGCCGTTGTTCAGGCTGAAGCCGATTTCCTTGAGGACGTCTGCGTGCTTGGTCAGTGCATCCTTGTAGAACTCGTCGACGATCTGACCGAACATGATCGGGTCGGAGATCTTCATCATGGTGGCTTTCAGGTGCACCGAAAACAGAACGCCTTGTTTCTTGGCGTCTTCGATTTCGGCGGAGATGAAGCTGCGCAGGGCCTTTTTGCTCATGACCGAGCAATCGATGATTTCACCGGCCTTGACGCTGGTCTTTTCCTTGAGAACGGTTGCGGTACCGTCCTTGGCGATCAGTTCGATCTTGACGCTGTTGTCGGCTTCGACCAGTGCAGCCTTTTCGCTACCGTAGAAGTCGCCGCCGCTCATGTGAGCAACGTGAGCCTTGGAGTCAGCGGTCCAGGCACCCATTTTATGCGGATGCTTGCGAGCGTAGTTCTTGACCGACAGAGGGGCGCGGCGGTCGGAGTTGCCTTCACGCAGAACCGGGTTCACGGCACTGCCTTTGACCTTGTCGTAGCGTGCACGGGTTTCTTTTTCGGCGTCGGTGGACGGTGCTTCCGGGTAGTCGGGGATCTTGAAGCCCTGATCCTGCAGCTCTTTGATGGTCGCCTTCAGTTGAGGGACGGAAGCGCTGATGTTCGGCAGCTTGATGATGTTGGCTTCTGGCGTGGTGGCCAGTTTGCCCAGCTCGGCGAGATGATCCGGTACTTGCTGATCTGCACCAAGCGATTCCGGGAAGCTGGACAGAACACGCCCCGCCAGGGAGATATCACGCGTTTCGACGTCAATATCGGAGGAGGCTGTGAAAGCTTCGATGATTGGCAGGAGCGAGTAGGTGGCGAGGGCCGGAGCTTCGTCGGTGAAGGTGTAGATGATCTTCGAGCGGTTGGACATTGGTATTAACTCTCTGTTTTGCTGAGCATGCACAAAATCTCGATGCGCGCAGGGTATGCACTCTTGGCCACATTCAGTGCTGTCATGGGCCGGGGTCGAGGTTCATTCGCGGTGATGGTAGGTGCATCAGTCGAGCGTCAAGCTGTCGGGGGCGTAGCTTCCCAACGCATATATAAGGGCTGAAAGTCTCATTCCAGACAGGTCGGCCTTAATGACTCTGCGGTCACGTCGCGAGTATATCAAACCATTGGCGCCAAGCATTAATGCTATGCGTGCTATCGAATCATGAATATTCGCCCTTGGTCGAACGCAAAGGCTCAAGGTCGAGCCTTTCGCGGTGTTGAGCGCTGATGGGGCGGGGCGTGAATTTGATCGGTGCGCACGCTGAGCCATTAAAGGAGGGGGGAGGCGACCAGAGTGGTGGCCTATTGCTTCAAATTATTGAGGAGGGTGCACACTGCATTCATCGCCGAATAAAGGCAATGTCTTGATCGTGTGTCTGCCAGGCCAGTCGCCAGCTCAGTTGCCTGAGCTGACTGTTGTTACGGCTTTTATGGCTGGCGTTTGTGGTGGTCTGCCTCAGGCTGGCACATTAGTGGACTTTTGTGTTGCACTTGAAGTGTCCGTGGCGGCTGGGGTCGCCGTCGAGATATTCACCGCATGCAGTCCCTTGGGGCCTTGAATGATCTCGAAGTGAACCGGTTGGCCTGCCTTGAGCGTTTTGTAGCCGTCCATCTGTATGGCCGAATAATGGGCGAACAGGTCTTCATCCCGGCCATCGGCAAGGATAAATCCATAGCCTTTTGCATTATTGAACCACTTGACTTTACCACTGAGCATAGCCATATCCCTCTGCAAAGGACTCCGTCTGGAGTATCATCCACCTCAATCCGCCTGACCTGAAAAAATTTTGGTTGACTGCGCGGACCCTTTTTACCCAATGTGGGTTCTATTGTTTGTAACACCGTTTAGCTGATAGTCAAGGTCATGCGGCGGTCTATGTGAAAACCGATCCGGCCACGGCCGGGTTCGTTCAATTCGCCCTTTACACGAACGTTTCTTTCCATGCATGCAATCAGCAAGATTCGACTAACATTCAATCAGGATGGTCCACAGTCACACGAGGACGACTCGGCTGGCATTGCGTTGCAGGACGCCAAGCCAGCCCTGCAGGCGCCACCCATGTACAAGGTGGTTTTGTTTAACGATGATTACACCCCAATGGATTTTGTCGTTGAAGTTCTTGAGGTGTTTTTCAACCTGAATCGTGAGCTGGCCACCAAGGTCATGCTGGCCGTCCATACAGAGGGGCGGGCAGTATGTGGATTGTTTACCCGCGATATCGCCGAGACCAAGGCAATGCAGGTCAATCAATACGCCCGGGAGAGTCAGCATCCACTACTCTGTGAGATCGAGAAGGACGGTTAAACGCCGGCCACTTGGGTATGAGGTGAAGCTATGTTAAACCGTGAGCTCGAAGTCACCCTCAATCTTGCCTTCAAGGAAGCGCGTTCAAAGCGTCATGAGTTCATGACGGTCGAACACCTCCTGCTGGCTCTATTGGATAATGAGGCTGCAGCCACTGTCTTGCGTGCCTGCGGCGCAAACCTCGATAAACTCAAGCATGATCTGCAGGAGTTCATCGACTCCACAACTCCATTGATCCCCGTCCATGACGAGGATCGCGAAACCCAGCCGACGCTCGGGTTCCAGCGCGTGTTGCAACGTGCAGTCTTCCATGTACAGAGCTCCGGCAAACGTGAAGTGACCGGTGCCAATGTGCTGGTTGCGATTTTCAGTGAGCAGGAAAGCCAGGCCGTCTTCCTGCTCAAGCAGCAGAGCGTGGCCCGGATTGATGTCGTCAATTACATTGCCCATGGTATTTCCAAGGTCCAGGGGCACGGCGAACACTCTTCTGAAGGTGAGCAGGATATGCAGGACGACGAGGGTGGTGAGGCTTCTTCCTCAGGCAATCCTCTGGATGCCTATGCCAGTAACCTGAATGAACTGGCACGTCAGGGGCGTATCGATCCGCTGGTCGGTCGAGAGCTGGAAGTGGAGCGTGTCGCACAGATTCTTGCCCGTCGTCGCAAGAACAACCCTCTGCTGGTCGGTGAGGCGGGTGTCGGCAAGACGGCAATTGCCGAAGGCCTGGCCAAACGTATCGTCGATAACCAGGTGCCGGACCTGCTGGCCAGCAGCGTCGTCTACTCCCTCGACCTGGGCGCCTTGCTGGCCGGTACCAAATACCGGGGTGATTTCGAGAAGCGCTTCAAGGCGCTGCTCAATGAATTGCGCAAACGCCCTCATGCGATCCTGTTCATCGATGAAATTCATACCATCATCGGTGCAGGGGCTGCTTCCGGTGGGGTGATGGACGCCTCCAACCTGCTCAAGCCACTGTTGTCTTCCGGTGATATTCGTTGCATCGGTTCCACGACCTTCCAGGAGTTTCGCGGAATTTTCGAGAAGGATCGCGCTCTGGCGCGTCGCTTCCAGAAAGTCGACGTCTCCGAGCCGTCGGTCGAAGACACGATCGGTATTCTCAGAGGTCTCAAGGGGCGCTTCGAGCTGCATCACAGCATCGAGTACAGTGATGAGGCCTTGCGTGCCGCTGCCGAACTGGCATCGCGCTATATCAATGATCGGCATATGCCGGACAAGGCGATTGATGTCATCGACGAGGCCGGAGCTTTCCAACGCCTGCAGCCGGTAGAGCAGCGCGTCAAGCGTATCGATGTGCCTCAGGTCGAGGATATCGTCGCGAAAATTGCGCGTATTCCGCCAAAACATGTCAACAGCTCCGATAAAGAGCTGCTGCGTAATCTGGAGCGCGATCTCAAACTCACGGTTTTCGGTCAGGATGCGGCCATCGACTCGTTGTCCACGGCCATCAAGCTGTCCCGTGCAGGCTTGAAGTCGCCTGACAAGCCTGTCGGTTCGTTCCTGTTTGCAGGCCCGACCGGGGTCGGCAAGACGGAGGCGGCTCGTCAATTGGCCAAGGCTCTGGGTGTCGAATTGATTCGCTTCGACATGTCTGAGTACATGGAGCGTCACACCGTTTCGCGTCTGATCGGTGCGCCTCCGGGCTATGTCGGTTTCGACCAGGGTGGCCTTCTGACTGAAGCCATTACCCGTCAGCCACATTGCGTATTGCTGCTCGATGAGATCGAGAAGGCGCATCCGGAAGTCTTCAACCTGCTTCTGCAGGTCATGGACCACGGTACGCTCACCGACAACAACGGGCGCAAGGCTGACTTCCGTAATGTCATCGTCATCATGACGACGAACGCGGGTGCCGAGTCGGCGGCCAGGGCTTCGATCGGGTTCACGCTTCAGGATCATTCGTCCGATGCGATGGAAGTGATCAAGAAGAGCTTCACGCCGGAGTTCCGCAACCGCCTGGACACCATCATCCAGTTCGGTCGCCTCAGCCACGAAGTCATCAAGAGCGTGGTGGACAAGTTCCTTATCGAGCTTCAGGCGCAGCTGGAAGACAAGCGTGTACTGCTTGAGGTGTCCGACGCGGCCAGAAGCTGGCTGGCGCAGGGTGGTTATGATGCGGCAATGGGGGCGCGTCCGATGGCTCGACTCATTCAGGACAAGATCAAGCGTCCGTTGGCGGAAGAGATCCTGTTCGGTGAGTTGTCCGAGCATGGTGGCGTGGTGCATGTCGATATCAAGGATGGTGAGATCACCTTTGATTTCGAGACCACGGCCGAAATGGCTTGAGGGTAATGTTGCCCGGCACTCGGTAACGGGTGTCGGGCAGATAAACAAAAACGCCCGGCATCTGCCGGGCGTTTTTGTCAGTACTCGCTTAACGGGCGCGGTAGGTGATGCGCCCTTTGCTCAGGTCATAAGGCGTCAGTTCGACGCGGACCTTGTCACCGGTAAGAATACGGATGTAGTTCTTGCGCATCTTGCCGGAGATATGCGCGGTTACGACGTGCCCGTTTTCCAACTCCACACGAAACATGGTGTTGGGCAGGGTGTCGACGACAGTGCCTTCCATTTCGAAGCTGTCTTCTTTCGACATGCAGTAAAGCCCTCGGTATACAAATGAGTGGCCCGGTGCAAGTGGCGCCAGGCAAAAGCGGCGTGCATTGTGCCCGAAAACACCCGTTCAAGCCAAGGACTTCAGTACAGAGTGACCCATCTTTGATTGGTCAGCAGCTCGATGGGTCGATATTGGGTCTTGTAATTCATCTTTTTGCAGTTCTTGATCCAGTATCCGAGGTAGACGGCATGAAGCTGGAGGCGGGCGGCTTCTGCAATCTGCCACAAGATGGCATAGCGCCCCAGGCTGCGTCGTTCCTCGTCGGGTTCATAGAAGGTGTACACGGCGGAAAGTCCGTTGGGCAGCAGATCGGTAACGGCAACCGCCAGCAGTCGCTGGTTTTCCCGGAACTCATAAAATCGCGCAAAAGGCAGGTCACGGACCAGAAAAGTGGAGAACTGGTCGCGACTGGGTGGAAACATGTCACCGTCGGCATGTCGCTGCTCGATGTAGCGCTGATAGAGGTCGAAATACTCTTCGGTGAAGACCGGTTTCGTGCTGCGGACCTGGATATCGGCGTTGCGTTTGAGGATGCGCTTTTGCTGTCTGTCCGGTATGAACAGGTTGACCGGGATGCGTGCCGGTACGCAGGCGCTGCAATTCTGGCAGTGAGGGCGATAAAGATGGTCGCCGCTGCGTCGAAAGCCCATGTCGGACAGGTCTGCATACACCTGAACATCCATGGGTTGGCTGGGGTCCAGAAACAGAGTGGTGGCCTGCTCTTCGGGCAGGTAGCTGCAGGTGTGGGGTTGAGTGGCATAAAACTTAAGCCGCGCCAGCTCTGTCATGATCGCCCCCGTTATCGGAATCTTTAGATAAGAGTGTATGCCAGCCTGTCAAACTCGCCTAGGCAACCAGTCGGCGTTATTTGGCTGGTCCAGATGCCGTTGCAAGTAGTCGGCAAAGCTCTGGCGCGGGATTGAGCGGGCACCGAAGCTATGGAGGTGTCGGGTAGGCATCTGGCAATCGATCAATACAAAGCCCCAGGCATTCAAGCGCTCTACCAGCGTGGCGAAGCCGACTTTCGAGGCGTTGTCGGCACGGCTGAACATGGACTCGCCAAAGAACAGCTGACCCATGGCCAGGCCATAGAGCCCGCCCACCAGCGTGTCCTGTTCCCACACTTCGACACTGTGTGCGTGTCCGCGCCGATGCAGTTCCCTGTAGGCGTCCTGCATCGAACGAGTGATCCAGGTTTCGTTGGCGTAACTGCGGGGTTCGGCGCAGGCCTGGATGACCGCTGCGAAATCCTGGTCGAAGGTTACGCGGTAGCGGCCCTGGCGCATGAGCTTGCTCAGGCTGCGTGAGATATGAATCTCGTTGGGCGCCAGTACCGTCCGAGGGTCGGGCGACCACCAGAGGATAGGCTGACCGTCCTGAAACCACGGAAAGCAGCCATGCCGATAGGCCTGGATCAGTCTGTCGGCGGACAGGTCTCCACCGGCAGCCAGCAGCCCGTTGGGTTCGCGCAGGGCTTTGTCCAGTGGCGGGAAAACAAGGCTGTTGCGTTGTAACCAGGTCAGCATGGCGTCAGGGCTTCGTGAGAGGGGAGGGGAGTGTGGGGCTCGGCGTGCAACTCTATAGCGTGAATGCGGTCACAAACGATCGCCATTATGGTGTGTAGTACTGGGTTTCGATAGTACAGCCCATAGGTGGCAGTCCGAGTGCCTTCAATGTTCTGTCCGATCGATAGAATCACGTCATAAGTCTTTGTCACAAAAGAGAATGCATGCTCAAATTGAACAACGGTGGCAAGGTTGGCGTTCATATCCGGTCTGAAGGCCCCGAGCGACAGCTTAAAGCGTCTGCTAAAAGCAGGTCTGGTAAGGTTTTCCTACAGACCTTGGGAGCGACAAAGCCGTACAATGCCGATTTTGCACGTTATTATTCAAGTCATATGTCCAGCGGGTGTTTCAAGGCCCGTTTGTGTCCGGAACAGGCCGATATCATTAGAGCAGCCGTTCATAGTCAATCAACGAGATGTTCGCGCTTGAGCGCAGGAAATAAAGCGTTTTGAAAAAGTCCACCCCAGCACCCAGCGCTGTTCCGCTCTGGCGGCAGCAACTGCATTATCGGCTCAAGGAAGGTGCTCTGATCGCCTTTGGTGCCTTGTGCCTGTATCTGATGATGGCATTGTTGACCTACGATCAGAACGATCCGGGCTGGAGTCATACCAGCAGTTCCGCACAGGTCCAGAATGCTGCAGGCCGTGCCGGTGCCTTCTGCGCCGATATCCTGTTCATGGTCCTGGGCTACTTTGCCTACATCTTTCCGCTGTTGCTGGCCATCAAGGCCTGGCAGGTCTTCAGCCAGCGTCATGACCCATGGCAATGGAGTGGCTGGCTGTTCTCCTGGCGGCTGATCGGTCTTGTATTCCTGGTGCTGGCTGGCGCTGCCCTGGCGCACATTCATTTCCATTTCTCTGCCGGCTTTCCGGGGTCGGCGGGAGGGGTGTTGGGCGAGGTGCTGGGCGATCTGGCCAAGAGAGCGCTCAATATCCAGGGCAGCACACTGCTCTTCATTGCCCTGTTCCTGTTTGGCCTGACGGTGTTTACCGACCTGTCGTGGTTCAAGGTCATGGATGTGACGGGCAAGATCACCCTTGATCTGTTCGAGCTTATCCAGAGCGCCCTCAATCGCTGGTGGATCGCGCGCACCGAGCGCAAGCAGATGGTTGCGCAGTTGCGCGAAGTCGACATGCGCGTCGATGAAGTGGTGGCCCCTGTCGTGAGCGAACGTCGCGAACAGGTCAAGGCCAGGGAGCGCATTATCGAGCGCGAGGAGTCCCTGACCAGACACATGGCCGAGCGCGAAAAACATGTGCCTGCGGTCATTGCGCCCGCTCCGGCCAAGGCGCCCGAGACGAGCAAGCGTGTGCAGAAAGAGAAGCAGGTGCCGCTGTTTGTCGACAGTGCGATTGAAGGCACCTTGCCCCCGATTTCGATTCTCGATCCTGCGGAAAAGAAACAGCTCAACTATTCGCCTGAATCCCTGGCGGCCGTGGGCCATTTGCTGGAAATCAAGCTCAAGGAGTTCGGTGTCGAGGTTTCGGTTGATTCGATTCATCCGGGGCCGGTCATTACCCGCTATGAAATCCAGCCTGCTGCCGGTGTGAAGGTCAGTCGCATTGCCAACCTCGCCAAGGACCTTGCCCGCTCCCTGGCCGTGACCAGCGTCCGGGTGGTCGAGGTGATTCCCGGCAAGACGACCGTGGGTATCGAGATTCCCAACGAAGACCGGCAGATCGTGCGGTTTTCCGAGGTCCTGTCTTCGCCCGAATACGATAACGCCAAGTCGCCGGTCACGCTGGCGCTGGGGCATGACATCGGCGGGCGTCCGGTCATTACCGACCTGGCGAAAATGCCTCACCTGCTGGTTGCCGGTACCACCGGTTCCGGTAAGTCCGTGGGCGTGAACGCCATGATCCTGTCGATCCTGTTCAAGTCGGGCCCGGAAGACGCCAAACTGATCATGATCGACCCGAAAATGCTTGAGCTGTCGATCTACGAAGGCATTCCGCACCTGCTTTGCCCGGTCGTGACCGACATGAAGGATGCCGCCAACGCCCTGCGCTGGAGCGTTGCCGAGATGGAGCGTCGCTACAAGCTGATGGCGGCCATGGGGGTTCGTAACCTTGCCGGTTTCAACCGCAAGATCAAGGACGCGGAAGAAGAGGGCAACCCGATCTCCGACCCGATGTATCGTCGTGAAAGCATTCATGACGAAGCGCCGTTGCTGACCACGCTGCCGACCATCGTTGTGGTCGTCGACGAGTTCGCCGACATGATGATGATCGTCGGCAAGAAGGTGGAAGAGCTCATTGCCCGTATCGCCCAGAAGGCGCGGGCAGCCGGCATTCACCTGATTCTGGCGACCCAGCGCCCTTCGGTGGACGTCATCACGGGGCTTATCAAGGCCAACATTCCGACCCGCATGGCGTTCCAGGTCTCGAGCAAGATCGACTCGCGGACCATCATCGATCAGGGCGGTGCCGAACAGTTGCTGGGGCATGGTGACATGCTGTACATGCCGCCCGGCACCAGCCTGCCGATTCGGGTGCACGGTGCGTTCGTTTCCGACGAGGAAGTCCACCGTGTCGTGGAAGCCTGGAAAATGCGTGGCACGCCGAACTACAACGACGATATTCTGGCGGGCGTTGAAGAGGCCGGCAGCGGTTTCGATGGCGGTGGTGGCGAAGGCGGTGAAGACAGTGAAAGCGATGCCTTGTACGACGAAGCCGTCAAGTTCGTTCTCGAAAGCCGTCGTGCATCGATTTCAGCGGTACAGCGCAAGCTCAAGATCGGCTACAACCGTGCAGCCCGAATGATCGAAGCGATGGAAATGGCGGGCGTGGTCACGGCCATGAACACCAATGGTTCGCGTGAAGTCATTGCGCCAGGCCCGATGCGCGACTGATGTACAACCCCAACAGTGCCCGTGGCGTGTGATGCACGCTATCGGCGCTTCATGAATTCAATGAGGAATCCCATGCGTCTTATCCGCATGTTGTTGGCAACTGCACTGACGTTCTCTGTGATCCCGGCCCATGCTGACAGCAAGGACGTGGCACGACTGACCCAGTTGCTGGAAAAATCCCAGACCATGACTGCCCGTTTCTCTCAGCTGACGCTGGACGGCAGTGGTACGCAATTGCAGGAAACCTCTGGTGAGATGGCCTTGCAGCGTCCGGGGCTGTTCAACTGGCACACGGATGCACCGCAAGAGCAGTTGATGGTCTCCGATGGCAAGAAGGTTTCGCTCTGGGACCCGGATCTGCAACAGGTCACGATCAAGACCCTGGACCAGCGCCTGACCCAGACTCCGGCCTTGCTGCTGTCCGGCGATGTCTCGAAGATCAGTGAAAGCTTTGATATCACCGCCAAGGAGGCCGGTGGCGTGATCGACTTCGTGCTCAAGCCCAAGACCAGGGATACCTTGTTCGACAACCTGCGCCTGTCCTTCCGTAACGGCATCATCAACGACATGCAGTTGATCGACAGCGTGGGGCAGCGCACCAATATCCTGTTTACCGGCGTCAAGGCGAACGAGCCGATTGCGGCCAGCAAGTTCAAGTTCGAGATTCCGAAAGGCGCCGATGTCATTCAAGAGTAAAAAGGCTTAACCCCGGACCATGGATCTGTTTAGTCGCGAACCGATAGCTCAGCCACTGGCTGCACGTTTGCGTGCGACCAATCTGGACGAGTACGTCGGTCAGGAGCACCTGCTCGCTCACGGCAAGCCCCTGCGTGAGGCGCTGGAGCAGGGGGCTCTGCATTCCATGATCTTCTGGGGGCCGCCCGGAGTGGGCAAGACCACCCTGGCCAGATTGCTGGCCAAGGTGTCGGACGCGCACTTTGAAACGGTTTCGGCCGTTCTGGCCGGGGTCAAGGAGATTCGTCAGGCCGTCGAAGTGGCGAAGCAGCAGGCTGGCCAGTACGGACGCCGCACGATCCTGTTTGTCGACGAGGTCCATCGCTTCAACAAGTCGCAGCAGGATGCCTTTCTGCCTTATGTCGAAGACGGCACGCTGATCTTCATTGGCGCCACGACGGAAAACCCTTCGTTCGAGTTGAACAACGCCTTGCTTTCTCGGGCGCGGGTCTATGTGCTCAAGAGCCTCGATGAAGCGGCGTTGCGCAGGCTGGTGCAGCGGGCGCTGACTGAAGAGCGCGGCCTGGGAACGCGTCACCTGAGCCTGAGCGATGAAAGCTTTGGCATTCTGATGGCTGCTGCCGATGGTGACGGTCGCCGCATGCTCAACCTGCTGGAGAACGCCTCCGATCTTGCTGAGGATGGCTCGCAGATCAGTGTCGATCTGTTGCAAAGCCTGCTGGGCGACAGCCGCCGTCGCTTCGACAAGGGGGGCGAGGCGTTCTACGACCAGATATCCGCCTTGCACAAGTCCATTCGCGGCTCCAATCCGGATGCGGCACTCTACTGGTTCGCCCGCATGATCGACGGTGGCTGCGATCCGCTGTATCTGGCACGTCGCGTGGTCCGCATGGCCAGCGAGGACATCGGCAATGCCGATCCGCGCGCCTTGCCGCTGTGCATGTCCGCCTGGGATGTGCAGGAGCGTCTGGGCAGTCCGGAAGGCGAGCTGGCGGTGGCACAGGCCATCGTCTATCTGGCCTGTGCACCCAAGAGCAATGCGGTGTACATGGGGTTCAAGGCTGCCATGCGCGAAGCCGCCGAGCACGGTTCGCTCGAAGTCCCGCTGCATTTGCGCAATGCGCCGACCAAACTGATGAAGCAACTGGGTTATGGCGAGGAGTACCGCTATGCCCACGATGAACCCGATGCCTATGCAGCGGGCGAAGACTACTTTCCTGAAGAGCTGGAACCGCGTCAGTATTACCAGCCAGTGCCGCGTGGCCTGGAGCTTAAAATCGGTGAAAAGCTCAAACATCTGGCGGCGCTCGATGCCGCAAGCCCTCTTCAACGGAGAAAGTAGTGATTCAAACGATTCTTGCGGTGTCCGTTGCCGGTATCGCTGGTACATTATTGCGCTTTGCGGCTGGAACCTGGGTAAGCGCTAACTGGCCGAAGCATTTTTATACGGCAACACTGGCGGTCAACCTTGTCGGGTGCCTGATCATTGGTGTGCTTTATGGCCTGTTTCTGATTCGCCCGGAAGTGCCCATCGAAGTTCGTGCCGGCTTGATTGTCGGCTTTGTAGGCGGTCTGACGACCTTTTCATCCTTTTCACTGGATACGCTGCGCTTGCTGGAAAGCGGGCAGGTACCGCTGGCCCTGGGCTATGCCGGTATCAGCGTGTTCGGCGGGCTGCTCGCAACCTGGGTTGGCCTGTCCCTGACCAGACTTTGATAGACGAGAGAACGATATGCTCGATTCCAAACTGTTACGTACTCAACTTCAGGACGTAGCGGATCGCCTGGCTTCCCGTGGTTTCACACTGGATGTCGCGCGCATCGAATCGCTGGAAAACCAGCGCAAGACGGTCCAGACCCGCACCGAACAGTTGCAGGCCGAGCGTAATGCCCGTTCCAAATCCATTGGTCAGGCCAAGCAGCGTGGCGAAGACATCGCGCCGTTGATGGCGGATATCGACCGCATGGCCGAAGAACTCAGCAACGGCAAGAAAGAACTGGACGGTATCCAGTCCGAACTGGACGCCATGCTGCTGAGCATGCCGAACCTGCCGGATGCATCGGTGCCGGTCGGTGCCGACGAAGAAGAAAACGTCGAAGTCCGTACCTGGGGTACACCTGCTGCCTTCGATTTCGCCGTTCAGGACCACGTTGCCCTGGGCGAGAAATTCGGCTGGCTGGACTTCGAGACGGCTGCCAAGCTGTCCGGTGCCCGCTTTGCCTTGCTGCGCGGTCCTATCGCCCGTCTGCATCGTGCTCTGGCGCAGTTCATGATCAACCTGCACATCAACGAGCACGGCTATGAAGAGGCCTACACGCCTTATCTGGTCCAGGCTCCGGCCTTGCAGGGCACTGGCCAGTTGCCGAAGTTCGAGGAAGACCTGTTCAAGATCGCCCGTGAAGGCGAAGCCGATCTGTACCTGATCCCGACGGCTGAAGTGTCGCTGACCAATATCGTTTCCGGCGAGATTCTCGACCCGAAACAACTGCCTTTGAAGTTCGTTGCCCATACGCCATGCTTCCGCAGCGAAGCCGGTGCATCGGGGCGTGACACCCGCGGCATGATTCGT
Source organism: Pseudomonas sp. NPDC089734 (assembly GCF_044748865.1). Lineage (NCBI taxonomy): Bacteria > Pseudomonadati > Pseudomonadota > Gammaproteobacteria > Pseudomonadales > Pseudomonadaceae > Pseudomonas > Pseudomonas sp. NPDC089734. Next base: position 168,834 of record NZ_JBIVGV010000009.1, on the reverse strand, counting down.
CAGCACCAGTTCGACAAGGTCGAGATGGTGCAGATCGTGGCACCCGATCAGTCCATGGAAGCCCTCGAAGGCCTGACCGCCAACGCCGAACGTGTTCTGCAGTTGCTGGAGCTGCCTTATCGCGTGCTGGCACTGTGTACAGGCGACATGGGCTTCAGTGCGGTCAAGACCTACGATCTGGAAGTCTGGATTCCGAGCCAGGGCAAGTACCGCGAGATTTCCTCGTGCTCCAACTGCGGTGATTTCCAGGCGCGTCGCATGCAGGCCCGCTGGCGCAACCCGGAAACCGGCAAGCCGGAACTGGTCCATACCCTCAACGGTTCGGGCCTGGCGGTTGGCCGGACGCTGGTGGCGGTGCTCGAGAACTATCAGCAGGCTGACGGTTCGATCCGCGTGCCTGAAGTCCTCAAGCCTTACATGGGCGGTATCGAGGTCATCGGCTAAATGGAATTCCTGCCGCTGTTCCACAATCTGCGTGGCAGCCGGGTACTGGTCGTCGGTGGCGGCGAGATTGCCTTGCGCAAATCCCGCCTGCTGGCCGAAGCCGGTGCGCTGCTGCGGGTGGTTGCGCCCGACATCGAAGTACAGTTGCGCGAGTTGGTCGAGCGCAGCGGTGGCGAACTGATTCTGCGTGGTTACAGCGAAGGCGATCTGGACGGCTGCGTGCTGATCATTGCCGCCACTGACGATGAGCCGCTCAATGCCAGGGTTTCCCGTGATGCGCGGCAACGCTGCGTTCCCGTCAATGTGGTGGATGCGCCGGCCTTGTGCAGTGTCATCTTTCCGGCCATCGTTGACCGTTCGCCTCTGGTGATTGCGGTTTCCAGTGGCGGGGACGCGCCAGTGCTGGCGCGTCTGATCCGGGCGAAGCTGGAAACCTGGATACCTTCCACCTACGGTCAGCTGGCCGGGCTGGCGGCGCGCTTTCGCAATCAGGTCAAGTCGCTGTTTCCTGATGTGCAGCAGCGCCGGGCGTTCTGGGAAGATGTTTTCCAGGGGCCGATTGCCGATCGACAACTGGCCGGGCAGGGTGGTGAGGCCGAGCGCCTGCTGCTTGCCAAGATTGCAGGCGAAGCGCCTCCGGCGACGGGCGAGGTGTATCTGGTGGGTGCGGGGCCGGGAGATCCGGATCTGCTGACCTTCCGGGCCTTGCGTCTGATGCAGCAGGCGGATGTCGTGCTCTACGACCGTCTTGTCGCGCCGGCCATTCTCGATCTTTGCCGTCGTGATGCCGAGCGGGTCTATGTCGGCAAGCGTCGGGCCGATCACGCATTGCCTCAGGAGCAGATCAACCAGCAACTGGTTGATCTGGCCAGGCAGGGCAAGCGCGTCGTGCGTCTGAAGGGAGGGGATCCTTTCATTTTCGGTCGGGGTGGCGAGGAGATCGAAGAGCTGGCTGCCCATGGCATCCCGTTTCAGGTCGTGCCTGGCATTACCGCTGCCAGTGGTTGTGCGGCTTATGCCGGGATTCCGTTGACCCATCGCGACTACGCCCAATCGGTGCGCTTCATCACCGGGCACTTGAAGGACGGTACAACCAACCTGCCATGGCATGATCTGGTCGCGCCTGCACAGACGCTGGTGTTTTACATGGGGCTGGTCGGTCTTCCGGTCATCTGTGAAGAGTTGATCAGGCATGGCCGGTCGGCGGACACGCCTGCGGCCTTGATCCAGCAAGGGACGACGTCGAGTCAGCGTGTATTCACGGGGACTCTGGCAGACCTGCCGCAACTGGTGGCCGAGCATGAGGTGCATGCTCCGACACTGGTCATCGTCGGTGAGGTGGTCCAGTTGCGTGAGAAGCTGGCCTGGTTCGAAGGTGCTCAGTCCGGCGTTTGAGTCTGTTCGGGATAGCCCGCGTGCGGGCTATCCACTCCCTCTGCTTCAAACTCCCTGATTGCGCCATATTCCCTTGCCAGGCAAGCGTTCCCGATCATGGCTGGCCTCGAAGTTCAGGGCCGGGCCTTTCGGGATGATGCCTGTCGGGTTGATGGTGCGATGACTGGCGTAGTAATGGCCTTTGATATGTTCCAGGCTCACCGTTTCGGCAATCCCCGGCCATTGGTACAGTTCCTGTAGCCAGTTGCTCAGGTTCGGGTAGTCGGCGATGCGCCGCAGGTTGCACTTGAAGTGGCTGTAATAGACCGCATCGAAACGCACGAGGGTGGTGAAAAGCCGGATATCCGCTTCCGTCAGGTATTCGCCCGCCAGATAGCGATGTTCCCCCAGCAGTTGTTCCAACACATCCAGCTCGGCAAACAAGGCATCGAATGCTTCCTCGTACGCGCCTTGAGAGGTGGCAAAGCCTGCGCGGTAGACACCGTTGTTGACGGTGGGATAAACCTGTTCGTTGAGTTGATCGATCCTTGATTGCAGAGCGTCTGGGTACAGGTTCAGGCGATTGTCTGTCAGCCCGTCGAATGCCGAATTGAACATGCGGATGATTTCCGCCGATTCGTTGCTGACAATACGCTGCTGCTGTTTGTCCCAGAGCACCGGGACTGTCACGCGCCCGGTGTAGGACGCGTCATCGGCGGTGTAGCGTTGATGGAGAAATTGCAGATTATCGAGGCGGTCACCGGTCGAGCCTTTCTGTGGATCGAAGGTCCAGCCGTTTTCCAGCATCAGCCAGCTGACCACTGATACGTCGATCAGGCTTTCCAGGCCTTTAAGCTTGCGCAGGATCAGCGTTCGGTGAGCCCAGGGGCAGGCCAGCGAGACGTACAGATGGTAACGGCCTGCCTGGGCTGCAAAGCCGCCTTCGCCGGACGGGCCAGAGCTGCCATCGGCTGTCACCCAATGGCGTCTCTGGGCGTTTTCGCGCTGGAAGGCGCCATCCTTGCTGCTTTCGTACCACTGGTCATGCCAGCGTCCTTCGATGAGAAGGCCCATGTCTGACTCCAATCTGTAAATGATTTGGAGTCAGTCTAATCGAGTCAATTTGACAGAAAAGCGCAAATAATGGCCTTCCATGATCGATAAAATCGATTGATCAAAGAGCCTTGTCCCTGCGATCCCAGAATTGTCGGGCTTGCTCGAAAGCTTCTTCACGCGGAATACCCAGGCCGCGCAGTGCCAGGGCTATGGTCGATAGCAGGGCCAGTTGCGGATAGCTGTCTTCCACGTCGCCACGCCACAGGGCCACCAGCTGTTGCGGGTCCAGCGTGGCAGGTTTGACATGGCGTCTGGGTGAAAGGGCGGGCCATTCCTCATCCCAGGCCTGTCCGTTGCAGGTGCCATACAAGTGGCTGATGGTATCCGGGTTGATCTCGATCTCACCGCCGTCGCCTTTGATGACAATCGCATTGTCCCCCAGCAGGGTACTGGCCTCGCGGTGCACGCTCTGGTAGCCGGGATGGAAGATGCTCTGCAGGCCGCAGCGGGCATTCAAGGGGTTCAGGACCCGGGCCAGAGAGTGAATCGGTGAGCGCAGGCCGAGGGTGTTACGCAGGTCGATCATGCGTTGCAACTGGGGTGCCCAGTCGCTCAACGGGATGAATGCCAGATGCTGTTGCTCGAGAGCGCTTTCGACCGCCTGCCAGTTGCGGCAGAGCGGAATATTCAGCAGTTCGAGCAATTGTTCAGTGTAGAGCCGCCCGGCGGTATGTGCGCCACCGCCATGCAGCAGAACCTTGATGCCATTTTGTGCCAGGCACTTGGCAGCCAGCAGATACCAGGGCAGATGGCGCTTCTTGCCCGCGTATGTCGGCCAGTCGATATCGACCGCTATCGGTGGCGCTGTCAGGCGTTCGCGTACGGCTTCAGTGAAGCCCGCCAGCTCTTCCGGGCTTTCTTCCTTGTGGCGCAGCAGCATCAGGAACGCGCCGAGTTGTGTGTCTTCCACCTTTTCATCGAGGAGCATGCCCATGGCCACGCGGGCTTCTTCGCGAGTCAGGTTGCGGGCGCCTCGTTTGCCCTTGCCCAGAATGCGGACGAATTCGGCAAAGGGGTGTTCGGCGGGTGTTTCCGTGACGAGAGGGGCGTAATCGTTCATATGCAGTTGGTCGGCTTTGGCAGGCCCGCCAGCTTGGCGGCGAGTTTGGCGGGAGTGCCATTGAACAGGCGATTGAGGTACATGCTGTTGCCTTTCTCCGGCCCCAACTTGAGTGCGGTGTACTTGATCAGCGGGCGAGTGGCGGGCGAGAGCTGGAACTGGGCATAAAAATCGCGCAGCAGTTCCAGGATCTCCACGTGTTCGGGGCTCAGCACAATACCTTCTTCGCCAGACAACGCATGGGCGACTTCCAGCGACCAGTCGTTCAGGTCCTGGAGAAAGCCATCCTTGTCCAGCGCAATGGTGCGTTCGGCAACGTTCAACTCTTTCATAGCCAGGTATTGACCCTGTCGAAACGGAGCGACAACTCCACGAAGCCGGCATAGTCGACGCACGCGACTCCATGCGGAACCTGCAGGTTGCGGGCTTTTATATCCTCATCCAGAGCGAACACCTGTTTTTCGAGGATCCTGGTGGCGGGCGGAATCAAGGCGTAGGTGGCATCGCCGCAGAGCAGGACACCATCGGATGGCCCCATCAGGCTCAGGCAGCTATCCAGGCGTGTGTCGGCGAAAGGAGAGTGGGACAGAACATGCAAGGTAGCCATCAGATCGTTATAACCTGGTCGTAACGGTCCATGAGTGCCGACAGTTCGGACTTCTCGGACAGGTGATTGATGTCGGCATCCAGTGCGTCCTGCGACATGCCGCGTTCCTTCAGGCTTTGCCCGCAGACATGCAGGTCTTCGACGCCGAATATCGACAGGGCTTTCAGGTTGGCGGTGAGGTCTTTCTGTTGCAGGGCCGAGGCATTTTGCTGTGGCAGCAATTGAAACACGCCATCGTCCATGAACAGCAGGCCCACCGGCAGATCGTACGCACCACCGGCCAGCACGATATCCAGTGCTTCACGGGCACCGGGGCCTGACCAGGGGGCCTGGCGGCTGACGATCAAGAGTGACCTGGCCATATCAAGGCCCTCCAAAGCAGATCACCCGATCTGCTGTTTGTACGGCTTCGTGCAGTTGCCCCAGGCCGGACAGTTCCCACGGCTCAAGGATATTGGCGGCCGGACGCTGATAGCGCTCGGCTTCTTCTGCATTCAGCACGCCACGGCGCAGGGCGGCGGCTATGCATATCACGCCGTCAAGCTGATGTTCTGTGATGAAGTCTCGCCATTGTTGCGGCAAGTCCTGTTCATCCTGTGGGGTCACGACATTGGCTGAAGCACTGTGAACGCCATCCTGATAGAAAAACAGGCGCACGATCTCATGACCGCCAGCCAGCACGGCCTGAGCAAAAAGCAGGGCGCGTCGGGAAGAGGGCGCATGGGGCGCGGAAAAAAGGGATATGGCGAATTTCATTGTCGGCTCTGTCAGCGGATCATGCGCAATGATAAAGAATTCATGGACGCTGGACAGCAAAAAGCCCGCGATGGCGGGCTTTTTGTTGAGTCTGCAGTGCGATCAGTCGTCGCGGCTCATGATGCCGAAGATCTGCAACAGGCTGACGAACAGGTTGTAGATCGATACATACAGGCTGACCGTTGCCATGATGTAGTTGCGTTCGCCGCCGTGGATGATGGCGCTGGTCTGGAACAGGATGCAGACCGACGAGAACAGCACGAAGCCAGCGCTGATCGCCAGTTGCAGACCGCTGATCTCGAAGAACAGGCTGGCCAGCACGGCACCCATCAGGACGAAGAAGCCGGCGGTGATGAAACCACCCAGGAAGCTCATGTCCTTGCGGGTCATCAGTACATAGGCCGACAGACCACCGAATACCAGAGCGGTCATCGCGAATGCGGAACTGACGACTTCAGCGCCGCCCGACATGCCCAGGTAGCGGTTCAGGATCGGGCCCAGCAGAAAACCCATGAAGCCGGTGAGGGCGAATGTCGAAACCAGACCCCAGACCGAGTCACGCAGCTTGTTGGTGAGGAAGAACAGCCCGTAGAAGCCGATCAGCACCACGAAAATGTTGGGGTAGCCGACCCGCATCTGCTGGGCGATGAATGCCATGACGCCACTGAAAGCGAGGGTCAGGGCGAGAAGACCATAGGTGTTGCGCAGGACACGACTAACCTCTAGCTGGTCGGCCTGCATGCCGGTTTTAAGGGCGTAATCCTGTTCGCGCATGGCGAAACTCCTTCCTGTTGAAACGTTGAGTTGCAAAGATCATAACAGAGGCGCTGCTACGGGCCACCCAGAGAGTTTGACAGCGTGTTTCATTCCGGTATTATGGCGCCCGCAACGCAAGTGGAGGTATGGCCGAGTGGTTTAAGGCAGCAGTCTTGAAAACTGCCGACTGTAACAGGTCCTAGAGTTCGAATCTCTATGCCTCCGCCATATTCAAGACGCTAAAGCCCTGACTTGTCAGGGCTTTTTCGTTTCTGCGATCCAGTGATTGCACCGCTGTGTAGGAGCGAATTCATTCGCGAAAGGCCCTGACAGAGCCCCTCTTGTTCAGCCACTGACCGTCCGGTTCAGCCCTTCAAGGCAAATACCGCTTCACCTTTGCGTTCAGTAACGCAATCAGCGCCGGCTCCATATACTCGAAATCATCGGGAATGCCGAGGCAGACAATGCGCTTGTCCGCCAGGACGGAGCTGAACCGTGATGTGAGCTTTTTGCGGTGTGCAGGCTCCATGACAAGCACCAGGTCAGCCCAGTCGAGCATTTCCATATCCACGGGAAGATCGGCATCGTGGCCAACGCCAGCGGATGCTGTATTCACACCAGGCCAGTCGGCAAACAGTTGTTCTGCAGTCGGGCTGCGCAGTCGGTTCTTGCCGCAGATAAAAAGTAGATTCATGGATGAAAGGCTCTTGTGCCTGTCCTTCAGCGTTTCGCAATGACGTTCAATTGCGCATGAGTATTTTCTGGGAATCCTGACAATAACGGAACGGTTTTATCCAGGATAAGTTGTTTATACAAGTGCTGACATTTATGTAGCCATTGCCTGTTTCTCCCCCCGTTCATCGGCATGAAAGTGTTTTGCAAGGCTTCTTTTCCAAGGCCTGTGATAAACCTTTCCTGATGATCGTTCTGACATTATTTATCTATATAAATAGAGGACTGAAGGATTTTCTTTAGAGGGGGCGTGGTGGCTGTTTCATACCATTGTACTGAATCTTTTCAACGAAAACGCCGACAGATCCACATCACTTTTCCCATGTACGCAGCGCTGGGCGAGTGCCAGTCCAAGCCCGGCTGAATGTTTGAAACCGTGCCCGGAGCAGGCGGACACCACCGTGACGTTTTTCAGCCGTGGGTGATCGTCGATGATGAAGTGATAATCCGGTGTCACGGTATAAGCGCACACTGAGGACTTGACGACTCTGGGCGTCAGGCCGGCGATCTTGCCGTTGACCTGGGTCTGGAACATGTCCTGTTCTTCCTCGGTGCTGATCGTCCGGTTCAATGTCTCGGGCCGCGAGGCTTCGATGTACTGCTCCGTGGCGATCTTCATGCTGCCTTCTCCGGCCAGCGGAGGAAAACCGTAATTGATGTCCACGTCCCCCGGTCCGTGAGTCAGGATGAAGCTGGGTGACAGGGGCGCAAAGCTTGCGTTGTCTTGCAGCCCGAACCAGAACAGTTTTTGTCGACAGACCCTCAGAAGGCCCTCGAAAGGTGCTCCGAGCAGTTCGGACGACCACATGCCCGCGCTGACAATGACCTTGTCGGCAATGATCGAGCCTTTATCGGTCGTGATGTGCACACCCTGGCCACGGGGCTGCAATCGAGTGACGGTTTCGTCTGTCAGAATGCCTGCGCCATGTTCTCTGGCCAGCCTGAGCTGTACGTCAATGCAGCGTTCCGGACGGACATAGCCGCCGTCCGGCTCGAAATAGCCGATGGCCGTGTCCAGGACTGGCGAGAACTGCGGGAATCGCTGGCGTATGGCGTGAGCCGACAAGACTTCATGGTCTATGCCATAGGCACGGGCCAGTTCAATGGTCTTGTGCGTGAAGTCTTCGGGATCCAGTGGGTCATAGTCGGGGTGAGAGCTCATCACCAGCACGCCGCATTGTTCAAACAGCGACTCGCCAGACAAGGCTTCGAGTTCTCGCCATATCCTGTGTGAGTTGCGCACCAGTGGCAGGTATTGCGGACCTTCACCGACGGAAAGGCGGGTGATGCGTGTGTCACCGTGACTGGAGCCTTGGGTATGGGGCGGGTGATGGCGATCTACACCGATGACGTCGACCCCGGCTTTGGCCAATTGATACAGGGTGGCTGAACCCATTGCTCCCAGACCGAGAACCGCTACTTCACATCGTTGTTCCATCGACAGATCGCCTCGAAAAAGCGCTTATTTCAGGGGGCGGCTGGAGGAGACGCAACAGCCGGGAAGGCATAAGCATATAGCCATGAGTCATGACGGGCTCGAAGGCCTGCGCGTTGTCGGGAATATCAAGGAGCGGGTTCGCCCCAAGGTTAATTTTTGACTTGCGTTCGAGAGGGTTTTTCAGTTCCAAAAATGACGAAAAGTTTTCCACGGAAATCGTGGGTATGTCTGTGGGTAACTTTCTGAAAGCCACGTCCTGCGTGGCTTTTGCTTGTGTGGTTAATTTATGAGCAGTGGCTGATTGGCGTCTGTCCGCAGACCTTGCGGGCCCTGAAAAGTCATCCTGAATGGGTGATCGCGAGCACAAAATCCGCTTTTTATTTCAGGTTTTCACCGTGCTTCTTGAGCGGGTGAGCCGACTGGCCAGAAGATCGAGGGCCGAGCAGATGATGAAATACACCAGCGCAACGAAGAGGAATATTTCGGAGGGATAGACCATGACCCGGTTACTGACTTGCGTGGCCACGAACGAAAGCTCTCCTACACCGATCACGTAGGCCAGCGACGTATCCTTTATCAGGGAGATCCATTGATTGAGGAACGAAGGCAGCATGATCGGCAGGGCCTGGGGCAGAATGATCAGGCGCAGTACCTGCCATGGGCCCATGCCCAATGCCTTGGCCGCTGCCCATTGGCCCGGAGACAGGCTGATGATGCCCGAGTGGACGGATTGTGCCAGATAGGCCCCACCAATCAGCGAGAGTGCGCAGACCACGGTGAACAGGGCCGGTACATCGACATGGAACAGGATAGGCAGCAGGAAATAGGTCCAGAAGATCAACATCACCACGGGAATGGCGCGAAAGAAGCCCAGCACACCCAGCAGTACCCAGCGCGTCCGGCCTCGTACCAGAACCAGAGCCACCCCCAGTATCAGGCCCAGTACGGCGGCCAGAACACCGGACAACAGGCTGAGGATCAAGGTCAGGGCGGCGCCGCCCAGTGGTCCGTCGGGGTAGGCACCGATCATCAGGTAAGTGAAATTGTCGCTGATGACTGAAAAGTCCATGGTCAGGCCGCTCCCTGGCGATAGCGCTTGCTGTGCTGGATCATCTGGCCGATGGTTTCGATCAGCACGATGCTGACGATGTACAGCAGGGTGGCGATGCCAAAGGCCTGGAACGCCTTGAAGGTTTCGGTTTCGACCTGACGCGAGGCGTAGGACAGTTCGGCAAGCCCGATGGCCATGGTCAGCGATGAGTTTTTCAGCACATTCATGTATTGCCCCAGCAGGGGGCCCAGTGCAGTGCGCACGGCCTGAGGCAGCACGACATGACACCAGACCTGAGCCGGACGCAATCCCAGTGCCTGACCTGCAATGCGTTGTTGTGTCCGCACCGAGGCGACGCCGGCACGAAACTCTTCGGCGATGAATGCACTGCTATAGAGCGTCAGTCCCCAGAAACCGGCAACGAACTCGAACGACGGCCACTCGATGGAGAGGCCTGCCAGGCTCGTTTCGTGCGGCATGTTCAGCCAGACGACCCAATCTTCCGGCAGCAGGGCACTGACCCCGAAGTACCAGAAGAACAGCTGCACCAGCAAAGGCGTATTGCGAAACAGGGCCAGATAACCGCGTGCGGGCCATGAACAGAAGGGGGAAGAGGAGAGGCGGGCCAGACATATCAGAAAGCCCAGCCCCGTCGCGATCAGGCACACCAGAATCGACAGGTGCAGCGTGAGCAGGAATCCATCGAACAGCCAATGCAGGTATTGCGGGCCCAGCAGTTCACCGAACATCAAGTGCAGCATCCATTCTGAAGTGAAAATGCCCGCCGGGTTGTCCGCAGCGGGCCATTGAAAACGGGATCACCGGGCGAGCATCAGCTCTTGTCGCCGATCTTGAACAGACGGGCCAGAGGGGTGGGCGTGGAGGGACCAAACCAGGCGTCATAGATCTTCTGGGCCTGGCCTTTGGATTCAAGCTCGATCAGCGTCTGGTTGACGAACTCGGTCAATGCGGTTTCCCCTTTCGGAATACCGACACCGATCAGGTCGTTGGAGATGGTGAAGGGCGGCACCTCGTACTTGTCCTTGTCCGGCACGTTGGCCAGCAGGCCGATCAGTTTCGGGCCGTCCTGAGTGATGGCCTGCACGTTACCGTTGCGCAGTGCGGTAAAGGCAAAGGGGGTATCATCGTAGGCAATGACTTTTGCGCCAGGGAATTTTTCACGCAACACGCCTTCGTTGACCGTGCCCTTGTCGACACCGACCCGCCATTTGTTCAGGTCATCCGGACTCTTGAGCGTGCCTTTCTTGACAATGAACTGCTGGCCCGAGGAAAAATAGGGAGTGCTGAAGTTCACCTGCCCGGCTCGTTCCGGGGTGATGGTGAAGTTCGCCAGGACCAGATCGACCTTGTTGGCCACCAGCAAAGGCACCCGGTTTGCCGGATTGGTGGGCTGCAATTGCAGCTTCACGCCAAGCTTGTCTGCGATGGCCTTGGCATAATCGACATCCAGCCCTTCGATTTGCTTGCTTTTTGCATCTACAAAACCGAAGGGTGGGTTGCTGTCGAAGGCCGCCACTCTTAATACACCTGATTTCTTGATGTCTTCCAGACGGTCTGCCTGAGCCAGTCCTGAAAGAACGGCGAGGGTCAATGCGGTAATGGCAGTCAATTTTTTCATGATTTCTCAACACTTTATGGATGATTCTGGAGTGAGTCTTGCAGCTTGCAGAGAAGGATGAAAAGAATATAAAGTAATTCTTTAATTCTTTTTTGGTATAAGTGGGCTTAAAGTTACGACTTTATGACCGAACCGGCACATAAAAATGCTTTTCGGCAGTTGTTAGCGCGGCCCAAGACAGGTTATGAAATACGGTGACTAAGTGATGGGAAATAATACGGTCGTTTAATCCCGTGTTCGGAAAACCGAATAAGAGTGCACTGTTTCCTTCATAAAAGGCTGGTTTCTTACAGGCATGGAAAAGTTCAGGAGGTGGCATCGAGGCAATGATGCTTTCGTCTTGCTTTACATGTTGCTTGTCATGTCGCCGTCGCGACAGAGAAATTAATGGATGTAATAGAAAATCAAAACGGGATAATTGTTCGGCGTTAATTTAAAGTACACCGTTTCACGGTGTCGTCGGGCGCCGACAGCGTGCGGATAGCCGTATCCGAGGTATTCCTGATATTCAGCGGAAGTGTTTATCATCGCAAGGGGATTGGATGAATGAGGGCTCTATGAATAATGACTCTTCACAGATGGAGCATGAGGTCCTCGATATCTTTGGCACATTGCAGTCTTTTATCCGCAAGGCAGCTCCGCTCAGCGTCGATATGGTGCTGGAGGGTGAGACAGGTACTGGCAAGGACACACTAGCCCGACGAATTCACCAATTGTCCGGGCGTGAAGGGCCTCTGGTTGCACTCAACTGTGCTGCCGTGCCGGAGCAACTGGCCGAAAGTGAGCTTTTCGGCGTGATGGCGGGCGCTTATACCGGCGCATCCAAGTCGCGAGCCGGCTATATCGAGGCCTCTCACAACGGGACGCTGTACCTGGATGAGATCGACAGCATGCCGCTGCTGCTGCAGGCCAAGTTGCTGCGCGTTCTGGAAATGCGTGGAATAGAGCGCCTGGGGTCGACGCGTTTCGTCGCCTTGAACCTGCGTGTCATCGTGGCGACACAGACGCCTCTGGAAAAGCTGGTCGAAGAGGGCAAGTTTCGCCGGGACCTGTTCTTTCGCCTCAATGTCATCAAGATTCAGCTGCCGACCCTGCGTTCGCGCCTTGACCATCTCCCCCTGCTTTTCGAGCGTTTCGTCATGGAGACGGCCCGCAAGCATCACCAGCCCGTTCCATCCAGGGATCCCCAGATTCTCAACCGTCTGCTCAGTCACCGCTGGCCCGGCAATATCCGGGAGCTCAAGTGTGCGGCCGAGCGCTTTGTCCTGGGCATGTCGCCCCTGGGCTGTGACGACGATCCGCATACGGAGCGCAGCGCTCATCTCAAGAGCTACCTGCGCCAGTTCGAGAAGGCGCTCATCCAGGACTGCCTGTCACGTCACCCCAAATGCATCGAGTCAGTGATCAGCGAACTGGGCATTCCCCGACGTACTCTTTACCACCGCATGAAAAGTCTCAGTATCAACTCTCCGGAGCCGTAAACTTATTTCTCACCTCTTTCATGACTCGTCATGGAACCGCTTCTGAGAATCGACCACTCAATGATCGAACACTACTTCAGTGTTCAAACATTCTCGATGATCAGGAGTAATAACTATGGCTGGTACTGCTTCCCTCGGCGCTTCGATGTCTGCAATGACCATGATGGACCAAACCGCTGCTGCGACCACAATGATGAACGCCGAAGCCCAATCGAACAAGATGCAAACAGATACCATTAACGGTATCGCCAGCGCCTACCAGGATTCTGCCACCAAGGCGCAGAACGCTGCTCAGCAAACCGGTAAGGCGATCAACTACTAAGTGGTTGTCGTGCCCTCCTGGTTCACCCAGGAGGGCTTCAACCTGTTCGGTTTTCAAGGAGTGGATTTATGTTTTCTTCTTCGATAAGCGTTCCGCAGAGCAGCACTTTCCAGAGTACTTTCGCCAGTACTCAGATGACGAGCATGCAGTCCGATTCCAACGGTACTGCCGGCAAGATCGCTTCGTTGCTCGGCGACACCATGTTTGAAAAATCCGGAAGCGGCGCCAACATTCGCGACACGGATAATCCTTTGCTCGGCATGGTTGCCGACTATATGGATCGCAACCCTGACCAGTTCGGGAAACCGGACGATGCCAATGGCAAGGTCAATGGCTGGCGTGATGAGTTGTCGGAAGACAAATACCTGAACAGCGATGAGAAAGAGGCTTTCACCAAAGGCCTGGAAGGTCTCATCAATGAATTCCTGAGCGGTGGCTCCAAGGGGCAGAACGTAACGGGGAACTCAGGTTTCGGTACCGGCAACACCGGTTTCGGCACAGGCAACAACACCGGCACCCGCTCTTCCTCGGGCTGTGGCGGTTCCAACGCTGCCAGCAACAGCTCTTCCGGTGGTGGTCTGCAAGAGCTGCTGGCCGCCTTGCTCGGCAGCCTGGGGGAGGAAAAGCTCGACAACCTGCTGACCCCCAACACCAGCCCGAACGCCAAGAGCGGTCAGATGAGCTTCAACTTCGAGGATAAAGACGTTCTCAAGGAGATCTCACGCTTCATGGACATGCATCCGGAAGAGTTCGGAAAACCGGACGGCAAGTCGAAGGACTGGATGGGCGAGCTGTCCGAGGGCGATAACGTCATGTCCAAGGCCGAAAGCGAGCAGTTCCAGAAAGCCATCAACATGATCAAGGGCGAAATCAAGGACAGTGCTCAAGGCAACTCGCTGGGCGGTCTGTTTCCCAATGCGGAGCAGAATTTCCAGAACGGCGGCGCTGGCAACACCTTGAAGACCGACGCCAGCATTGCGGCAGGCAATGTGCTGTCCGTTCTCGTGCAGCAAAGCGTCACCGACTACCGCGGTTGATCTGTAAACCTTCGTCTTGGCAGGAGAGAGCAAACATGGCTGTTACACGCGTATCAACTCATCACGCTGGTCTATTCGATACAGAGGTAACGTCGCCAGGGCCGACTCCTGTCGAGGCGGACATTGCCTGGTTCAATGCCGCCATGCGCTCGGCAGATCCCAAGCCTGCCAGTGACTCGCAGATGCTGGTATCGCCCATCTCCAAGGCATCGACGGCTTATCAGAAAGAGTCTGAAAAGGTCGATCGCGAATTGCAGCGTGCCGCCAGGTCGACCGACCCGAAAATGGCCCTGGATGCCAACCGTTCACTGTCATCGTTCTACCTGGAAAGCCTGTTGAGTGCCAAGCTGGTGAGCAAGGCCGCCCAGAGCGTGGAAAAACTGACCAGTCTGCAATAAGGCCCTGACTATGCACCCCAAGGCAATCAGGCTGGCCATCCTTATGCTTGTGGCGTTATTGATGGCCGGTTGCGGCGACCGCATGGAGCTGCATCGCGATCTGACCGAGCAGGACGCCAACGAAGTGTTGGCTGAGCTGGCGGGTAAAAACATTGATGCGCAAAAGCGCCTGGACAAGGGGGGCGTTGCAGTCCTGGTGTCTACCCAGGATATTTCCCGTGCCGTCAAGGTGCTGGAGGCCGTGGGCCTGCCGCGTCGTTCACGCTCCACGCTGGGGGAAGTCTTCCGCAAGGAAGGGGTCATTTCCTCTCCGCTCGAAGAGCGTGCGCGTTACATCTATGCGTTATCGCAGGAGCTGGAACAGACCCTGTCGCAGATCGATGGCGTGGTGGTTGCCCGGGTGCATGTGGTGCTGCCTGAACGGATTGCGCCGGGAGAGCCGGTGCAGCCGGCTTCGGCGGCGGTGTTCATCAAATACCGTAACGATCTGGAGCCCGACAGTGTGCTGCCCCGCATACGCCGGATGGTTGCCAGCAGCATTCCCGGCATGGCCAATGCGGACGAGAAAAAACTGGCGGTGGTGTTTGTTCCTGCGCAGGACTACCAGGAGTCTGTGCCGCTGGTCAGTTTCGGGCCTTTCACGATGACGCGCGAACGCCTGGAGTTCTTGCAGTGGATAGCGGTGCTTTGCACCTTCGGCATCGTTCTGCTGCTGGCCGGGCTCTGGGTGCTGAATCCGCAATGGCGACAACGCTTCAAACCTCGGCCGACAACGGCTGTGGCGGAGCCGCCGAAATGAACGTGAGTGAACAGCAGGCGCTGGTCTGGGTGTGTTGGTGGACACAGGGCTGGCGTCAGGCCCACGACAGCTGGCGGTTGCCCGATTCGACCGGTATCAGCGAGTCGACCCTGAACCTGTTGGGGCAGGTCGATGATGCGCTGGTCGATCGCTGCCTTGGCATGACCTCGACACTTCCTCCGGCTCCCGATGCACTGTTGTTGCCCTTGCTGGAGTTGAGCCAGGAGCAATGGGCACTGGCGCTCGAACTGTGCGTAAGTATCTGTGCCGGTAGCCGGCGACCACGGCCCGATACCTTGAACGAGTCAGCCTGGCTCTGGTGTCGACGGTTGGGCAGGGCCTTGCAGCCCGGGTCCTGGCTGCCGGTTGACTGGGATGCCCGACAGCCTCGGGTTGCCGGGTTGAGCCTGTTGAAAGCATGGGTCGGTGACCGGCTCTGGCAACGACTGCGGGTCAAGTTCGCTCGCGATGCAGTGGATCAGGCCGAAAACCTGTCATGCGATGACATACCCCAGGCCAGATTGTGTGCCCTGTGGCAGGCCGTGGGCGGGTACGTTTTGAACACTAGCATTGAAGGAAGCCCATATGCTGACGAGTCGCAGCCTGACCCTGACCAATAACAGGCCCACGGTCAACGAGCCGCTTTTACGACGCGAAGTGCTGGAGCACTGCCGGCTTGCCGATGAGCTGCTGGACGATGCCCGGGCCCGTGCCGATGAAATCCTGGCCAGCGCCCATGCCGAGGCTCAGGCCTTGCGCGAAAGCTGTGAGCAAGAGACCCGTGCCCAGGTCTGGGAGCAAGCTCAGTCACTGCTCGATGATCTGCGTCAGCAACGGGAACAGTCATTGGCAAGTATCGTCGAGGTTGCGCAGGAACTGGTGGGTCAGGCCCTGCAGGTGGTGCTGGATGAGTTGCCGGACGAGCAGCGAATCGGCGCGGTCCTGCGGCAGTTGACGTCGGCCAGTCCCAACCAGGAAACGGCGTCGATCTATTGCCACCCCGATCAGATCCCCACGCTTGCCCAGAGCCTCGAGGCGCACGGGCAACAGGGATGGGCAGTGCGAGGCGATCCGAACATGGACCCTGATGCAATCAGCCTGCGCACCGAACATGGAGATTTCAGTTTGAGCTGGAGTGCCTTGCAGCAGCATATCTGGCCTTGAACTGATGGTTCTGGAACCAAAACCCTGGGCTTTCCACTCAGTCATGAATTCCCGAACCAGGAGTGTCACCATGCTTTCTTCCGATGCACTAAGACGCCGTCTCGACAACAACTTTGAAAACGCTCAAAAGGATCTGGATTCGGCGGCATTGAGTCTGGACGCCTTTTCCCCTGATGACTGGCATGCCTTCAACTCGGCCATCCGGCAGTCTTCGACCGCCAGTTGGGCCGTGAACCAGGAGGTGGTGGTCAAGCACAACCTGGCCAAGGCAATCATCAATGAAATCCGTTGATCTGATTGCTGCTGTCGAGCGTTGGCTCGACAGCAGCGATGCCGTCTTGCTACTGCAGGTCGATCAGCAGCCGTTGAGCATCAAGCGCAGTGCCGGAGGGTTGACCTATATCGCCCCTCTGAGCATGGCGTGGCGGGGCGGCGATGCGGGTCTGGAAGCGGCATTGCGCCTTTCCGGGCCCAGCATCAGGCGCTTTCGCGCCGCGCTGGCACTCGACCCCGATACGAATCACCTTTGCCTTGTGCAGCATCAGCCGTTTCAAAGCACGGCCGTCGTCATCCATGCCATCGAAGCGCTGGTCAACCAGCGCGATGTCTGGGAGTCGATGCTTGAACCCGTGGCTGTATCGCCTCCAAGGCATTTCGTTCGTCCTTTAGCACTGGGAGGCTCTTATGTTTAAGCAATGCCTGAAACGACTGTGCTGTTTTGCGCTGCTGTGCCTGCAGGCAGAGGTGGCCATGGCTGCAGTCCCTGAAGAGTGGCGCCAGTCTGCCTATGCCTACGAGGCGGCTCAGACGCCCTTGACGACTGTGCTGAAGGATTTTGCCAGCTCCTATGGCGTAGGGCTGGAGATGAATGGCGTCGGTGGTGTGGTCGATGCAAAGATTCGGGCCGGCAATGCCCAGGAATTCCTGGATCGCATGGCCCTGGAACATCAATTTCAGTGGTTCCTGTACAACGGCAAGTTGTACGTGAGCCCGCAGTCGGGGCAGGTATCGCAACGGCTGGAAGTCTCGTCCGATGCCGCTCCCGACCTGAAGCAGGCGCTGACGGATATCGGCCTGCTGGACAAGCGTTTTGGCTGGGGTGAACTGCCCGATGAAGGCGTGGTGCTGGTCAGTGGTCCTGCTCGTTATGTTGAGCTGATTCGCGGGTTCAGCAAGGAAAAGGCCAAGCCCGAAGAAAAGCAGCAGGTCATGATGTTCTCGTTGCGTTATGCCGCGGTGGCCGATCGCGAGATCCACTATCGCGAACAAAGCATCACCATTCCCGGTGTCGCGACACTGCTCGATGGCCTGCTCGAAAGCAAGCAGCACCTGCCGCCGTCCCCCCAGGACCCGATGGCCAATATTCAAGCCATGCAGGGTATGGCCGATATCGGTCGTAACAAGATCATCAACCTGGCCACTGACCGGACAGCTTCGCGTGACAAGGCAAAGCCCACTAAAACGTCGAGCAATCGCCGGGTGGTTGCCGATGTGCGCAATAACGCTGTGCTGATCTACGACAACCCGGACAAACGCGAGATTTATCAGCAACTGGTTCAGCAGCTGGATCAACCGAGCAATCTGGTGGAAATCGACGCAATCATTCTGGACATCGATCGCAATCAATTGAGCAACCTGGAATCTCGCTGGTCGGCTCGGGCCGGTTCGGTGAACTTTGGCAGTTCGTTGCTGACCGGCGGCTCGGCCACTCTGTCCATCAATGATTTCGACCGCTTCTTCGCTGACATTCAGGCGCTGGAAGGGCAGGGTGTGGCGTCGGTGATTGCCAGACCTTCGGTGCTGACCCTGGAAAACCAGCCCGCTGTCATCGACTTCAGCCGTACGGCCTATATCACGGCCACCGGTGAGCGAGTCGCCAACGTTCAATCGGTCACGGCAGGTACCAGCCTGCAGGTGATCCCCAGAACCATCTCCGGTGCACAACCCAGCCGTTTTCAGTTGATCGTCGATATCGAGGACGGCCAGCTCGACCGCTCTCGCGACAGCGATACGCCCGATGTGAAGCGTGGTACGGTCAGCACGCAGGCCGTGATCAGTGAAAACCGCTCGCTGGTCATCGGCGGGTTCCATGTGGACGAGACAGGCCAGCGCCAGGATAAGGTGCCCGTGCTGGGGGACATACCGCTGCTGGGGTCGCTCTTTACATCCCGGCGTCAGGAGGTGTCGCGACGCGAGCGCCTGTTCATCCTGACGCCACGGCTGATTGGCGACCAGATCGATCCTGCACGCTACATCGCGACCGAAAACCGTCCGCAACTGGACAAGGCGCTTGCCCAGAGTGGATCTCCCAATAGTCGGGAACGCAAGAAAATGGCCATCTCCAAAGCCTTTGCCGACCTGGTCAAGGGGCGCATTCCGGTTGATGTCAAAGAGTCATCATCTGGTGCGTCTCTGAAGGACCTGTGTAGAGTGGACAGCACTTTCTCGATCGATCCTTCCCGGGGTCAATGGTTTGGCGGGGACGGGTTCGATATTTCGGTGGGCGTCGTCCGTAACAACAGTTCCAGGGTCCAGGATTTCCCACTGGCATCCTGCTCGGGAGGTCGTACACTTGCTGTAACAATGTTGCCCATTGCGCGTCTGCAACCGGGTCAGTCAACTGAAGTCTTTGTGGCAACAAGGCCGGTTGCGACTACAGCGACACCGGCCAGCCCTGCCAGAGTATCAATACTGCCCCCTTGAAACAGATGTTGCAGAAAAGGGTTGCAGGTCGGCGATGCCTGTTTGTTAAACCCATTACCACCGTACTTTCAGGGCCGAATTCAGTACAGTCCATTTGTAGGGAGAATCCGAAATGAAGTTGGTACATGCCTGTGCCTTGTTTATGGTTACTCTATTGTTGAGTGCTTGTGCGACAATGCAAACATCTTGTTTTGCCAGTGATTGTCAGCAAGTTGACGCCAATAGTTCAAACCTTAAAGTTTGGTGGACACCTGAATTGCGTAACGACGCAACTGAATACACTACGGTACATTTGAATGACTGAAACGATTCTGCGTAGTACCGACCAGCGAGACTTTTTCGTCAGTATCGGCGAGCAGCGGCCGAGTACGTGGCAGTGGGCTCCAGGGATCGATTTCGTGTATCGCAGGGATAGCGTGGGCTGGGGGCTGGCGCTGATGATCGAGCGCAAGGCCCAGCGGCCCAATCTGTTTTCCGATACCCTCAAGCGGCGTTTCGAGAATGTCGAGTCATATGATGGTTATTATATTTGCCTCGACAATCAGCAACGCTTCGTCGTCTGGCATGAACTGGATCTTGATTACCGGCGGGAAGACACGTTGCAGGGCCTGCTCAGTGAGTTCCTGACACTGGCCGGGTTTAAACACTAATTTCAGAATATTTATTCCAGCGGGAACCGCTCGCCATTAATTTTCCACTCACTTGTCGCTGCGGCTCCATTTGCACAACGACAAACTTGAGGAAAATTTAATGGCGAACTCTCATCGTGACGTGCAACGTTTTATTGCGCGTTTAAGTGAAACACTCGGTACATCTCTAACCCTCCAAAATGGCGTCTGCGCGTTGTATGACAGCCAGAATCGTCAGGCTGCCGTTATCGAAGTGGCCAGGCACAGTGAAAACGTGGTTATTCATTGCCGTCTGGGACAAGTGCGCAAGAGTTCGGAAAACTTGCAGCGCTTGCTCAACATCAACTTCGACGTTGCCAGCCTTCGTGGCTGCTGGCTGGCCCTGGACCAGCAAGAGCTGCGCCTCTGCACCCAGCATGAACTGGCTCATCTCGATGAGGGGCGTTTCTGCGACCTGGTCAATGGTTTCATGACCCAGGTGCAGCAGACCCGTACCACCGTTCAACCCTTGCTCAATTGATTCGTTGCCTGGGAACCGCTTGTCGGTTGTTGCCACACAACGATGAGTGCCATCACGAGAGAGAACTTGTTGGTGGCACCACCGGCCACGACGGTGCTGCTTGTCGTACTCCGGACACACTCAATGATGGAGCGAGGTAGAAAATGTCTGATATCGCGGGTATTTCGGGTTTTTCCCAAAACGGTCTTTCCGGCCTGTCAGGGCTTTCCGGGCAATCGAGCCTGGGGCTTGGCGCCTCTGCTACTGGTGCCGGGCAAGGCGGTCAGTCCAGCCTTGAACAGCTGGCAAGCATGCTGGCCGATATGTTGCTCAGCTCGGGTTCCGGCTCCGGTTCCGGTGCTGGACAGGCGGCGGGGGGTGGTGCTGGCAAGTCGGGTGACGCGGGGCAAAGCAGCATCGACGAGCTGTTGCAATCCCTCAAAGGCAATGGCCAGAAGGACGGAAGTGGCACCAAGGACGCCGGAGCGACCGGCGAGGACTCCTCCAAGGAACTGCTGACCCAGGTCCTGATGGCCCTGTTTGAAAAAATTCTGGGTGGTTCGGACTCCTCGTCGGGCACTGGCGAAGGCGGCGGTACCGGCACTGGCTCGGGTTCGGGTTCGGGAGGCGGTTCTCCTGTCAGCGGCGCAGGCAATGGCGGTGGCGGTACCGGTGGTACTCAAGGCGCCGGTGGCGGCACGGGTCTCGATTCGTTGGGTGGCGGCCAGGGCCTGGGCGGTACTCAGGGTGCTGGTGGCACCGGTAGTGGCTCCAGCGTCGAAGACCTGGTCAATACCCTGATGAAAAGCCTGGGCGGCGGTTCGCTGGATAACTCCATCCAGCCGACCTCCGATGGCGGTGGCCAGGTTTCCCAGGACGAAAAGCTCAAGGAACTGCTGGAATTGATTGCCCAGTTCATGGACAGCCATCCGGACACCTTCAATCAACCGTCTGACACGTCCAGCAAAGGCGGAAGCGGTGGTGGCAGCGGCGGCGGTGGCGGTGGCACTCCATCGATTGGTGGCGGTGGTGGTGGCGGTACTCCGTCCATTGGTGGTGAGGGTGGTGGCGGCGGTGGGGGTACTCCATCTATCGGCGGTGGTACCCCATCGATCGGTGGCGGCGGTGGTGGCGGTACCCCATCGATTGGTGGCGGCGGTGGTGGCGGTACTCCATCGATCGGTGGTGAAGGTGGCGGTACTACTCCATCCATTGGTGGTACTACTCCGACCACGACACCTGGAACCGGCAGCCCGGTGAGCACCGGTGCCGCACCATCCGCTTTCCCGGTCGCTTCGAGCAACCCAACGGTAGTCAATGAAACCATCAAGGTGGGTCCGGGCGAAGTGTTTGATGGCGAAAACCAGACCTTTACTGCTGGCCCTAGCCTGGGCGATGGCGGACAGGGTGAAGGCCAGAAGCCAATCTTCGAGCTGGCTGAAGGCGCAACCCTGAAGAACGTAGTCTTCGGTGACAACGCGGCCGATGGCGTGCACGTGCGTGCTGGCAACAGTGACGCTGTCAACGTCGATAACGTGCACTGGACCAACGTCGGTGAAGACGCGCTGACCGTGAAGGGTGAGGGTGGTGCCGATGTCACCAACCTGAACATCACCAACAGCTCGGCCCAGGGTGCCAATGACAAGATCTTCCAGCTCAATGCCGACGCCAACGTGAAGGTTGACGGCTTCAAGGCCAATGACTTCGGCACCTTCATGCGCACCAACGGTGGGCAGCAAGGTAACTGGAACCTGGACCTGAAGAACATCGACGCTGAAAACGGCAAGTTCTCCTTCGTCAAGAGCGACAGCGAAAACCTGAACCTGACCACCGGCGGCATCAACCTGAAGAACGTAGAGCACCCTTACGACAAGCTGACCTCTACGACCAAGCACACGGAGGTCTGATATGACCGTTACGCAACAACAGGAAACACCGGAGGAGACCTCCTGGGCTTCTCTGGTGCGCAAGGGCGGGTACCTGACGCCTGCTCAGCGTCAGGCGTTTGAAAATGCGATCGCTCTGGTCAACGAGCGTTTGCAGGCGACTCTCGATAAGCCGGGCAACCGGGTCAATGGGCAGTTCAGTCTGAACAACTACATTGACAGTCTGGAGTCGGAGTTCAAGCGTGATGCCGGTTCCGACGAGCTGCGCGGCGATGCTTCGCTGACGGCTTTCTGGATCGTGCGGTTGCTGGCGGATCGTCTGCTTGAAGCAGCGGGTGCCAGGCCTGTCCTGCATTGATCGTGCAGATGGCGGGAAACAAAACGGGCTCTTGAAGAGCCCGTTTTTTATTGGGCGGCGTTTAAACGGCAGGGCCGGATTTACCTGTAGGACCGGATTTATCCGGGAAAGCGGTGTATCAGGCCACATCCCGGCCAAGGCCTTTCGCGAGTGAGCGGAGCGCCGCTCGATTCTCGTTCATCAAGCAAAACGCAACATCATGATTTACATCCCTTCTGTGGAAGCGAATTCATTCGTGAGAGGCCTGCGAAGTTGAAGAACATCTATCGCCTTCAATGACGTCTCGCGAATAAATTCGCTCCTGCCTTATTGGTTTATTTCCCCACCCGACAGCCATAAAAAATCCCACAGCCGTTACACGCGCCGTGGGATGAGGTGCCGCTGTGGTGGTGATCAATGCTTCATGAACTTCTCTTTCTCGAACTCCATGTAGACGATGGTGCGTGGAACCGGAGTGGCGTTGACGGCAAAGTGGTCCAGCGAACCGTCGAAGATCGCGCCTGTGCCGGGTTTCTGGTGGTAGAACTCGCCTGCCACGTTCAGGTAGGAGTAGTTGGCTTCATTGGCCGCGCTGAGGGTGATGTGCATCTGTAGCAGCCCTTCGCCTGTCAGTTCGGGGTGACGATGCAGGCTCAGGAAGCTATGAGGTGCCATGCGGGCCAGGGCCACGACTTTGATGCCTTTGAGCGGTTTGAACAGCTCAAGGGTACGGGGCATCGTTGCCTGGGCAGGGCCGATGGGGGTGTCCTTGAACAGCAATGCATATTGCGTCCAGTTCCGGTTGCCACCTTCGGCACCCCATCCCTTGAGCCAGCCGTAGTCGCCGCCCTGTTGCAGGTATTCGGTCAGTTCGTCATGGACTTGTTGATGCTGTTTGTTGGTACGGTCGATATCGAGCAGTGGCGCATCCAGAGCGGCGACCTCCTGCTGGATCACCGAGCAGTTGGTGACCAGGTTGGCCAGTTCCGGAAAATCTTCGAGTGCGTAAAAGGCGGTAGCCATCTTCAAGGTTCCTTTGAGTCAGTACGTCATAGAGCAAGTGAAGGCTCGCGGTGTAACCCTTCCTGCGCCGCGAGCCTGTTTTACATCAGTGAACAACGGGTGAAGCGTGCTTAGCTCTTGAGCTCCAGCCCGCTCTTTTTCAGGTCCTGCGCTATGGTCTTGTGTGCGTCCGACGGTCTGGAAATCTCACCGTTGACGAAGTAGGCCTTGGGTTTGTCCTGATCCTCGCCATAAGAGAAGTTCACCTTGGCCAGCGTCTTGTTCACGGCCATGGAGGCTGAACTGCTACCGCTGACCAGCGGAGTAGGGGTCGTGAAACCGTCACTCTGCGAGGCGCTCTTGAAGATCGAAATGGCCAGGACCCGCATGTTGTCGCGGTTACTGAGCAGCTCGAACATCTCTTTCTGGGTGAGGGTGCCATCACGGCTACCGGCATCGACCCTGTCGAAGACATGATCCTTGGGTTCCAGACGAACCCGTGCCAGGGTGCCGTCCGTAGCCTGGAACTGTTTGAGCAGTGACTTGAGAGCCGGGTCCTGATCGATCAGCTTGGCGATGTTTTCTGCGTTGCTGGTCTGATGGTCGCCGTAGATCACACTCATGATCTTGGAGGTGAGGTTCTGCGAGTCCAGACGTGCCAGGTTGGTGTAGTTGCTTTCAAAGCGACCGTTGTCCAGCACGCTGTGCTTGTTGACCGAAGCCTCCTGCTGGGCAGTGGAGCGTTTCAGCGATCGCAGCGCAGCGTATTGGTCGTCGTTCTCCGGCGTCTTGCTGGCGAAGAAATCATTGAGCCCTTTGAGGTGAATCTGGATCTTCTCCTTGGCGCTGGCATCCTTGTATTCGGGCTGGGTATGATCCGCCAGTCGGGTCAGTTCTGCCTTCGTGGCCTTGTCCTTGAAGGCATCGCCCAGCGAAGTGGCAAGCTTGGTCACGTTGGCCGTGGTCAGCGGTGCCGCTTCCTTGAACTGGAACTTGATCCGCTTGGTGGTCTTGTCATCGAGAGACACGGTTCCCGTGATCCCGTTGGTACTGGTAATCGCCTGGGAACCAGGTGCCGAACTCGGCGTCGGGTTGGTGTGACCGCCGACAATCTGGGCGCGGGCGAAAGCACCGACGTTGACGTTGTTGAGGCCACGAACCCGGTTCTGGGATTGTTCATCCATGCGGCTGGTGTCGTTTTCCTGACTCAGCTTCTGCCATGTGAAGTTGGCCAGGTTGACGTTGGCCGTGAAGCCTGCGCCGAATCGTGCGGCGGCTGTCAGTGGCTTGCTGTCACGGTCTGACATGCCCAGCTGGACACGAAACTCGGTGTTGAACCCCGCCGTCAGATCCACATTGACCCGCTTCATCTCATGGGCCTTGTGGTTCGCACCTTCCTTGAGAACATCCAGTGCGGTCATCTTGCCTGTGAACAGGTTGTCGACGAACTTGTCGATCTTTTCATCCGGCACGGTAAACGCTACCCCGGTACGTTCGGTATAGGTACCGGCGGCCGTTGCATCGCCACCAATCCGGAAGGCCAGAGCGCCACGTTTTTCATTGCCCAGATCGAGCGTGGTGAGTTTCGAGAAGGTGCCCGCGTCCGTGATATCCGGCAGGACATCCTTGCCGGCCCCCACGCTCCCGCTGAGCAGGTTGGCGTGCTCACGAAGCAGGTAGACCTCAACACCCTTGTCGCCACGTTCGGCAGCGAAAGCATAATTGCGTGTGTTGTTGTACTGCGCACTAGGCCATGGGCCCGGTACTTTGTTGGCAAGACTGATGAACGGTGTGCTGAGCGTCATGCCGTAGCTGCGCGAAAGGCTGATTTCGTCGTCCGGGAACTCCAGTTGCTTCAGGGCGTTCTTGAACTTGTCAGCCAGTTCTGCCTGGTCCTTGCTGTTGGTGGCCGCGCGCATGTTGACGCTGGTGGCGTGACCTGGCTTGTGGAAGCCATTGAGGAAGGCCTTGATCCCGTCGTAGGACTTTTCCAGTTGGTAATGTTCGGTAAAACCCATGTCCGAAACCTGTTTGATCGGGTTCTCGCCATAGGTCTTGTCACGCAGCTGGGTCAACTCGTTCTTGATGGCCTTTATCTGGGCGTCTTTACCGGGGCCGGCAGGGAGCTTTTCTGCCTTGTCCAGCAGTTTCCCGACATCATTCATGGTCCCGATATCCAGTGCCAGGCGTGCCTTGGTCAAGGCATGCTCGTCTGCACCGTGTCGGCGTGTATCCGCAGGTGTATCCGAATCCAGATGCCTCAGTTTCAGGCCCATGCCCTGCAGGGACTTGAGCAATGCACCGGTCGGGTTATCGGGGGAAGGGGATACCTTGTCCAGTGCGCCCTGTGTCAGAGCCATCAGGTCGTGCTTGGCTTCCTTGCGGTTGGCAGGCGGCAAAGACTCTGACTTGCTGGCTTTCTCTTTTGCCTTGGCCGTAGGTTCGCCATGAAGGTTCAGCAGGCCGGATTTTTCACCCAGGGTCATGACGGCCTTGCGGCTGTGGTTTTCCAGCTCTTCACGGAACGATTCCAGGCTTTCCGTCAGCTCCTTGCCTTCGTCCCCAAGATCCAGCTTGGCGATGCGGCTTTTCAGGTCGTTGCCGGGTGCCGGTGCCTTGCCGGGTGATTCACGGATTTCCTTCAGATCATGGAACAGCGGAGCCTGTGCCTTGTAGACGTCTGCAAGGCCATCCCGACCATTGATCTTGTGATCGAAGTAGTTCACCAGGTTCTTGGCTGGTCGCACTTCCAGGCCAGGCTGGAAAACGTGAGCCCCGATGAACTCCGATGTGCTGGATTTATGGCTCTGTTCCATACCGCTGCGGCCCAGCATGTTGGAGGTGACACGCAAGGTGCCGACTCCGGGAATGCTCTGGGTGATCATGCCGCCGTCGAGCCGCTCGAACATTTTGTTCAATTCGTTGTGGTCGGCAGGGCGATGGTCGATGGTTTGCCACTTCTTGTCTTTCAACTGGTAAGTGCCGTGACCATTCGGGTCGTTTTTCAGGGTCACGGCAAGCGTGTTATCCACCTCTGTATGCAGACTGGCTATCTCGCCCATGCGGAAGGGGATTTTCTGCCATTTGGGCTCGCCGTCGGTCTTGGGCTCAGAGGCTGTGGAGCTTGAAGGTTTGCCCTCTGTGGCAGCAGATGTCGATGGCTTGTTCTCTGCGGTTGCGGAGGTCGAAGGTTTGTTCTCTGCTGCAGTGGACGTCGACGGTTTGCTTTCTGCGGTCGTCGAGGTCGAAGGCTGGGCCTGTGCAGGTTCGGAGTCCGTGGGCTTGCTCTGCCAGTCTTCCTTGAGCATGAAGAACAGCTCGCCATTGCTGGTCGCGGCATGCACACCGTTGGCATCCAGGGTCAGATGGGCAACAGTGCCCTCCAGACCATGGCGGGTCATCTCGGTCGGGTCACCTTCCTTGTGGTGAGCGGTCATGCGGCCCGTGTCGTCAACGGCAACGAACTGCTTGTCGTTGAACATGGCGAAGTCTTTGATCACGCGACCTTCCAGGCCCCCGATGGCATCGCCCAGCTCGACCTTGGTGGAGCGTGGCGTGTCTTTCAGGTTGTGGGTGTCATTGAACGCATTCTTGCCGTAGTCGGGGGTCACTTTCAGTTCGTGAACCTGGCCGTCCTTGAGCACATACGCATTGCCATCGATGCCGCGCTTCAGGGCGTCGATGCCTTTGATGCCACTGTCTTTCCAGTCCTGGGTGGTTGAGTTCCAGGTCTGGATACTGCCATCCACGAGCCCGACACGACCGTTGCGATGCAGGTCGAGAGTGTTTTCCGGGGTAGGTGCGCTCTTGACGGGCAGGCCCTTGGTGTTTTCGAGAACCTTCACATCCGTGAGGTTCCAGCCGCTCTGGAGTTTCGAGGTCTTCTCGTCCAGTCCATGGGAGTGAACGTGTCCGGCACTGTCCTTGATCAAAGCATGCAGTTTCCCGTCATCGCCACTCATGAAGCCAGTAACCTGCTGGCGTCCACCCAGCTTGCCTTCTTCTGGCTGGTAGTTCTTTTCCGGCGAGAGTTTCAGAACGCCTGTTGCGGTCTTCAGGTCATCGCGCGAGGCGCTGTACAGCTTGCCTTCGGTATCGGAGACGAACAGGCGATCCTTGGTCAGGCCGATGCTCTTGGCTTCGGATTTGCCATCGTTGAGGTCGAGGGTGATATGCAACTCCGGTACTTCACCCATCTTGCCCAACTGGAGGGTCTGTGTGTCCTTGCCGGCGAGCATGGCCACGGTCCCGTCGGATGCGACCGAATGAGACGACAGATCCTTGAGCGTCATTTCGGTCTTTTTCTCGCTGGACAGGTTGATCAGCGAGTCGCCACTGCGGGCATAGAGCTTGCCGTCACCTTCCGTCGAGAGGCTGCTGAACTTCTTGTCGCCCGTATCGGGAAGGGGGGCCCACTTGAGCGTGGCAGGGTGGAACTGATAAAGCTTTTCATCATGCAGGCGCAGGTTCTGGCCATCGGTGTCCTGATGGGCTCCGCTCAAGTGCGCGATATGCGCCTTGTCCGGTAATGCCTGAGTGACGGTGGACAACATACCCGCGACGTTCATCGAGTTGCCCTGACGCTGCAGTTCGAGCTTGCCGGGCTTGCTGTCCGATGGCACATCCAGCGATTTACTGCTGCGCAGCAAGACGAAGGCGGTGTCGGTCTGCTTCATCTTCAGCAGGTGGCCCTTGGGTTCAAGCAAGACCTGCTCGTTACCCTTGCCGGTGCTTTGATGAGCCAGGTAGGTCTTGTCCGATTTCCCCACGGTGTTCTGGAGCAGGCTGTTCAAGGCCGGTGGGTTGAAGTTCTCGAAACTGGCCTTGCCCTTTTTGTCCAGGCTGACGGTGTTGGGTGTCGTGTTGGGTCTGACGACACGTTCAATGTTGCCGTCCAGGCCGACAAAGCGACCCCCCGGCAAATTCTTGGCCTCTCCCAGTTTAGGGGCTTCGGGCTTGGCCTGGTCCATGATGGACGGCCCCTTGCCATCGATGCCGGTGAATCTGTCGTTCGGTTTTCGGCTGCTTCTCGCGGCGTTTTTCAGTGCATCCGCATCATCCTTGGAAATCTTCGGCGAGTCGGCCTGCTTGATCTCATGACGGGATGAAGGACCGGCTTCGCTCTGGATCTCCGGGCTCTTGGTGCGTTCACTGGACTGGCTGCGCGAACCTTCCGCCTTTCTGGATTTCGAGGACTCGCCCTGAGTTTCACCCATCAGGGAACGTTCCAGCTTGCTGGTGCGCAAAGGCCAGCCCAGGCCTTCTGCTTTCGGAGCAACCGGATCATTCTGGGCGCGGGGAGTGGCCTCGGACCTGGTGTCTTCGGATTTCTTTGCTTTCGAGGATTCTGCCTTGGTGTCTCCCGTCAGGGATCGACCCATTCTATCTGCGCCTCGCGCACGCGAGCCTGCGCCCCGGACATGTTGTGCCGCAGCCTTGGCAGCCAGATCGTCGGGATCCTGAGCAGTTATTTCAGATGTTCCGCTACTCTGCACACCGATTTTGGGGGTGGCTTGCAGGTCCTGCGTCACCGGGCCGATTTTGGTCGGTGATTGCTGGCCAGTCTTGCTCAACGATGTGGCAGGGCGTTGGGTGGGTTGTTCCGGGCGCTGCTCAAGGCCTTGCGGGTTGTGGCCTGAGGAACTCGCCCCATGGATCTGGCTTGCACCAGGGTTGTTACTGATCGGAAGCATGGACATTCTCCGTGTCATGGGGTGGCCAGGACAGCCTCATGATGGATGTCCTGGCCGTAAAGGAAGGATTCCTTTGCCCTGAGTGGAAATGCGCCATGGATTGGTTCCAGTCCAGATGTCCGGAAACCTAATAATGCGGCATCTCGATCACCTCGCCCTTGGCCTGCTCATCCAGCTCACGCAACAGGCGATAGACCTGAGCCACGGCCTGCAAGGTGGCACGGGGAATGAACTGGCCGACGTTTTCGCGGTACAGGGTCCGGGCCAGCCAGACGAAACGCACCACCGGTACACCGGCGTTTCTGGCGCGTTCGATCAGCTCCCGGGCTTCAGCGTCATGCCCCTTGCAGACGATACGCGGCAAAGGGGTCTGGTCGGGGCGATAGAACAGTGCCACGGCAAAGTGTGTCGGGTTGACCAGCAGCATATCGGCATCTTCTACGGGGGCCTTGGCAGGGGCCGCAGAACCCGGTTGCTGGGAGATCTCCCGGGCCAGCGACTTGCGATGGGATTTCATGTGCGGATCGCCTTCGGACTCCTTGTATTCCTTGCGTATGTCTTCATGGCTCATGCGCTGGCCCTTGATGAAGAAGTACTTTTGCAGGGCAAAGTCGATGGCCGCCAGCACCAGCAGAAGCCCGAGACAGATGCGCGAGAGGCGCTTGAACAACTCGACCAGCGCCTGCCA
Organism: Pseudomonas sp. NPDC089734; assembly: GCF_044748865.1. Classification (NCBI taxonomy): domain Bacteria; kingdom Pseudomonadati; phylum Pseudomonadota; class Gammaproteobacteria; order Pseudomonadales; family Pseudomonadaceae; genus Pseudomonas; species Pseudomonas sp. NPDC089734. The sequence goes on along the minus strand of NZ_JBIVGV010000009.1, from coordinate 139,223 downwards.
GTAACTGTCCAGGTCCGTCTGGGCAAGGCCGATCAGATCGCCCAGTGCCGGAGGCAGGACCCAGTACAGCACGAGGGTGATCATCACGGCCTTGCACAGGCTGTTGAACAGGTTGAACAGCTGGCGCGAGGAAAACATCTGCTTGAACTGGTTGATCGGGTTCAGGCGCTCGAAGTCCAGTTTGAGGGCTTCTGTGGCGAACAGCGGGCCGAACTGCACCCAGCCGCCGACCAGACGCATGGCCGCAGCGATGCCCAGCACCGGAAGCATGAACAGCAGCAACTCCAGACCCGCCTTGGTCATGACTTCGCCCAGAGCGGCAGAAAAGGGGCGGTCCAGCTCCATCATGGGCAGTGCGATCAACTCCTTGAGACGTTCCATGCCGGAATCGACCAGCCCCAGAATCAACTCGATCAGGGCCGCGAAAATGAACAGCTTGGGAACGTCCTGGCTTTGCCCGACCTGACCTTTCTTGCGCGCTTCGTCGAGCTTTTTCTGCGTGGGTTCTTCTGTTTTTTCGCTCATGGTCCGGTTTCCGGCAAAGGGCGGTCAGGGGATCTGCAACATCAGCGGCAGCAGGTGTTTCAAATCTTTCAGCTCGGCCAGGCGCCCTTCGCCGAGCCAGGACAGCATCGGCATGTACAGCACCAGAAAGCCCAGGCCCACCAGGCTCTTGGCGGGCATCGCCAGGGTCGACACCTGAAGTTGCGGGCTGTACAGGCTGAGAATCGCCATGCCGAACTCGATCAACAGCAACAGCCCGACCAGCGGCGCGGCATACAGCACCATGAAGCGGAACGTACTGGCGACCAGCTTGAGGTAGACCTCGAACCCTTCGGGGCCGGTGACCGGAACCCACTGGGTGGCGGGCCAGACCAGATAGCTGTCCCACATGATCTGGGTCAGGCTGGCGTAGCCGCCGCTCAGGATCATCAGCAGGATCAGTACCTGCTTGAGCATGTGCCCAAGCTCCGAAGTGTTGTCTCCCAGTGCCGGGTTGATCTGGCCACCCACCAGCGCACCGCGCTGGTTATCGAACAGGCAGCCGATGGACTCGAACAGCCAGAAGGGCATGGCCAGGAGCAACCCCAGCAGCAGGCCGATCAGGCTTTCCTTGAGCATCAGGGCCACCAGGTTCAGCCAGTCGATGGTCTGGCCGGTAATGGCTGCACGAATGCTGGGCATGGGAAACAGGGCCAGGGACAGGACAATGGCGTGACGCAGCATCCCTTTGAGTTCGGTGAACGCAAAAGCCGGAATCAGGAACAGGCACGGGTACAGACGTGCCATGCCCACGGTCAAGGCAATGATCGACTCGCTGATGTCCTTGAACGTGAGCTCGAACATTTCACGCCCTCGTCTGGCCGATCATGCTGAAGGCCAGATAGGCCAGCTGCATGAGTTCGATACCGATCCAGCGCCCGGTCAGTGCCAGGGCAAGGCCCACGGCGACCAGCTTGATGGCAAATGGCAGGGTCTGATCCTGCAATTGCATCACGGCCTGCAGCAGCGAAGTGATGACGCCGACGATCACGGCCACGATCAGCGCCGGCGCGGACAGCACTACCACCAGCAGCATGGCCTGTTTGAAGAGCGTCAGGGTTTCCATAAAGCCTCGGCAGATCACATGTAGCTGTAGAAGAGACCATCGAGCAGGCGGGTCCAGCCATCGACCAGCACGAACAGGAGGATTTTCAGCGGCAGCGAAATGGTCATCGGTGCCACCATCTGCATGCCCAGGGCCAGCAGGATGTTCGAGACGATCAGGTCGATGACGATGAACGGGATGTAGATCAGAAAGCCGATCTGGAAACCGGCCTGCAGCTCGGACAGCACGAAGGCCGGCACGACCAGCAGCAGGTCATCGCGATTGGCCTTGGACGACATTTCCTTTGGCCACATGCGCTGGGTGTTTTCCAGCAGGTGGGTCTGGATGTCCGGGTCGAGGTTACGGGTCATGAACTGGCGTAGCGGCTCGATCACATGCTGCCCGGCACTTTCCATGGCGGCAAAGTTCTCCAGATGCTCGGGCAGTTTCTTGACCCGCTGGCCCATTTCATTGAACACCGGGGCCATGATGAACAGCGTGGCCGCCAGGGCTATGCCATACAGCGCCATGTTCGGCGGCGCCTGCTGGACGCCGATGGCGTTGCGGGTGATCAGCAGTACCATGGCGATCTTCAGGAAGGCCGTACAGATGATCATCAGCAACGGCACCAGCGACAGGGCCCCCAGAAACAGGGCCAGCGTCAGCGGGTTGGCATCCTGAAGATTCACCGCAGCGCTTCCATGCGGGTGATTTGCAGGCCCAGGCGGCCTTCCACATCGACCAGTTCGCCATGCGCCAGGGTGCGTTCGCCATGGAACAGCATGGCATGGCCGGGCGTGCAGCCGTTGAAGGTCAGGACGGAACCGACCGCCAGTGAACGCAACTGACCCAGGCTCAGGGACAGATTGCCCGCACGCAGCGTCAGGGCCAGGGACAGATCGTTGAACCGTTCCAGATCGTCGCTTCTGGAGGCCTGGCTGTCGGAGAGTTCGTCATGCTCCTGGATATCCTCGAGCATGAGGGGGTTATCGCTGTCGGACGCCGAAAAATGATCGATAGTGGCATTCATGGTGTCTTGCTCCAGTTCGGTAAGGGTGAAGCACAAGGCATGGGCAGACTCTTGAGCCAGGCTCAGGCGGCAAGAGCCCAGTTGCAGAATTCCGCGGCCATCCGGGGTAAACAGGGGGTGATCGGGCAGCAGCACATCGCCGGGGCGCAGACCTGACAATTGCCGGTAGGTCAGGGTCAGATGACCCAGCAGCAGCGGGATGTTGATCGGCCAGCGAACGTCATGGGCAACAGGCTCCCGCTGCCATGGGCCCCGGTCCAGAAGGTCGAGCAGGGTGGCGGAGGGCGCGCGCAGTCGCGAGCAGACCCGCAGGCCGTTGATGCGGGCTTCCAGCAGGCAGTCCAGCCCCGGTTCCTGAGGGCCTTCCAATGGATGAAGGGTGCCGAACAGGTGTTGCAGCTCAGGGCTCAGGTAATGGTTGTAAAGCTGCCAGTACCAGTGATGGTCTTCGCTGCCATCCGCTGGCTGCAACAGGGCCGGGCAACTGGACAACAAGCCCAGCAAGGCTTCGGTATTGGTCAGTTGCAAGGGCCCCGACGCACATTCCAGATGACTTTCATCGACGCTCTGCCCGGCAGTAGGCGCCAGGCGCAGATCGAGTTGCCCTTGCTGACGATTCAGTTGAAAGGGCAGGCGCAGGCCGGTGCCGATCCGTTGCCGGATCGATGCTTCGGTGGTTTTGATAGGCCTGAGGGCAAGTGCCTGTGCATTCATGTCAATGACCTGCCTGATCGAGGGTGAGGCGAATACGACGTCCCAGCCGCTGGCTGAGCCATTCACGGCTGGCTTCGCGGTTTTCCCGGCAACGCTGCAACGCGGCATCGCGGGCAAAACGCAGGGCGATATCCAGACCGTCGTTGCGAGGGATGACCTGTACCGTCACCTTGCCCAGTTCCGGCAGCTCGAAGATGGCCTCCATCGGTTCCTGATCGTTGCTGGCCAGGTGCTCTTCGATGGGGTTGAGCAACGAGTCCCAGAGGGTTGCGACCTGTGCCGGAGGCTGATAAACGTGACCGCCCTGTTTTTCGCCGTCGCGCCAGCTGTCGGCAAGCCCTTGGGGTTGCTCGGCACCGATCCAGAAGACGTTGTCGTTCGAGGTCGTCATCATCTGCTCGAAGAGTTCGCCTTCCTCCAGGGTTTCATGAGGGACGTGCTCGCCACGTTCATGCTTTACGGGCAGGGTGGTGACCTCGCTGTTCGTGTTGCGAGGCTTTGGCGTTTCCTGCGGCCGAGGCGGCGCAGGTTTGTGCAAGGCCGGTCTGGTGTTCATGAGGCCTCCCGGGCGAGATCGATCAGGTAGTCGAGTTTTTCAACTTCACGCTGACGTCTGCGCAGTTCCTTGTGGCTGTCTTCCGTCCACATCTTCTGCTGGCGATGCTCATGCTGCAGGTCGCTCAGGTGTTTTTCGCTGCGCTCGATATGCCGGATCGCCTGACGCTCCTGAGCCAGCCAGTCGTTCATTTCGCTCAAGGGCAGGGGACGGTTGGCGTGCCGTTCGCGTTGCTCGATGCGTGACTGCCGATAGGCCTTGTGCAAGGAGTCGAGGTCCTCGGTCATTTTGTGCAGACGGGTCTGCAAGTCGTTGAGCACCTGGTTCTGACGGCGCCATGCCTGTTCGGCCAGGGTCAGACGGTGACGGCGGATCGGGGCCAGAATGTCGAGGGTCTGGCCAAGGCTGTTCATTTGCGGATCGTTGGCTGAATCCTGCAGGTCAATATCATCGTGGGACATCAGCAGTTACCTGTATGAGGTGGTCCAGGGTGTCGTCCAGCGACACCGGGTCTCGTAGCGATTGCTGCAGAAAATCCATGACCTGATCGCGCGATTGCACAGCGAAATCGGTCAACGGATCGTTCCCCTGTTGGTACTCGCCCAGCTTGATCAACATTTCCACTTGCTGGTACGCGGACAACAGTCTGCGTATCTGTGTGGCACCCTTGACCTGTTCGGTTCCCACCACATTGGTCATCGTGCGGCTCAGGCTGGTGAGAATGTCCACGGCCGGGTAGTGGCCGCGCTCGGCCAGGCGGCGCGACAGCACGATGTGCCCGTCCAGCAGCGAGCGAACTTCGTCGGCCACCGGGTCGTTCATCGAGTCCTGTTCGATCAGTACCGAATACAGCGCCGTGATGGCTCCTGTGTGAGTGCGACCGGCACGCTCGACCAGGCGTGGCAGCAGGCTGTAGACCGAAGGCGGCAAGCCGCCGCGACCGGCCGGCTCGCCACTGGCCAGGCCGATTTCCCGCTGGGCACGGGCAAAACGGGTCAGCGAGTCGATGATCAAGAGCGTCGATTTGCCCTGTTGTCGAAAGCCCTCGGCGATGGTGGTGGCAGTGAAGGCCGCACGGGCGCGCTCCATGCTGCTGCGGTCCGAGGTGGAGCAGACCAGCACAGTGCGGGCACGCAGTTCTTCGTCCAGTTCGTGGTCGAGGAACTCACGCAGTTCGCGTCCGCGTTCACCGATCAGGCCGAACACAATGGCCTCGCAGGGCGTGTTTCGTGCCATTTCTGCGAGCAGGGTTGTCTTGCCGCAACCGGCACCGGCGAACAGGCCGACCCGCTGGCCTTCGCCCAGGGTCAACAGCCCGTCGATGGCCCGCAACCCGGTGGACAGCGGGGCCTCGATCCGGGGACGTTCGGTGGCCGGCGGGGCATCGCGGATGACCGGCTGGGCACCGACCGCGCCGGACAGCGCAAAGGCCGACGCGCCGTCCCCGCTCAGCGAGCGGCCGAACCCGTCGAGCACCGAGCCCAGCAGGTAATCGCCCACCACCAGGCTATGGGGCTGGAACAGAGGCCTGACCGGTGCGCCGATGGCGATACCGTCCAGCGGCCCCAGCGCCGCCAGCAAGGTGTGCTGGCGATCGAAGCCCACGATTTCGGCCATGACTTCACTGCCATCGGCCCGACGGATTTCGCACAGGTCACCGATACGGGCCTTGGGCATATGGCTGTGCAGAAGGATGCCGCTGACACCGGCGATACGCCCCATGACTTCCACCGGCGCGCAGCGTGACAGTCGCTCGCTGTGGTCCCGACGCCAGGTGTCCAGACGAGCCATGGCCGATTCGATCACCAGCTCACCTCCACGCGGCGTTCACCCTCGAACACCACTTTGTGTTCGTTGATGTCCACGAAGCGGACGCCATCGACTTCATCGCCCAGGAACAGGCGTCGGCCATCGCTGGTCAGGACACTGGCCAGGCGCGTATTGCTGATCTGGATGATGGTGAACGGCAGCTCGGCCGTGGCGGCAGGCAAGGCATTGAGCACCTGCAACGGGCTCTTGTACTGACGCTCGAAGTGCAGAAGCATGCGTGAAGTGGATTGCAACAGATCGTCTTCGTCGAACGGGCCGTGCAGGTAGATCTTGCCGTCTTCCTCGGCCAGGGTGATGCGTTTTTGCAGCTCGCGCTCCTCAAGCATCTTGCCCAGCACTTTCTTCACTTCGGTCGCATCCTTGAGCACGATGCGGGAGGGCTTTATCGGTGCGGGTGGCGCAGGTTCCTCTCGATTGACCAGCCAGAACAGGGCGCCCAGAAACACCACCAGCGAACCGGCCAGCAGGAGTGGCCCGAGCAGGGAGCGTGGAGCCGGCTTGAGTGTCGCCACCGGTATTTCACGCTCGGCGACCAGCGCCGCGGGCTCCGATTCCGCCATCGCCTCAGGATCAGGCTCGGCCGTGGCCTGGGGGTGTTCCTCGTCTTCTTCCGGGGGCCATTCGGTGTTGGCACTGATCACCGAAAGCCAGACACCGTTGAGGGCGAAAGGCGTTCCCGGCTCAAGCTGGGTGATGCCTTCGATCTTATGGCCTTCACTGTCGGTGACCGGGCCTTCGCTGCTGGCCAGTGACCAGGTGCTGTCCACCAGGCGCAACATGCAGTGGCTGTCCTTGATGCCGGGGTCGTACAGCGCAAGGTCTGCACCGCTGGATGAGCCAATGCTCCACTGATCGCCGTTCAAGGGCAGTGCCGCACCCCGATGCAGGCCGGTCAGTACCCGTAATTCGTAGTTTTTCTTGGTTTCCATGGGAACTCCATCAGGCCATCAGGGCTTGTGCTTCATCCAGATCGATACGACCCAGCACCTTCACTTGCACCGTGGATAACAGCTCGGCGAAAGACAGTACGGGGACATGGTTGAATTCATCTGCCAGCAGACTGTGTAGCGGGCTGCGCAAATCCTGAGCAACCAGCAGCACGGCCTTGGGACTCGAGGGCGGGTTCGATTGCAGGGCGAAGGCTTCACGCAACTGTTCCAGCAATGCACTGCCCAGTTCGGGCTCAAGGGCAAAGTAGGATTCGTTCTGGGTCTGACGCAGAGAGTCGCGCAGCAATACTTCGGTTTCCGGCGTCACCAGCCAGGTGTTCAGCGTGTTTTCTTCGCTGTGCTGATGGCATATCTGCGCCTTGAGGGCGATGCGTACATAGTCGGTCAGCGCATTGAGGTCACGTTCGTGCTGACCTTGTTCGATCAGGGTTTCGGCAATCGGCCTGACCGAACGCAGCGATACCAGTTCGGCGGAAAGACGTTGCAGCACGGCGGCAAAGCGCGCCAGCGGCAGGGTGCGTTGCAGCTCCTGAGCCAGTTCCGGTTGATCGGATTCCAGCCAGCTGAGGATTGCCTTGCTTTCCTGAAGACCGATGAATTGCGGGCCGGTGGCCTGGAAGGCGCGACTCATGCGCTCCAGGATCAGGTCATAAGGCGTCACACCGACAATGTCCTCGTCCTGAAACAGCGGATCGTTCGCATCGACCCAGATCCACCGGGCTTCGTCACGCTCGGCCCGTCCGCGCTCGCCCGGCTGATCTTCCTCGACGTCACGTATATCGACGGCCACGTGAGTCAGGGAAATGGTGGCGCGAATGAGCGGCACTTCATAAACGCAGAAGCGCATTTCGTCGATGTCGCAATGCTCCACGAACTCGATATCGAAAGAGGGAAGCGTGAGGCCGAAGTTGTGGACCAGAGTGTTGCGGCGCTGGCGAATACCCTGAATCAGATGGTCGAGTTCACGCACGCCCTGATGGCTGGGATGAAACTGCAGCAGATAGGCTCGAGCCGGGTTGAAGCGCCGGATATCTTCCCGGCCATTGAGTTCAGGTGCGCCATTGCGGGCGGCACCGATCTGGTCCTGATAAAGCTGTTTCTGGCGGATGCGCCACAGCTGGATCAGGCCACTGAACAGGCAGAGCAGGCTAATGCACACGAACACTATGGTCGGCATGCCCGGAATCAGGCCGAACCCCAGCATGCCGATGGAGGAGAACACCCAGGCTTTTGGCTGGCTGGTGAGCTGTTCGGCGATTTCGTGACCGATGTTGGCGTCGGCGGTCTGGCTGTCCGGCGCTACGCGGGTGATGATCATGCCCGCGGTCAGCGAGATCAGCAGGGCAGGGATCTGAGCGATCAGGCCGTCACCGATGGTCAGGACCGAATACAGGTGCATGGCATCACCGGCTTCCATGCCGTTCTGCAACACGCCGATGGAGAAACCGCCGATCAGGTTGATGAACACGATCACCAGGCCCGCGATGGCATCCCCCTTCACGAACTTCATCGCACCGTCCATCGCACCGAACAACTGGCTTTCCTTGGACAACTGCTCGCGGCGATGACGGGCTTCGCGAACGTTGATCAGGTTGGCTCGCAGGTCGCTGTCGATGGACATCTGCTTGCCGGGCATCGCATCCAGGGTAAAACGTGCGGCCACTTCCGCGACCCGCTCCGACCCTTTGGTGATGACCAGAAAGTTGACGATGGTCAGGATCAGGAAGATCACCAGACCCACCGCCAGGTTGCCGCCCACCACGAAACTGCCGAAGGCTTCGACGATATGCCCCGCGTCCTGTTGCAACAGAATCAGGCGGGTGGTGGCAATCGACAGGGCCAGACGAAACATGGTGGTCAGCAGCAGGACTGCCGGGAAGGTCGAGAATGCCAGTGGCCGGGGCAAGTACATCGCCAGCACGATCAGCAGGGAAGAAATACAGATGTTCAGGGCGATCAGCACGTCCACCAGAGCGGTGGGCAAGGGCAGGATCATCATGAACACGATCGCCATGACCATGATCGCGCCGACGATTTCCGTACGCCCCATGACGGCCAGCGCCAGGCGATTGAGTGCATGGATGATGCGGATCATTGGAGGGCTCTCCCCACATCGTCCAGACCCATGGCCTTGCGTTCCTGACGGGACAGTTCATCCATCAGGCCCTGCAAGAGGCGCAGGCCGTTCTGGCGGGTTTTCAGGTCCTTCCACAACGGCAGGGGCAGGCCTTGCAACAGCGGGTACAGGCCGTTGAAGAACAGCGGTTGCAGGTTGGGCGTTCGACCGATGGTTTCCTCGGCCAGCAGGGTCAGGTCACGGGCGAAGAAGCCGTTGCCGCAGAAACGCAGTATCCGTTTGCTCATGCCCAGTGCCGTCATGCTGCTGCCAGGGGATTTCTTGGCCAGGCGTTCCAGCAGGGCCAGGCAGGTCTTGAGCAGGTTGTTCAACTGGCCGCTGGCTCCCAGGCCGCGCAACATGGAGCGCAGCACGCCGCCCGGCAATGAGGGGGCGAGGGCGGCGATGTCATCGGCCAGTGCCCGTTGCAGGGTTCTCAGGCCCCGGGCGAACTGGTCTTCGTTGAAGCGTTCAAGCAAGGCTTCCAGCAGGCTGGCCAAAGGCTGCTGGCCGACGATGGCCTTGTAGTAGAGCTGACGCATCAGGCTGCGTTGCTGAGGGTCGCTGCTGAACAGGGCAATGGCGCTGGCGGTATTGAGGCCGGCGCGAATCTTGTCGCCATGGGTCAGACGCAGCTCATCCAGCAGCGTCTGGGCCTGATCGTGGCTGGTTTCACTGCCCTCGGCGGCCGACATCCGGACAACCTGCTGCAACAGGATATCCGCGCGGGCCGGGTCGTTGTCCGCCATGGTCAGAACGTCAGGCAGCGAGCCTTGCTGCATCAGCTTGATCTGCATGCGCCGGGCCTGTTGCTCGAGGCTCGGCTGTTCGCTGTTGTCGAGCAGCTTGTACAGCTCTGCAAGCTTCTCGATACGTTCGATACGTTGCGAGCTGCCGGACTCGCGAACATGCCGTTCATCCAGGCCTTTGCTATGGCGCTCCACGCTTTCGCTGAACTTCATGGCCACTTCTTCCATGGAGTCCAGCAACGGATCCTTGGGAGCGAATGACTTTGTTTCCGCGACAGGGGGACGAGGAAGCGGCTCCAGGTCGGCAGGCCGCATATCTGGGAAAGAGTTGATTTTCATGGGCTGCGCTATCGCCTCGGATCATGTGTGTCCTGAGTGGCGTTTGAGTGCAAGCGGTTCCTGCAAGCCAGTGCCTTTAACGCTGTGCCAGTTCTTGCATGAGGTTTGTGTCTGGAATGCAACAAATGGCACAAAACACCCTTTTTTGATGATTAAACTCCTTAAAAAACAACAAGTTAGATTTATTAAATAGTTGGTACATTCGCTGCTCTCCCTATCTGGCCACTACCGGCAAAAGTTCTGATGGATTGGGAGATACAACCGTGGAAGTCAAAGGTATGCAGCGCGAAGGGAAAGTGATCGGTGTTATCGCACTGGATCTGGGTGGCTTGGCTAAAAGCAGCGAGAAGAAACTGCGTGGCTTCATCGGTAAACGGGTTTTCAATCAGGCCGACGTCGACGACCTGGTACAGATGACGTATCTGGAAGCCTGGCGTAATCAGCATAAATACCTGGGCACCTCCAGGCCGGAAACCTGGTTGTTCGGCATCGCGGCCAACCTGGTGAGAAACCACTTCAAGACGTTCTACAGCCAGCCTCAGTGCATGGAACTGACCGACTCCGAACTGGAAAACCTGGAGCACGGCCATGATCCGAGCCTGGTCAGCGATTACCAGCGAACGCTGGGCCGGACCCTCGAAGCCATCGAAGAGCTTTCAGTCGACATGCGCACAGTCATCCAGTTGGTGGTCGATTCGGACGTCAGCTATCAGGACGCCGCACGCCATCTGGCAATCCCCATCGGCACCATCCGCTCACGCCTGGCCCGGGCGCGTGGGCAGCTCAAATCCAGCGTTTATTCCAAGGAGGTTCACTGATGAACAGTTTTGTCGCCAAACCCGATCTGCCACGCCTGCCCAAAGGTATCCGTGAGTTCACCGAGAACGATCTGGAAGCCATGATGAAAATCTTCAACGAGACGGCTGCCACGGGAGCCAACTCACCGGTGACCCGGCCAATGACGTATGAGGAGGTGAAGTTCTACGTCAATCTCTATAAACGCGACGGCCTGCCTGTTTACGTCTACGAGCGACGTGGCGAAATCCTCGGCTGGCTCTCGATCAACCGTTTCAGCTGGGGAACCCAGGCCTGTTACAAGACGGGAGAAACGGCCATCTACGTGCGCGGTGATCATTACGGTAGTGGTATCGGCGTGGTGCTGGGGCGGGCCACGGTCATGCTGGGGCAGCAAGCGGGGCTGGAGAACCTGGTGGCCTGGATCATGGCGGCGAATACCCCCAGCCAGAAGATCGTGACGGCCATCGGTGCGCAACTGTGGGCGCGTTTGCCCAACATCGCCCGATTCGGCGATCAACAGTCTGATGTCCTGCTGTTCGGGTTGCCTCTGGGGCCTGTGCAGAACGTGCCGGTGCCGATCAATGTCCTGGAGGCGGTCTGAGTAGCCAGTCCTGTCCATCCTGAAACGGTATGCACGAGGTCTGGTGCATACCGAACTGACACCGCACGACCGTTTCTGCGGTCGATGCGGTGCCGATCTGTGCCCAGGAGCGATGCCGCTCCTGACCCTGTTCCTTGAGGATATTCATTGTGTTGAACCTGTTTCTTTCACCCATAAAAAACGGCGCGGCCCTTTTAGGCCGCGCCGCTCTTGTCTACGGATGGCGATCAAGCGATAGCCTGGTCGCTCCACTCACCATTGACCAGACGTTTCAGGCCTAGTGGGTTGGCGTTCTGCAGTGCAGGTGGCAGCAGGTTGTCAGGCTGGTTCTGGTAGCAGACCGGACGCAGGAAGCGATCGATGGCCAGGCTGCCCACCGACGTGCCGCGGGCATCGGAAGTGGCCGGGTAAGGGCCGCCATGGACCATGGCATCGCAGACTTCGACACCGGTCGGGTAGCCGTTGACCAGAATACGGCCGACCTTTTCTTCCAGCAGCGGCAGCAGCCAGTTGTACTGGCTCAGGTCCGCAGGTTCGCCGATCAGGGTCGCGGTGAGCTGACCACGCAGGGCCAGCAGCGCCTTTTTCAGTTCGGCATCGTCAGCGACTTCGATCACCAGCGTGGTCGGGCCGAAGACTTCTTCCTGCAACAGTTCGTCACCGTTGAGCAGCAGGCTGACATCGGCCTTGAACAGCTGCGCCTGTGCCTGCTTGCCTTCCTGCGGCTTGCCGGCCAGGTGAGTGACACCCGGATGTTCCTGCAGGTGCTGGACACCTTTGCTGTAGCTGCGCAGACCGCCCGCGTTGAGCATGGTCTGAGGCGCCTGGCCGCCCATCTGCTCGGTCAGTTGCTCCAGGAATGCCGAGAAGGCCGGGGAGCGCAGGCCGATCACCACGCCAGGGTTGGTGCAGAACTGGCCTGCGCCCATCACCACGGAAGCGGCCAGGTCTTTGGCGACGGTTTCGCCGCGTGCCGCCAGTGCCTGTGGCAACAGGACCACCGGGTTGATGCTCGACATTTCCGCGAAGACAGGGATCGGTTGCGGGCGTTCGGCGGCCATTTTGCACAGCGCATTGCCGCCGCCCAGGGAACCGGTGAAGCCTACGGCCTGGATGGCCGGATGCTTGACCAGACCTTCACCGACACCGTTGCCGAAGATCATGTTGAACACGCCTTTTGGCATTTTGGTGCGTTCGGCTGCGCGAACAATGGCACAGCCGACCAGATCGGCAGTCGCCATGTGGCCGCTGTGGGCCTTGAAGACGACCGGGCAGCCCGCTGCCAGTGCTGCGGCGGTATCGCCACCGGCTGTGGAGAAGGCCAGCGGGAAGTTGCTGGCACCGAAGACGGCGACCGGGCCTACGCCGATGCGGTATTGGCGCAGGTCGACGCGAGGCAGAGGCTTGCGGTCCGGCAGTGGCAGGTCGATGCGGGCACCCAGGTAATCGCCACGGCGCAGGACTTTGGCGAACAGGCGCATCTGGCCACTGGTGCGACCACGCTCACCCTGGATACGCGCTTGAGGCAGAGCGGTTTCCTGGCAGACGATCGCGACAAAGTCATCGCCCAGCTGGTCGATTTCGTCAGCGATGGCTTCAAGGAACTCCGCACGGCGGGCCGGGCTCAGCTGGCGGTATTCGGGGAAGGCTTCACGGGCGGCCTGGACGGCGGCATCGATCTCACCGTCGGTGGCCTGGGAGAAACTGTAAGGCAGCTCTTCACCGGTGGTGGCGTCGAGGCTTTTCTGCTGAATCTGACCAAGGGCGCTGCGGCCGCCAGCGATGAAGTTATGGCCGAGAATGTTAGGCATCGGTATCTCCTGTTGTTTTGACGTTGGAGGCTGGTCCGGGTGAAGGTTGGACCTGCGCTCCTTATGGGTTGCCGAGTCGCTTTACGGGTGGGGGTCTTGCCGGTTTCCGACCATTGGCCGGAACAGTATTCTTTAAAAGTCAGCAGTCATCGTACAACTGGATCCGTCGCCGATGCAACTGCCAGACGGCGATTAGTGCCGGTGCGGACAGGGTGGTCATCGGCTCATTTGCGAGGGACGCTGTACAACGCATCCAGCACTTCGCGCAGGGCCTTGCTGACGGGTTTGTCCTGCCGCAGGACGATGCCCAGCGTGCGGCTCAGGCCCGGAGTCAGTGTATGAACCTGCAAGCCGCGCCGGTGATGGGCTGAGGCTACCGACATACGTGGCACGATGCTGTAGCCCAGCCCGGCGGCGACCATTTCCTTGATGGCTTCGATGTTGCCCAGTTCCATGACCGGCTTGATGCGGATACCGGCCTGTAGATACCACTCATTGATGAGGCGCCGGGTGCTGCTGCCCGCCTCGAAGACGACCAGCGGGTAATCGCTCAGTGCCTGGGGTGTCAACGCATCCGGCAGAGAGTCTTGCTGGCTGGCGAAGATCGCCACGAACTCATCCTCCAGCAAGGGCGTGACGGCCAGGCTGCGACCTGAAGCGGGCAGGGTGACCAGGGCCAGGTCCAGGCGGTTTTCCTCCACGGCCTTGAGAATGCCATCGGTGTTGCCGGTGCTGACACGTACGTCCAGTTCCGGAAAGCGCCGGCGCAGGTCTTGCAGCATGGGCGGCAGCAGGTGAATGCAGGCCGTGGCCCCGGTGCCGATTGCGATCTGGCCGGTGATGCCATGGGCATGGCCGGACAGTTCCAGCAATGCCTCTTCGACCACGGCATCGATGCGGGAGGCATGTTCGAGCAGGGTACTGCCCGCCGATGTGGGTTTGAGCCGTTTACCGACACGTTCGATGAGCCGCAGGTTCAGATGTTCTTCCAGCTGCCTGACTTGCAGGCTGACAGCCGGCTGGGTCAGGTTCAGGCGCTCGGCCGCCGCCGAGAAACTGCCATGGGCAATGACCAGCGAGAAGGTGTGCAAGTGGTTGAGGTTCAATCGGCGCATGACAAAGTTTTACTTATGCTCTGGATGAAGAATCATAGCTTTGTTTATGGTTTGTCGGGCGGCATCATCGCATCCATTCGATAGTCATCCCCAAGAGCCTTCACATGAACGACACCCTGATCCTCCGCGACGCCCGTGATGATGATATGCCTGCGGTACAGGCCATCTATGCCGAGCATGTGCTGGGCGGCATTTCCAGTTTTGAGCTGGAGCCGCCGGGTCTGGACGAAATGCTGCGCCGCCGTGTCGACGTGCTCGCCAGGGGATTGCCGTATCGGGTGGCCGAGCGTCAGGGCGAAGTGGTGGGCTATGGGTATGTCACGCCTTACCGACCGCGTCCGGGATATCGCTTTACCGTGGAAGATTCGGTGTATGTGCGCAATGGCATGGGCGGGCTGGGCATTGGCCAGGCGCTGCTGGGGGAGTTGATCGAACACTGCGTGAATGGTGGCTGGCGGCAGATGATCGCCATCATCGGTAACAGCGAAAACATCGCCTCGCTTCGTTTGCACGAGCGTCTGGGATTTCGTCGGGTCGGGGTCTTCGAGTCGGTGGGTTTCAAGCACGGACGCTGGGTGGATACCGTTCTGATGCAGCGGACCCTGGGCGACGGTTCGCTCAGCGCTCCCGAACCTGTCGTCTGATGCCGAATGAACGGCATGGACGTGTCTCGACTGGGTGTGCTGCGCCTGGGGGTTGCACAGCTGATCAATTGGGGGGTGACGTTTTATCTGCCCGGAGCCTTTGGCCAGGCCATTGCCGATGATCTGGGCTGGAGTGGTCAGCGGGTATTCGCCGGGCTTTCGGTGGCGATGCTGGTCATGGGGCTGGTTTCTCCGTTCGTGGCCCGCCTGATCCGGCGGCTGGGCGCACGTCAGGTGTTGCAACTGGGGGCGTTGCTCAACGCACTCGGCTGTTGTGGTCTGGCGTCATGCCAGAGTCCGGTGCCGTACTTCATGGCCTGGGCCGTTCTGGGGGGCGGGATGCGCCTGTCGCTTTACGATGCGCTGTTTGCCGTCCTGGCCGGCTTGCTGGCTGCGAAGGCTCGTCCGCTGATGATCCAGATCACTTTGCTGGGCGGTCTGGCTTCCGCGGTGTTCTGGCCGTTGGGGCATGCCTTGAATGAAGTGCTTGGCTGGCGAAGCGGGCTCGGGGTGTATGCCGCTCTGGCTCTGTTCAGCGGGCTTTTACTGAGCGGGCTGCCGGGTATACGTGTAGACGTCGTGCACAGGGCGACCGAGACCGATGGCGTTACACCCTGGCAGCGTCAGGCCGGTTATGCCATGGGCATGATGCTGATCGGTTTCATGTCGGCCGGTCTGTCCGGGCACTTGCCGACCATTCTGGCGGGATTCGGCGTTCCCGTGGGGCTGGTGGCCTTGTGGGGGATCGGGCAGACCACGGCTCGACTGATTCAGGCGCTACTGGCGCAATCGGTGCCGGCGCTGCGCCTGAACGTTTGGGTGGGGGCTGGCCTGACGCTGTGTTTCGTCATGGCGCTCCTGAGCCAGCAATGGGCCTGGCTGGCGTGCCTGTTCATCTTCGGTTATGGCGCCATGAATGGCCTTGGAACCCTGTTGCGCGCCAGCCTGCCGTTCGAGTTGTTTGCCCATGATCGCTACACGTTGTTACAGGGCCGCTTGCTGGCGCCGGGGTTTCTGGTCTCGGCGGGCGCGCCGTGGTTCTACGCCATGGTGCGCGAGTCTGCGGGGGATCGCGGGCTTTTGTTGCTCTCTCTGGGGATCAGCCTGGTCTTGTGGGGAGTGGCGATGACCCTTCGATGGCATTGCCGAGGTACGTCTTTTTGATAGATTGTTTGCATATTTATTTATAATTTAAATGAATTTATAGAATGTTTAGTCCGGTGATATGGTTTTAACCAATGGCCGGAACCTTGAGAAAAGTTATTAAAACTTTTCGGTGAAGGCATTCACCGTCCCTACTTCTCAAGGAAACATCTGCATGGCCGCTTTCGATTCCTTAACCCGTCGCCGTTTGCTGGGGTGGGCCAGTGCCGCGCTGGCCAGCCCTTTATTGCTGTCGTTGCCGCGTTCCGGCTGGGCGGTGGATGAACATGCCGGGCATTTGAGCCATCCCGATCTTGAGCCGGCCGGGACCGGCGATTTCATTCGGCTGGCCGAGCCGCGTGCGCTCAAGCTGGCGGTCAATCTCAATGCCGTTTGCCTTGCGCCGGTGGTGATTGCCCATGGCCAGGGCTTTTTCAAGAAGCACAATCTGGACGTAGAGCTGGTCAACTTCGGCAATTCCACCGAAGTGCTGCTTGAAGCCATTGCCACCGGCAAGGCCGATGCGGGAGTGGGCATGGCGCTGCGCTGGCTCAAGGCGCTGGAGCAAGGGTTCGATGTCAAACTGACGGCAGGGACGCATGGCGGTTGCCTGCGTCTGCTCAGTGCCGCCAATGGTTCGGTCAACAAGCTGGAAGATCTCAAGGGCAAGGCCGTCGGCGTCACCGACATGGCCAGCCCCGACCGCAATTTCTTCTCGGTGCTGCTCAAGAAGCACGGTGTCGATCCGGTGCGTGATGTGGAGTGGCGTCTGTACCCGGCCGACTTGCTGGGCACGGCGCTGGAGCGGGGAGAGGTGCAGGCAGTCAGCGGCAGTGATCCGTTCATGTATCGCCTGATCAATGCGGGCAAGGCACGGGAGTTGTCCACCAATCTGGTGGAGGAATACGCCAGCCTGAGTTGTTGCGTGGTGGGCGTCACCGGCAAGCTGGTGCGTGAAGACAAGCGTGTGGTGGCGGCCCTGACCCAGGCGATTCTGGAAGCTCACGATTACGCCGTGAAAAATCCCGAAGTGGTCGCCAAAGGTTTCCAGGCCCATGCCCTGAACACCTCTGTGGAGGAAGTGCAGGCCATTCTTCATGACCATACCCATGGGCATCACGCCGTCGGCGCGGCTTTGACCCGAGAAATCCAGACGTATGTCACGGACCTGAAAACCGTCGAAGTGATTCGTCAGAGCACCGACGCCGCCGAATTCTCCAGGGAGATCACTGCCGATGTCTTCAGTTGAAGTGTCCACACTGGCGACGGTGGTGCCTCGTCAGGCTTCCGGTCTCTGGAAGTCGGGCGTGGTGGCGGTGCTCGCCTGGGTCTCTGTTGCGGCCTTGACCCTTTATTTGCCCAATGCCACACGCAAATGGCCGATGACCGAGGGGCTGGCCAACCTGTGTCTGGCCATTGCGCTGGTGATCGTACTGGCCGGTATTGCCGGGCGCTGGTCGGAAGCACTGGCACGGCGAACCCGGTCGGCTGGTCCCTGGCTGATTGCTCTGCCCATTCTGCTGGGGATCTGGGAAGTGCTCACGGCCAAGTCGGGGCTGCTGCCTGTGCCATTTTTTGCACCGCCGCAGGCCTTGCTGGATGTGTATGTCGAAGACTGGCCGCGTCTGCTGGAAAGCCTGATGCATTCGGCCCTGTTGCTGGGGACTGGCGTGGCGCTGGGTGCGATCACCGGGTTTATCGCCGGGGTTGCCATCGGCTGGTCCGGTAGCATCGGTTACTGGCTGCATCCGGTTCTGCGGATTCTCGGCCCGGTGCCTTCCACGGCCTTGTTGCCGCTGTGCTTCTTTCTGTTTCCCACGAGCTGGAGCGCCAGCGTGTTTTTGATTGCACTGGCCACCTGGTTTCCCGTGACGGTGCTGACCTGGTCGGGGGTGTCCAGTGTCGACAAGGCTTACTACGACGTGGCCCGAACACTGGGGGCGAAACCCGGTTTCCTGATTTTCCGCGTCGCGATTCCTGCCGCCTTGCCCCATGTGTTCGTCGGTCTTTTCATGGGCCTGGGAGCGTCGTTCTCGACGCTGGTGGTGGCCGAGATGATGGGCGTCAAATCCGGGATCGGCTGGTACTTGCAGTGGGCGCAAGGCTGGGCAGCCTACGCCAATATGTATGCCGCGCTGTTGATCATGGCGCTGGCCTGTTCGGGGTTGATCACGGCACTGTTTCTGGTTCGTGATCGTTTGCTGGCCTGGCAACAGGGAACGATGAAATGGTAGCGACCGCTCGGGATTCAAAAGCCTCATCGCACGCCGGTCTGGCGTTGCGCATCGATAACCTCAGCCATGGGTTCGCCCTGGACGGGCAGCGTCTGCCGGTGCTGGACAGGGTGTCACTGGATATTGCCCCCGGCGAGTTCGTGGCGCTGCTCGGGCCGTCCGGGTGCGGCAAGTCGACCTTGCTGCGTCTGGTGGCCGGGCTTGAGCCCGCCGACAGCGGTGCCTTGCTGGCCGATGGCGTTCCGGTCAGCGGCCCGGACCCGACCCGGGTCGTGGTGTTTCAGGACCCGACGCTCTATCCCTGGCGTCGGGTGTGGGACAACGTGGCGCTGGGGTTGCAGGCTCAAGGTGTGCTGAAGGCCCAGTCGGCCAGGGTCGATGCGGCCCTGGCGAAAGTCGGGCTCAGTCAGTTCGGGCGCGCTTACCCCAGGCAACTGTCCGGAGGCATGGCGCAGCGGGTGGCACTGGCGCGGGCGCTGGTCAACGAGCCTCGGCTGTTGATACTCGATGAGCCGCTGGGCAAGCTCGATTCGCTGACCCGCATCGCCATGCAGCAGGAATTGATCGACCTGTGGCAGCGTCAGGGCTACACCGCGCTGCTGGTGACCCACGATGTCGAAGAGGCGCTGCTGTTGGCCAACCGGGTGATCGTATTCAGTGACCGACCGGCCAGTATCAAGGCACAACTGACCATCGAGCGCCCTTATCCGCGTCACCGCGACGATCCTTACCTTGTGGACCTGCGGCGGCAGATTCTCGGACTGCTGGGGTTGGGAGAACGCTGGTAGACACATCTTGCGATAATCGGTCGCACCAGAGCATTGCGAGCGACTACCCGAGTGAGTAGGGTACGCGCCTGTTCAAGAAGGAGCCTGCCATGACTCGGCACCACTCTCAGGGCGAAAGCTCGACAGTCCCTCGGCAACGGCGCGCGCCCAAGGGTGAGAAGCGCCGCGAAGAACTGCTCGATGCCGCCTTGCAGGTGTTTTCCCTGGAGGGGTACACCGGCGCATCGGTGGCCAAGGTCGCGAGCATCGTCGGGATTTCCGTTGCCGGTCTGCTGCATCACTTCCCGACCAAGGTGTCCCTGTTGATGGGCGTTCTGGAGCGACGTGACGAAGTCAGCCGCAAGATTGCCGATGAAGTGCGTGCGGAAAACAACCTGACGGGACTGCTGGGCAGCCTGCGGGCCATCAACCGTTCCAATGCCACGGCACCGGGCGTGGTGCGTGCCTTCTCGATTCTCAATGCCGAAAGCCTGCTGGAAAACCAGCCTGCCTGGGCCTGGTTTCAGGCGCGCTATCAGCGGATCTACGAGCGGATGCTGGGGCAGTTTTCGGATCTGGTCGAGCGGGGAGAGGTGCGGGCCGACGTGGACTTGCCCACGCTGATCAAACAGATCCTGGCGATGATGGACGGCTTACAGATCCAGTGGCTGCGTTTTCCGGATCAGGTCGATCTGGTGGACAGTTTCGACACCTACATTGCGCAGGTCGACAGGGATATAAGAGCTCATCCTTGAGCCTTGATCTGTCCTTGTGGGCGACCGGTTACCGCGTCTGTGTTACTCGTCGGTGGTCTGGTCGAAAATCCCGCCGGTCTTCACGGGCGGCTTGCTGACATTCACCGAGTTCAGCGCCGAGCGTGGCAGCGGGTTGCTGGTGGTGGTCGACAGTTCCTGACGGAACGGGTTGACCAGCCTGGCATTCAGGCGAATGTCCTGCGACGAAGCACCCAGCGACAGGTTGAAGGTGTCGGCATCGACCACCCACTGTTTGGATTTGACGTCGTAGTAAGCCAGCGAGCGATCGTTGAGTTCGATGGTCACACGCTTGCTTTCGCCCGGTTTGAGGAACACTTTCTTGTAGCCCTTGAGCTCCTTGAGCGCGCGCTCGACTTTCGGGTTCTGCTGGCCGACGTACAACTGAGCCACTTCAGAACCACCCACCTTGCCGGTGTTGGTCAGGTCGAACGACACCTTGATCGGCGTGTTGCCGACCGCGACACCCGGCGTGACGCTGATGTTGCTGTAGCCGAAGGAGGTGTAGGACAGGCCATAGCCGAACGGGTAGAGGGGCTTGATGCCTTTCTTCTCGTAGCCGCGATAACCCAGCAACAGGTCATCCTTGTAGTTCATCTCCTTCAGCGTGCCTTCGTTGTCGAATTTCGGGAAGGACGCATAGGCCGGGTTGTCTTCGATATTGCGCTCGATACTGATCGGCAGCTTGCCCGACGGGTTGACCTTGCCGAACAGAATCTCGGCCAGCGCCTGACCACCGTTCTGGCCCGGGTAGAAGGCGTGCAGGGCTGCCGGAACCTGATCGATCCAGTCGCTCATTTTCAGGCCGGTACCGCCGAACATGGTCACCACGGTATTAGGGTTGACCTTCGCGATGTTCTGGATCAGCTCGTTCTGGTATTCAGGCAGGTCGAAGCTGTGGTCGAAACCTTCGCCTTCGTATTCATTGCTGTTACCGACGGCGACCACCACGGCGTCATAGCCCGACAGATCCTGCGGCGCGTTCAGCGCTGCCCAGCTCATCTGCACGCCCACCAGACCACCCATGGTCGAGAGATAACCGGCGCGACGGGAGTATTCAAGCTTCACGTCATAGCTCTGACCCGCCTTGAGGCTGATCTTGGCGTATTCCGGAATGGTCGGTGGAATGGTGTTGTCCGGCAGAGGATTGCCATCGCCGTTGTCGATGATTTTCTTGCCGTTGACGTACAGGCGCACGGCACCGTCGGCACGAACCTTGAACACCTGTTCGCCGCTCTGGGTCGGTGTGATCTTGCCGGTGTAACGAATCGACGTGGAAGAGGTGTCGCCATTGAGCGAGCCTGAAGTCGAACCCTTGCTGGTGTAAGGGTCGGAGGTCGAGGTATCGCTGTCGAACGGCAGGTCGGTGTCGTTGGCCCAGTCCAGATTGACATGGGTTTCCGTGCGGGTAACCGCTGCATCGCCAGACCAGTTGGCATTGCTGAAGTATTCGACCTTCATGCCTTTGGTTTCATCGCCAGCGGTATTGGTGCTGGTCCAGACGGAGGCGGCGGGGTCCAGTGACAGGCCGTCGATGAACTCGACCCTGGCATTCGGGGCGATCTGTTGCAGACCGCTCAGCTCGCTGACGTAGCGTGTGGCTTCGACGTTGGCGCTGCCGAAACCGGTAGGCGGCGCGTATTTGGCCAGGTTGCCGACAACGGCGATTTTCTTGACCTTCTGCTTGTCCAGCGGCAGCAGGTTGTCCTGGTTCTTGAGCAGCACGATACCTTCGCGGGCGGCGTTCAGGGCGACCTTATTGCTGGTGGCGCTGTTCATGTTGTGCAGGGTCGAAGGCGTCTTGCTGTCGAACTTGTACAGGTAGATCTGCTTGAGGATGCGACGGACCTTGTCGTCGATGGTCGCAGCGCTCAGCTCGCCGCTGTTGAGATAAGGCTTCAGGATGGTGCTGTTCATCTGATAGCCCATCATGTCCAGGTCGGTGCCTGCCTGGGCGGCATTCAGGCCATTGACGACGGCGTTGTAGTCGCTTTGGACGAAGCCCTTGTAACCCCATTCCTTCTTGAGAATCTGGGTGATCAAGTGTTTGTTTTCGCAGGCGAACTCACCGTTTATCTTCTGGAAGGCGCACATCATCATGGCGACGTTGCCGTTCTTGGCTGCCGACTCGAACGCTGGCAGCGACATCTCGCGCAATACACGTTCATCCATGATCTGGTTCAGATTGAAGCGGTTGCTTTCCTGGTCGTTGGCTGCGAAGTGTTTGGCGTTGGCCCAGACACCGCGAGCCTGGATGCCGTTGATGACGCCGGGTGCCAGGCTGGCACCCAGGAACGGATCTTCACCGGAGAGATACTCGAACGCACGACCGCCGTATGGCATGCGGTACAGGTTCACGCCAGGGCCGGTAATGAACTGATAGCCACCGGTTGCGGTGTCATAGCCCAGGGCACGACCCAGGTCGATGGCGCGGCGCGGGTTCCAGGTCGCCGCCAGGTTCGGGCCGGACGGATAGACCACGCCCTGATCGTTGCCCTCGCTGGTGTAGCGCACACCGACGCCGCCATCGGCACCGTGAATCTGCGGGATGCCATATTGGGTGAGGGGTTTGACATCCCATCCACCGGTGCCACCGATGTAGGTCAGTTTTTCTTCCTGGGTCATCTTGGCCAGGATCTTGTCTGCCGCCTTTTCGGCGCGGGCCTCACGAGCTTCCTGCTGAGTGGTATCGGCGGCATGCACCTGGGCCACAGCCAATGCCAGCAAGGCCAGAGCCGACTGCGCGCCGATCATTTTCCGTTTGTTCATGCATCTCTCCAACAACTGGGTCAGTAAAGGGTCATGCAGGGAGAAGCGGCGATAACGGTCGCTTACTTCATGACTTTTCTGTGGGCAACAGTTTCCCGTCACCGCGATTTCAAGTAGTTAAACTTCAAACGAGTGTTGCTGTTTTACGACGTTTTCATAATTAAAATATTATGCTTACTTTGTGCTTGTTTGATACTAAAGAGCCATTACTTGATGGCACTTTGAACTAACAAAACGAAATAATTAAGGCGAAAATTGCGCGGGAAAGTCAAATAAAAGTGTCGTTTTGTAGGAAATTGAATTTTTTCTTTACAATTCTGGAACTCTTGTTAAACCTACTGGTCGATTGGTTTAAGAATTTTCATGGCACTGGGCAATGCTCCGTGCATTGTCGGGGTCTGGATGGTTTAGTTGGCTGACCAGAATGGATTTTTTTGACCTGTTGATCTAATCCCTTAAATTTAGTTGTGTGGAGTTCGTTCTATGAAGTTGTCGATTTTCGGTGCGGGTATTGTTCTGGGGCTGGCCATGAGCGGGGCGGTAGTTGCGGCTGAAGCCACGGATGCAGATGCGACTTCCGGGGTGAGCGATTCCACGGTGATGACTCAGGCCCAGGATACGAAGGCGACGAAAAAGCAGAAGACCGAAACCACTAAAGGTGGGCGTCCTCAAAGCGCTACAACTCAGAAACAGGCCGATTAATCGTACGAAGATTCTGAGTATGGCCTCCCTCACTATGGGGGAGTGCTGTAACCTGTGTCCCTCCGATGTGTACAGATTCCCTTTCAAATGCAGTCAGCCCCCGTCGATGCTACTCAGCTATTGATTCCCGATGCCGGTCAGGTCTGTGCCTGGCTGATGGCAAATGCCGGTCTGAAAACCCAGGATCTCGAACGTGCCCAGCGCTTGCAGCAAGAGTCCGAAGGGACCGAGCTGCTGGCGCTGTTGACGCGTCTGGGGCTGGTTTCCGAATTCGAGCTGGCGCGTGCCTGGGCTGCCTTGTTGCAGGCCCCCTTGCTGATGGCCGAAGCCGCGCCGCCCATGCTGGACCCTTTGCCTGTGCTGACCGAGCGCTTCATGCGCCACTATCAGGTCGTGCCGGTGGGCTGGAGCGACAGCGGTTTGCAGGTGCTGGCGGCCAACCCCGCCGTGCTGTATCCCTTTCAGGCCATCGCTTATGCCTGCGAAGTCCCGGTCGGGCTGTCCATCGGGCCGCGCAATGAAGTGGAGATGCTGATCGAGCGTTATTACGGTCAGGGACGCTCGGCCATGGGTACGTTGATTGAAAACCTCGATGAAGACGGCGGATCCCTGGAAGACATCGAGCACCTGAAGGACCTGGCCTCCGAGGCACCGGTCATTCGCCTGGTCAACCTGATCCTGCAACGTGCCGTCGAGCAGCGGGCCTCGGATATCCATATCGAGCCATTCGAGAGCCAGCTCAAGGTGCGTTACCGCATCGACGGTGTATTGCATGAAGCCGAAGCCCCGCCGTCCAGCTCATCGGCAGCGGTGATTTCCCGCATCAAGATCATGGCCCGGCTGGATATTGCCGAGCGTCGTCTGCCTCAGGACGGGCGGATCATGCTGCGTATCCAGGGCAAGGAGCTGGACCTGCGGGTGTCCACGGTGCCGACCAGTTTTGGCGAATCGGTGGTCATGCGTCTGCTGGATCGCCAGACCATCGACTTCGATTTTCCCAGCCTGGGTTTCGATGGCGAGCGCCTTGAGGACTTCCTGGAAGTGCTGGAGCGACCCCACGGCATCCTGCTGGTGACCGGTCCGACCGGTTCGGGCAAGACCACGACGCTGTATACCGCCTTGTCACGCCTCAATACGGCCGAGCGCAAGATCATCACTGTCGAAGACCCGGTGGAGTATCAGCTCGAAGGCATCAACCAGATTCAGGTCAAGCCTGCCATCGGCCTGGATTTTGCCGGAGCCTTGCGCTCGATCGTGCGCCAGGACCCGGACGTCATCATGATCGGTGAGATGCGGGACCTGGAAACCTGCCGTATCGCGATTCAGTCCTCGCTCACCGGCCACCTTGTCCTTTCGACCCTGCACACCAACAGCGCGGCGGCGAGTATCACCCGTCTGCTGGACATGGGCGTGGAAAGCTATCTGATTGCCTCGACCGTCAATGGCATCCTGGCCCAGCGTCTGGTGCGTCGCCTGGACCCGGCCACCCGCGAAGCCTTCGATGCGCCACCGGAATTGATTGCCGAACACGGGCTGGAGCGTTTTACCGACGAGCGTCCGATCCGCCTCTACAGACCGCGTGCCGATGCACCGGGCGGCGGCTATCGCGGGCGCAGTGCAATCACCGAATTGCTGGTCATGAACGAAGAGTTGCGCAGCCTGCTGATGCGCCATGCCGATGCCGCCACGCTGGAAGAAGCCGCGCGTCGTGGAGGCTTGCGTACCCTGCACGAAGAAGGATTGCGTCAGGCCGTGGCAGGGGTGACGTCTCTGGAAGAGGTATTGCGCGTGACACGGAGTGAAGGCTGATGAGTCTGTTCAAGTTCCGGGCTCTGGATGCCTCGGGTGTCGTGCAGAGCGGTGCGCTGGAAGCCAGGGATCAGGAGGCGGCCGTTGCCGCGCTGCAAAAGCGTGGCCTGATGGTTCTGAATATAGAAAGCGCCGGGCTGGGCGGTTTGCGCCGGGCATTGGGACGCGGGATGCTGAACGGCGCGGCGCTGGTCAGCTTCACCCAGCAACTGGCGACCTTGCTGGGCGCCGGTCAGCCTCTGGAACGATCCCTGGGGATTCTGCTCAAACAACCCGGCCAGCCGCAGACCCGGGCGTTGATCGAGCGGATTCGCGAGCAGGTCAAGGCGGGTAAACCCTTGTCGGTCGCCCTGGAAGAAGAGGGCAGTCAGTTCTCGCCGCTGTATATCAGCATGGTGCGTGCCGGTGAGGCCGGTGGCGCGCTGGAAAATACCCTGCGCCAGTTGAGTGATTACCTGGAACGTAGCCAGATGCTGCGTGGCGAGGTCATCAACGCCCTGATCTACCCGGCGTTTCTGGTGGTGGGCGTGCTGGGTTCCCTGGCCTTGTTGCTGGCTTATGTGGTGCCACAGTTCGTGCCGATCTTCATGGACCTGGGTGTCCCTATTCCCTTGATTACCGAAGTCATTCTCGACCTCGGGCAGTTTCTGGGGGATTACGGCCTGCTGGTGTTTGCCGGCCTGATTGTCCTGATCTGGATAACGGTTCTGGGCCTGCGCGATCCGCAACGTCGCGAGCGCAATGATCGCCGCCTGCTGGGCATTCGGGTCATCGGTCCTTTATTGCAACGTGTGGAGGCCGCACGCCTGACCCGCACCCTCGGTACCTTGCTCAGCAATGGCGTGGCGCTGTTGCAGGCGTTGGTCATTGCCCGTCAGGTCTGCACCAACCGGGCCTTGCAGGTGCAAGTGGAGCAGGCGGCCGAGTCGGTCAAGGGCGGCGGCACACTGGCCAGCGCCTTTGGTGCGCAGCCGCTGTTGCCCGATCTGGCGTTGCAAATGATTGAGGTCGGCGAACAGGCCGGTGAACTGGACAGCATGCTGCTCAAGGTAGCCGATGTATTCGACGTGGAGGCAAAGCGTGGCATCGACCGTCTGCTCGCTGCGCTGGTGCCTGCGCTGACGGTGGTCATGGCGGGAATGGTGGCGGTGATCATGCTGGCCATCATGCTGCCGCTGATGAGCCTGACCAGCAATATCTGAATTCATGAACGAGGAATCACCCTGATGAGTGTCAACCGTACGCGCTTCAAACCCGGCCGCCGACAGGGCGGTTTTACCTTGCTGGAGATGCTGGCCGTGATCGTCCTGCTGGGCATCGTGGCAACCATTGTCGTGCGTCAGGTGGGCGGTAACGTGGACAAGGGCAAGTACGGCGCCGGCAAGGCGCAACTGGCCAGCCTGGGCATGAAGATCGAGAGCTATGCACTGGACGTGGGTTCGCCGCCCAAGACCTTGCAGCAACTGGTGGAAAAGCCGGGCAGCGCTTCGGGCTGGAACGGTCCTTACGCCAAGCCTTCAGATCTGAAAGACCCGTTCGGCCATGCCTTCGGCTATCGTTTTCCGGGCCAGCACGGCAGCTTTGACCTGATTTTCTACGGTCAGGATGGCGAGCCGGGTGGTGAAGGCTACAGCGCCGACCTTGGCAACTGGGAATAAGGGCGTGCCATGAATGCTCCTGTCGCGAACCGGGGTTTCACCCTGATGGAAATGCTGGTGGTGCTGGTGTTGCTCAGCATTGCCGCAGGCCTTGTGGGCTTTGGTTTGCAGCAGGGGTTGAGCGCGGCCAGCGAGCGTCGTGCCGTGGGGGATATGGTCGAAGCGCTGCGCGCCACGCGAGTCCGGGCCATTGTCACAGGGCAGCCGGCCCGGACAGAGTTCGACCTGCACCGCCAGACCTTCAAGGCACCCGGCAAGCGTGTCCAGCACTGGCCCGAGCGCCTGCAAGTGACGATGCAAACGGCTGCCGATCTGGGGGCCGCGGTGGAGTTCTATCCCGATGGCGGTTCCAGTGGCGGCAACCTCACGCTGGTCAATGGCGAGCGTCGCTGGCGTATCGACATCGGCTGGCTGACCGGCAGTGTTCAGGTGCGCACGCTTTGATGAAAAACGCGCAGTCGGGTTTCACACTGCTGGAAATGCTGGCGGCCCTGACGGTCATGGCGCTGTGCAGCAGTGTGCTGCTGGTGGCTTTCGGGCAGAGTGCCCGTTCGCTGCAGCAGGTTTCGCGCAGTGACCGCTTGAGTCATGCGGCCCGGACGATCCTGGATCAGGAAAGCGTCGGCCCGTTGGAGAACGGGAGCCGCCAGGGTGTATTGGCCGGTATCGACTGGACCCTGAACATCCGCCAGGTGCCGGGACGTACGGCCCAGGCGCGACTGTTTCGTCTTGACCTGACGCTTCAGGAAAATCGGCGCAGCGTGCAGTTCAGTACCTTGAGATTGCGCGGTGCTTCGTCCGGAGCCGGATCGTGAGACCCGGTCAGCGTGGTTTCACGCTGTTGGAAATTCTGCTGGTGCTCAGCCTGCTGGGTGTTTTGCTGGTCCTGGTCGGTGGCGCACTGCTGGGGGCCAACCGTGCGGTGCTCAAGGCCGAGCGCTATACGGTCAGCCTGGATGAAGTACGAGCGACCCAGGCATTCTTGCGCAGCTCCATCGGTCAGGCTCTGCCGCTGGATACGTCCGATGACGACAGCGTCAGCAATGGTTTTTTCGAGGGCTCTGCGCACCAGTTGCAGTTCGTTGCGACCTTGCCCGGCGAACTGGGGGGCGGTATTCAGCGTCACACGCTGCAATTGAGCGGGGAGCAAGGGCAGCGTGATCTGCAGGTGACGTTCGAGCAGATCAAGTCCAGTGTGGGCGGTACGGTCGTGCAGCCCTGGGGTGAGCCACAGATTCTGCTGCATGACGTGCAGGCCCTGACGTTCAGTTATCGCGGTCTCTCGCCCAAGGGCAAACCGACCGGCTGGCTGAACGAGTGGCCGTGGCCAAGCCGTCTGCCCGGTGCAGTACGTATCGATATGCAACTGAACGGGCCTGTGGGCTGGGTCAGTGAAGTGGTTGCCCTGCGGCTGGATCTGTCCGGCGGAGTGGGTGGCCAATGAGGCGTTTTCACAGCGCTCAACAAGGCGTGGCGTTATTGGTGGTGCTCTGGGTGCTGGCCTTGCTCAGCCTGTTGCTGGGCGGGCTGGCCGGCTGGGTGCAGCTTGAAAGCCGGCAGGCGCTCTGGCTGCGCGAGAATACCCAGGCCATCATGGCGGCCGAAGCCGGCATGAACATGGCGATACAGGGTGTGCTGGACTCGCAGCAGCGCAAGTATTGGGTGGCCGACGGGCGTTTGATCGCCTTGAAGTTCGATGACACGCAACTGGCTGTCAGCGTGCGCAGTGAGCTGGGCAAGCTGGATCTGAACAGCGCCCCGGTTGCGGACATCGCCAGAGTCTTGCAGGCTTGCGGGGCGACCCGGCAACAGGCGAGCGACGTCGCACAGTTTCTGGAAGCACAACGCAATGCGGGGCAGCCCCCGCTGAGGGTGATCGAAGAGGTCAGACAGTTACCGGGCATGACTCAGGCGTTGTACGCTCGCCTGTTACCGGAAATGACATTGTGGAGCGGCCTGGAACGGCCCGATCCGGCCTTTGCGACGGCCTTGATACGTCGCAGTCTGAATCTGCCGAGCCAGAGTGCGGTCGGGGCCGACCCCGGCCAGGTACTGGTCATCGACAGTCAGGCACAACGACCGGGTGGCGTCGTCGCCCGGTTACAAACCACCGTTCTATTGAGTCCGTCGGAGGGAAGCGCACAGCCTTACCGGGTGCTGCGTTGGCAAGAATGAATTCATTATCAGCACGTCTGGCACCGGTCTTCGCATTACGCGACCGGATCGCCCAGCAGTGGCGTGGCAGTCTGGTCGAGCGTGGCTGGCAAGCATGGCTGACGGAGCTACAGGCTTGCCTGCCGGTTCGTGTGCGCCAATGGCTGGTCCGGGAAACCGTCGAGCAGGTTTACTCCTGGCCACTGCCATCGCCCCTGCCTGCCCAGGTGGCCGAAGCACGCCGAATCCTGTTGCTGTCGCCTGCGGATGTGCTGGTGCAGACCCTTCAATTGCCCGCGGCGGCGGCCCGCAATCTGTCCACCGTGGTGGGCTACGAACTGGACCGCTTCACGCCGTTCGAGGCCGGGCAGTTGTACTTTGTCGCCCGGCAGGAGAGTCGCAGCGCCAGTTTCATTCAGGTGACGCTGGTCGCCATTGTGCGTGAGCGTCTGGATCGCATTCTCGAGGCGTGCGCCGGGCAGGGGTTGAAACCCGATGCCGTGGATGTGGGAACAGCCGGGCAGCGCATGGGCATCGATCTGTTGCCGATGCCGTTGCGCTCGCATCAGGTTCGCACCGGCCATCGTTTGCAGCGCTGGTTGCTGTGGATCTGTGGTGCCTTGTTGTTTGGCCTCATGCTGCTATGGCTCAACGACCGGCAAAGATTGCTGGAAGAAATGCAGGCCAGTGTGCAGGCGCAGAAGGCTCAGGTCGCCGAAATCCAGGCGCTGCGCCAGCAACTGACCAATACCCGTGGCGCAGCCAACTACCTGCTGCGTCGCAAGGCGGTTCAGACACCGCTGTCGGCACTGCTCAGCGAGTTGACCACCTGCCTGCCTTCGGACACCTGGATCGATCATCTGGAAATCAGTGACAGCGCCGAGGTGGCTTTCTCGGGGCAAAGCGCCAAGGCCAGCGCCCTGATTGCCCGCGCCAAGAACTGTCACAGCCTGGACAACGCGCAGTTTCAGGGCGTGATCCAGCCCGACGCCAGAACCGGCAAGGATCAGTATTCCCTGCGTGCCCACTTGCATCAGGAGAACGCCGATGCGTCGTCCGCTGACAAGCCGTGAACGTCGGGGCGCGGCCCTGATCGTTCTGGCACTGGTGCTTTACCTGGCCTACTGGCTGTTGATCGACAGCTGGTTCGCCGGCCCTCTGCGCGAAATAAACGAGCAGACCGAACAACTGCGGGAGCAGCAACAGCGCTATGCGGGGCTGTTGCTTCAGGGCGATTCGCTGCGCCAGCAATTGACCCAGGCGCGCAACGACCCGGCCAGCAGCACCAGCCTGTTGCCGGGCGAGGACCCCAGCGCCGTGGCTGCCGACCTGATGCAGCGGATTGCCGACCTGATCAACAGCCATGCCACGACCGGCGGTGGCTGCACCTTGACCCAGCGTATGCCGATCACGCCCGAACAGGACAGCGCCGAGCCTTATCGTCAGGTCAAGGTCAGCCTGACCCTCAACTGCGCCATCGAGCCGCTTACGGCCATCCTGCATGCTCTGGAATACCAGCGTCCGTTTTTGTTCGTCGATGAAATGAGCATGCGCCGCGATGCCAATGCACCGGCAACCGGCGGGGCAGGCAAGCTGGTGGTGCACCTGCTGGTGCGTGGCTATCTGCAACCGGCGAGTGCCGGGGAGGGCACACAATGATTCATGCATTGCGCCCGCTGGAGTGGGCATTGCTGGGGTTGGCCGCGATGCTGGCGGCATTGATTGCCCTGGTGCTCAGTGGCGCCGCCCATTCGCCTGACTGGCTGCCCGAGCAGGCTCCTCGTACACCCGTCAACCATTCGGCACAGGCCCATCGTGCGCCCGAAGCAACCCTGGAGAGTCTGTCCAATACCTGGCAAACCCCATTGTTCAGCACCGATCGCAGTCCTGACCGCGCCGTGCAACAGGCCAGTGTTCAGGCTGCGAGCCTGGTCGGCATGACCCTGAGCGGCGTCATCATCGATGGCTCCCTGCGCGTGGCCTTGCTCAGGCAGAGCGACGGGCCGGCCTTGAAAATCAAGCAGGGCCAACGCCTGGCCAATGGCTGGACACTGGACCGTGTCGAGCCGATGCAAGCCGTCTTCAGTCTCGATGGCCGTACGCAAGCGTTGCGCTTGCCCGCGCCCCGGCTACCGCCGCCGTCGAACACCCCACCGATTACCTTAACCAACGATTCAGCCCCGTGATGGGTACCTTTTCAGGAGTTTCTACCATCGCCACCTTGCGCACTCCCTTGCTTTGTCTGGCCACCGCCGTCGCCCTTGGCGGCTGTGCGTCCGCGCCTGACACCCTCGACCCCGACAACGGCATGCTGCAGGAAGCCTTGCAAGGCACCGGCCCGCAACGTCCGCCGGTAGATCCGCGCAGCGAGCAGGCGTCTGTCGACACCCAGCCACAACCTTCGGCCATTTCACCGCAACGGCAGATCATCAAAGGCAATCAGCGTTTTGTCCGTACGCCAGCGGCGGTGCCTGCTGCGCAGGCCGAGACCGGCGATATCGTGTTCAACTTCACCAATCAGCCGATCCAGGCGGTGATCAACAGCATCATGGGCGACCTGCTGCATGAGAACTACAGCATTGCCCAGGGTGTGAAGGGCGATGTCAGCTTCTCCACCTCCAAGCCGGTGAACAAGCAGCAGGCACTGTCGATTCTGGAAACGCTGTTGTCCTGGACCGACAACGCCATGATCCGGCAGGGCGACCGCTACGTCATCCTGCCTTCCAGCCAGGCGGTGGCGGGCAAGCTGGTACCGGAAATGCCGGTGGCACAACCTTCGGCGGGCATGTCGGCACGGCTCTTCCCGCTGCGTTACATCTCGGCCACGGAAATGCAGAAGCTGCTCAAGCCCTTTGCCCGGGAAAACGCTTTCCTGCTGGTCGATCCGGCCCGCAATGTCCTGAGCATGGCGGGCACGCCCGATGAACTGGCGAACTATCAGGACACCATCGACACCTTCGATGTCGACTGGCTCAAGGGCATGTCGGTTGGCGTCTTTGGCCTGCAACGCGCTTCGGTCAGTGAACTGATGCCCGAGCTGCAAAAGATCTTCGGCCCCAAGAGCGGCATGCCGCTGGCGGGGATGGTGCGCTTTCTGCCGATCGAGCGGACCAACTCGGTGGTGGCGATTTCATCCCAGCCTGAGTACCTGAACGAAGTCGGGCAGTGGATTCACACCATCGACGAAGGCGGCGGCAACGAACCGCAGATGTATGTCTATGACGTGCGCAACATGAAGGCCACGGATCTGGCTAAATATCTGCGCCAGATCTACGGCACGGCAGCCATCAAGGATGACTCCCCGGCCAAGGTCGCGCCGGGGCTGCGTACCACTACATTGTCTTCGCTCAACTCCAGTGGCGGCGTGAGCTCCGGCATGGGCAGCAGCTCCGGCGGTCTAGGAAGCAATGGCGGGTTCGGCAACAGTCGCAGCCTGAACAATCAGGCCACCGACAACAGCGACACTCAGGACGACGAATCAGGCAGCAGTGATGCTTCCGACAGCGCCCAAGGCTCGAACACCGGCAAGGGGCTGGACGCCAGCACCCGGATCACCGCGCAGAAGAGCAGCAACCAGTTATTGGTGCGTACGCGCCCGGCGCAGTGGAAGGAAATCGAGTCGGCCATCAAGCGTCTCGACAATCCGCCCCTGCAAGTACAGATCGAAACCCGGATTCTGGAAGTCTCTCTGACCGGCGAACTGGACATGGGTGTTCAGTGGTATCTGGGACGGCTGGCAGGCAATTCCACCAGCACCACGGTCGCCAACACCTCAGGCAGTCAGGGCGCGCTGGGCGGTGGCGGAGCCGGGCTGGGGGCCAACGATTCGCTGTTCTATTCCTTTGTCAGCAGCAATTTGCAGGTGGCCCTGCACGCCCTTGAAACCAATGGCCGTACCCAGGTGCTGTCCGCGCCGTCGCTGGTGGTGATGAACAACCAGCAGGCGCAGATTCAGGTGGGCGACAACATCCCCATCAGCCAGACCACGGTCAACACCAGCACCTCCGACACGACATTGAGCAGTGTCGAATACGTGCAGACCGGTGTGATTCTGGACGTCGTGCCACGTATCAATCCGGGTGGTCTGGTGTACATGGACATTCAGCAGCAGGTCAGCGATGCGGACACTTCGGGCATTACCGATGACAACGGCAACCCGCGCATCTCCACCCGCTCGGTCGCGACGCAAGTGGCGGCGCAGAGCGGTCAGACGGTATTGTTGGGCGGCCTGATCAAGCAGGACAACGCCGAGTCCGTCAGCGCCGTGCCTTACCTGGGACGCATTCCCGGCCTTAAGTGGCTGTTCGGCAATACCAGCCGCTCCAGGGACCGCACTGAACTGATCGTGCTGATTACCCCGCGTGTCATCACCAGCAGCACCCAGGCACGTCAGGTGACCGATGACTATCGTCAGCAGATGCAATTGCTCAAGCCGGAAGTCTCGCGCACCAGCATGCAGAACTGAGTCGTTCACTCATACGGCACTGTCTGAATGCCAGGCAGTGCCCTCACAGAGGTCATGACCCCATGCTGAAATTCCTTGCCGTTTTGTTGTTCGCATTCTCGGGGCTGGTTCAGGCCCAGAACTCTCTGCACACCGACCTGCCGTTGAAATACCTGGCCCAGGCCAGTGCTGAGGTGCCGAACAAACCGTTGGTGATTTTCATCCACGGCTCGGGTGCGAATGAAGCGGACCTGTTTGTCCTCAAGGATCTGCTGTCCCCTGACTACAACTACCTGTCCGTGCAGGCACCCATCGAGGTCAGGCCGGGGGGCTATAAGTGGTTCAACCGCCGGATCGTGGAAGGGAATTACGACGGTGAGACCGCAGACCTTAAAAACAGTGGTGAGTTGATCACGGCCTTCATCAGGCAGGCCACACAGAAGTACCGCACTCAACCGGAAAAGGTCGTGCTGGTGGGTTTCAGCCAGGGAGCCGTCATGAGCTACGAAGTGGCGTTGCGCGATCCCGATCTGGTCACAGGCATCGCGGCCTTGAGTGGCCCGGTGTTGTCGGTCTTGCAGGCCAGCCTCAAGCCCGAGGAGCGCTTCAAGACGTTCAAGGTCTTCATCGCTCACGGCACCGCCGACCCGGTCCTGCCGTTCAGCGGAGCCACCCGTACCAACGTGACCTTGAAAGGATTAGGCATCAAGCCGGAGTTTCATGCTTACGAGGGCATGGGCCATGCCATCAATCGTGAAGAAATTGCCGATCTGAAGCAGTGGCTGGAACAGACGTTATAGGGGATAAACCCGCTCTCAAACTGTAGGAGCGAATCGGGCGGCGATCCGCTCATTCGCGAGACGTCATTCAAGACGATAGATCCTCTCTAGCTTTATGAGCCTCTCGCGAATAAATTCGCTCCCACAGACGGGGCTGCAAGTCATGACGTTGAATGACCTACCGTTGCGAATCCTTGAAAAAGGCCAGCAGCGCCAACAGCGGCAGAACAGTGCCCACGACAATGATCCACACCCAGCCGCCATGGTCGAACAGCACACTGGCCACCGACGACCCGATGGCCCCGCCGATAAAGATGCTGGTCATGTACAAGGCATTGAGGCGGCTGCGACTGGCGGCGTCCAGGGCATAGACGGCGCGTTGTCCCACCACCAGATTCATCTGCACGCAGAAGTCCAGCACCACGCCGGTGACCGCAAGGCCGATCAGGTTGAAAGGTGCCGGGATCAGGCCGGGCAGGAAACTCAGGGCACCGAACAGCAAGGCGCCCAGCGTGGCGATACGGCTATGGCCCGCATCGGCAAGACGCCCACTGATGGGCGCAGCAATTGCACCAATGGCACCGATCAGGGCGAACAGAGCAATCTGGGTTTGCGACAAGCCATGATTGCGCGCCAGCTCCAGCGGCACCGCTGTCCAGAACAGGCTGAACGTGGCAAACATGCAGGCCTGATAAAACGCTCGCTGGCGCAACACCGGCTGCTGACGCAGCAATGCCCACAGGGAAAACAGTAACTGGCCATATGATGCGCGATGATCCGGCTCGCGCTTGGGGATGGTGGTCGCCAGCACAATACTGATCCCCGCCATCAATACAGCCGCTGCACCAAATACCGCACGCCAGCCAAAGTGGTCTGCCACCACACTCGAAATCGGCCGGGCCAGCAGAATCCCCAGCAACAACCCACCCATGATCGAGCCGACCACCCGGCCGCGGGACTCCTCGGGTGCCAGATGCGCAGCCAGTGGAATCAGCATCTGTACCGAAACCGAACTGAAGCCCACCAGCAACGACACCACCAGAAACAGGTTGGGCTGCTCGGCCAGTGCCGCGCCCAGCAGGCTGAGAATCGCCACCCCGGTGGTCAGCAGCATCAACCGGCGGTTTTCCAGCAGATCCCCCAGCGGCACCAGAAAGAACAGGCCCAGCGCATAACCCACCTGCGTCAACGACACGATCAGGCTGGCCATGGTGCTCGAAAGACCAATGTCCGGCGCAATCAATTCAATGATCGGTTGGGCGTAATAGATGTTGGCAACGATAGCGCCGCAGCAGAACGCAAACAGCATCACCAGTCCCCGGGTCATGGTGATGGCGCCGTGCCGGGCGTGGGTCGTGGTACTCATGAAAAGTCTCGCTTGGGCATGGACCTGGCAGCTGTATGAACACAACTGAAAGGTTGATAGGGATTGAATGCTGAGCAGGCTAACGGTTTTGCCGGAGATTAAGTAGGTACGGCGGATTGATACAAGATATTTCTGAGAGTGATAGTCGGGGGAGCAACGGCGGTTGAGGCTGGGAGGGGAATACGCTTCGTTTAGACGGCTGTTTCAATCTATTTTCTTGTTTTTACTGATTTTTTTTGAAAAAAGGCGTTGCTCGTACGTCTGTTCTCGGGTGTGTTGATTTTGTATCAATTTCGGTACAGATTGCCGCCGGTTACGTAGACCATCGCTCAAGAGGAGTGATGGGTATGTAAGTTTTTATTCAGTGCTTTTTAATTAAGGATAGAGAGATGGCAGGCGGCACGGTGACTTTACCGAGTATTCCAGTAACAGCCCCGGCAATAAACCCTCCGGGGGGCGGCGGTGGTGGCGGTGGTGGAAGTGGGTTGTTATACGATGTAACGATCGATGGTTGCACGCTTCGTTGCCGTGATGATGCTTATATTCTGGATCAGTTTGAAGACGCTGAGATTTACCTGCCGTATTCCTGCCGTGCGGGTTCCTGTTCGTCGTGCGTTGGAAAGATTATCAGTGGAACGGTCGATCAGTCCGATGGTTCTTTTCTGGATGATAATCAGATAGACGCTGGCTTTGTGTTGCTGTGTTGTGCTTATCCGACCAGCGAGCTCTATATCGAAGGGAATGCGGAAGCGGAATTGCAAGCATGATTAAAGATAAGCCATCGGCGTACTCCAGACGTCATGTATTGAAAGGTGTTGTGCTGGCGAGCACCTGCTTGCCTTTGAAAATAGTGGCTCATGATGAAAAGCCCTTGCCTGATATATACAGGTTGAATAAAGGCGATGATGTTCTGGCCAAGAGAGTCAGCCATTTTTTTGATCGCTGGGTTCCCCAGGGGGTGGTCACGGGAGGGTATGGATTACCCGGTGTCAATTTCAAGGTAAACGTTGTTGATTCAACATTGACCCCCGTGAAAGGGGCCGACCTTCTCGTGCTTCAGACCGACTCCTATTTAAGAGAAAGATCCCAGCCTCTGGTCTCCAGTCGAGCCAAGACAGGTTCCGATGGCTCTGTGGATATGGCGTTGTCCTTTCCTATTCTGTCGGATCACATTGCTGCCGCCACGGCGGCCCGGTTTTCTTCCGGCTTTGATGTGTTTGTACTCCGTGATGGCCATGTTTTTGGAACACGGCTGATCGCCAGTCATGAATGTTGTGATATTGCACACCGTGTAATAGCCGATAAGGCCCCCCGATTACGGACAGTCACCTTGGTCGACAAATACTTCTCCGGTTTTCAGCACGGCGACCTAGCGGTGAGACCTGTGAATCTGGAATGGATCAATGGAACTGCCAACGCAACTTTTACAGTCGTATTGCAAGGTTAAACATGGACGAAATTCTAAGAAAACCTGCGCCTGGTTTAAAGGGCGTGTGGGCCTGTGTATTGGCAGCTTTTATATTGACCGCTTCCCCGGTGACCGCTTGGGGGGCGGTGTGCGATATCGTGCTCCCCCTGGACGATGAGATCGGGGATGGGGACGACGATGGTGATGTCATAAATGATGATATGCCTCAGCCTTGTGGCATGGTCGGTAACCCTATCAATCTCATTTCAGGAAACAAGTTTCAGGAAGAAGTCGACTATACCGGTAAAGGTGTATCGGCCATAAACCTGAAGCGTGTTTATAACAGCTATGACGGGATATGGCGTCATAACTATTCGGATAACCTCTCCATCGGTCAGTTCGTGATTACTTATGTTCGGGCTGACGGGACCCGTCATGTGTTTCTGAAAAAGAATTTCAGCCCCTTGTACGGCGCCACCGGCAAGTTGTCGTCCAGTGGGAGCGGGTATTTGCACACCGCTACAGACGGCAGCCAGATGACATTCGATTCGGCCGGAAAGCTGACTTCAATCAAGGATGCGGAAGGGCGTATACAAACGCTGACTTACTCGGCCAATAACACAGTCACTGTGCGGAATGTGTTTGGACATACTCTGGTCATGACGCTGGGCATGCTGTCGCAGCTCACGAGCGCCAAAGTGGGAGGGATCAGCATTACTTATAATTACGCTGCCAACGCGACCCGTATGACCTCTTTGAGCAAGGTTGTGGATGGCAAGACGTTGACGCGTCAATACCATTATGAAGTTCCCAATGCCGATCGGCTGTTGACCGGTATCACGGATGAACGAGGCGTTCGTTTTGCAACATGGAAATATGACAACGGGGAACGTGCCATATCCAGCGAGCATGCGGGAGGCGTGGAGTCCAGCACGCTGAACTATAACGATGGCATGTCAACAACAGTGACCAATGAGTTGGGCAGGCAGACGACTTATAAATTCAAGACGATTTACTACAGTCGGCGAATAGTGGAAATTATCGGTGAACCCACGCCGTCCTGCCCTTACTCGAACTCGAAGTTTGAATATGACAAAAAAGGTCGCCTGTCGGCCAAGATCGACAGCATGGGGGCCCGGTCTGAATATTATTACAACGATCGGGATCTGTTGGTGCGCACCGTTGTTGCAGTGGGTACGGCCGTGTCGAAAGAAACATTGACCGAGTGGCATGCCACTTTTCCAAAACCTGTCAAGGTCACTACACCGACCAGCATAACCACTTACAGCTATGACGCTCAGGGGCGATTGATCAATACCTCTGTTGTCAGCCGGGTATGAGTTCATGGAGTTGAAAGTGTCTGTTATGGAGTCTGATTCGTGAGTGCAATCAAATATTTTAATCTGTCGTTTCTGGCGGCGTTGACGGTTGCCAATATGCCCAATATGGCGCTGGCGGCCTCGACAACCTACACTTATACATCGCTGGGCCAACTGGAAACCGCCAACGGGCCTCGTACCGACCTGAACGATATCACCCGTTATGCCTACGATGCTCAGGGTAATCTGGTTTCGGTAACCAATGCGCTGGGTCATGTAACGACGCTGGCCAATTATGATGTGCAAGGTAATCCACAGAGAATCACTGATCCCAATGGTGCGATTACAACACTGTCCTATACAGCCAGTGGTCTGTTGGCAAGCACGACGCTCGGCGGCAGTTCTACCCGATATGAATACAACGCCGTAGGCGATGTCGTTAAAGTGACCGGTGGCAATGGTAACTGGGTTGAATACAGTTACGACAATGCCCGACGCTTGACGGGCATCCGTAATATTCTCGGTGAGAGTATTACTTATACATTGAATACAAAAGGCAACCGGACAGCTGAAGTTGTCAAGAACAGCAGCGGAACCGTTGTTCGTCAACAACGCCGTGCCTTCGATGAGTTGGGTCGTTTGATCCAGGTTATAGGCGCAGCCAATCAGACCCGACGTTACAGCTATGACCTGAACGACAACCTCTCCACTGACACCACACCGCGCAGCAACAAGACCCAACAGTCTTTCGATGCGCTGAACCGGGTCATCAAGATTGTCGATCCCTTGCAAGGTGCGACCTCGCTGGCCTACAACGCCGATGACCTGGTCACTCAGGTTGTCGATCCGCGCGGGGTCACCACCCAGTATGGCTATGACGGCCAGGGCAACCTGCTCAAGACCGCCAGCCCGGACACCGGAACCAGTGCCTTTGCCTATGACGAGGCCAACAATCTTGTCCGCAGCACGGATGCTCGCGGCGTTGTAGCCCAATATACCTACGATGCCCTCAACCGGCTGACTGCCAAGAGCTATCCTGCAACCCCCGCACTAAACATCAAGTTCCTGTATGACCAGACCACAGGCGGTAATTACGGTATTGAGCGCCGCACTGGTATTCAGGACAGCTCTGGAACCTTGAGTTACACCTACGACGCAGCAGGTAATGTGATCGGGC
This sequence comes from Pseudomonas sp. NPDC089734, assembly GCF_044748865.1. Taxonomy (NCBI): domain Bacteria; kingdom Pseudomonadati; phylum Pseudomonadota; class Gammaproteobacteria; order Pseudomonadales; family Pseudomonadaceae; genus Pseudomonas; species Pseudomonas sp. NPDC089734. The sequence goes on along the minus strand of NZ_JBIVGV010000009.1, from coordinate 99,880 downwards.
AACAGCGTTCTGTAGGCGTCAACAGCGGCAGTTCCTCCGAAACCCTGAGTTACGGCTACGACACGGCCAATAATCTGGTCAAGATCGGCTACCCGTCCGGTATCGGAATGACCTACACCCGCAACAACGCCGGGCAGGTCTCGGGTATACAGCTGGTCGTGGCCGGCAAGACCACCACACTGGCCAGCAATATTGCCTACCAGCCCTTCGGCCCTGTCCGATCCCTGACCTGGGGGAACGGCATTCTGATGTCGAGAACCTTCGATCAGGATTATCAACTGATCCAGCAGCAGGTCGGTAAATGGCAATCCACCTATCGTTATGACGCCGATAGCAATATCAGTGCGACGACCCATAGCCTGTGGGGGACCGTGCAGTACGAGTACGATGCCTTGAGCCGCCTGAGTCAGGAGCAGAACAGTACCGTCAGAAAGGCTTATGTCCTTGACGCGACTGGTAATCGTACCCGCCGCACCACCAGCAACCTGGCCACGAATGCCACCACTGAAACCCAGACGCTTGCCTATGCCAGCAACAGCAACCGGCTGACCAGCCTCAATGGTGCTGCAGTGCCAGTGGATGCCTCGGGTAACCACACGCAAGTCAACGGTTTGCGCCTGACCTATGACAATGAGGGACGTCTGAGCCAGGTCCATCAGGCCAGCATCTACCAGATCGCCGAGTACAAGTACAACGCTCTGGGGCAGCGGGTCGCTAAACGGGTCTACGAGATGGGCAGCCAGGCACTGGTCGGTACGACTACGTACCTGTATGACCTTGGCGGCAGACTCATCGGTCAGACCTTCCATGATGCAAATGGCCTGAAAACCAGTGGCCAATACTGGTTCTGGCTGGACAACATGCCACTTGCTCAATTGACGGCCAGCTTCTCGTCGGCGGGAGACGTGAGCAGCAGCAAGCTGGTCTACCTGCACACTGACCACTTGAACGCACCACGCCTGGCAACTGACAGCACACAAGCCTTGCTGTGGCGCTGGAACAGCGACGCTTACGGTGTGGGTGCGCCTGAGGAGGATGTTGACGGTGACGGTATTGCAACCAGCGTGGCGCTGCGCTTTCCGGGGCAGATCTACGATGCGCAGACGCAGCTGAACTACAACTACTTCAGGGATTACAATCCGGCGACCGGGCGGTATGTGCAGAGCGATCCGATCGGGTTGGAGGGTGGGATGAATACTTACAGTTATGTCGATGGAAATCCGATTCTCAAAGTTGATCCTACCGGTGAGATTGCTTTTGTTCCTGTATTGATTGGAATGGGGGCGGGCCTGGTTTTTGACTATGCAGTGAGCGAATGGAAAGCAGAGCATTGCAAGTGTGAGGATGCAGGCACGCCGGCAGGGGCTGCCGGAAATGCGGCGGTTGGAGCGGCAAATGGTACCTTTGGGCCATATGCAACTAAGCCGCGTACGGGTATTGCTGGAGGTGGTGCGGCTGGGTCAAGGACTTCCGTTTACAGTCAAACAGTCAGTGAGGCGTATCAGAGTGGCGCAATCAGCATCGGCACAAGGCGCGTGCTTCGAGATACAGGTAGGTTCATATCCGAACGATTGCCATATGTATCAACAGCTCTCGCAGCCTATGAGGTTTATGATGCCTATAACTGCAACTGATATGGCTCACATCAAGCCTGTCGGGGAATTGACCACTATGTACTTGAAAAAGTGCGGCTATTCCGTTGAAAAAATTGACTCTTGGACAAGCGAAACAAGGCTTTTGCATGATCTTGGTTTATGTGGGGATGACATCCTGGATGAGTTTAAGATCCTGCAGGACGAGTTTGGCGTAGATCTTTCCGATTTTGAGTTCAAGGAATACTTTCCGAGTGAGCTATCTAAAGATGCCTGTGTAATCAGTGTGCATCGGTTGTTGCACATGGTCGGATTGCATAAAATTGCAGATTGTGCATATAAGAAAGTTGTAGGGCGCACGTGTAGCAAGTATGCGGAGGTTTCGTTTGGAATGATTGAATCGACGCTTAGGCAGAAAAGATGGATTCCTGATCGAAGTCAATAGCGTGCATTTTTACTAGCGTTCACGACGCTCACCCATATGGTGGGCGTCGTCGTTGCCGTTAAATCACATTCAGCATGACGACCCGTGGTGAGTGAGGAGTGTGTGGCCTGAGTATATGGCCAGTATTGTTTGTGGCTTTCTGGTCTTCGGGGTAAGAGTGCTATGGCTGGTTTTAAATATGAGGTTTTTTAGGTGTTTGATTGATTTTTTATTATGTCAGGCAAGGCAGGTGTTCTAGGTAGAAGACAGGGTTTTAATTAATGCGGATTAAATATTTGGTTATAAAGTGTGCCGCTGGACGTCGCAAAGGTTTTGCGGATGCTATAGGAGGGGGATTGGTGCGTGGAGTGAGCACTGTCATAAAAGTGAGCTTTTGGGGAATCTGTATTCTGTGCCTCATATACCTTTCCTTTCGCGGTTTCGCCAGCTGGAAGCAGGGATATTCCTGGCGTGAAATGGACTGGTCTCAGAAAGGCAATACGACGATTTCCGATTTTCTTGCAGCGAGTGACATTGGTAAACGCCATGTATCAGGAGCGGGAGGTAAGTGTGTCGAATATTTTTTCTATAAGGATGGCATAACGATTAAGACGCTATGTCATGAGTGAGATGCTTGGAGCGGGAGCAGGCCCGGCGCTTCGTTTTCTGTTATGCCAAATGCTTGTTGTAAGCCCGACGTAACCACACGTCTGCGGCTTTTGAAAATGAGTTCATCAAGAAGTGGATTCGTATGGCCATGCCAGGTCGACGAACACGGTCTTTCGCTAAAAACTTCGAAAGCCGCAGCCCAGAGCGCCTGCACATCTACAGATACTGGCAATTTGACCACTGGTCCTTGACGCCCATTTGTAACCGGAGAATACTGTCGCGGAATTCATATATATGACTGGATAACTACAACAATGAACAAGCTTTCAAGTGATGAGCGCCTGCCGCTGTATCAACGTCTGCGGGATCGTCTGGCTGAGCAGATCGCCAACAACCGCTGGCGTCCGGGGGAGGCGATTCCCACCGAGGCGGCGCTTTCTGCCGAGTACTGTCTGTCCACCGGCACGGTGCGCAAGGCCATCGACATGCTGGTCAATGACAACATCCTTGAGCGTCAACAGGGGCGCGGTACGTTCATCCGGCGTGCGCAGTTCCAGTCTTCGCTGTTCCGATTCTTCCGTTTCCAGACCGAGTCCGGTGTGCGTCAGGTTCCGCAGAGCCGGATTCTGTCGGTCGAGCCCGTCACTGCGCCTTCGGCGGTCAGCCATGCCCTGGGGCTGGTGCCCGATGCGCCGGTCATTCGCATGATCCGCTTGCGTCTGCTGGATGCCCAGCCGGTGCTGACCGAGGAGATCTGGCTGCCACGTGTCCAGTTCCAGGCCTTGCTTGAGGTGGATCTCAATACCCAGGGGCCTTTGCTCTATCCGATTTATGAAGACTTGTGCGGTCAGGTGGTCGCGTATGCCGAAGAAACCCTGACGGCCGAGTCGGTCAGCGACATTTACGCCCGCATGTTACAGGTTCCGGTCGGCAGCCCGGTGGTGGTCATCGAGCGTCTGGCCCGCAATTACGCCGGTGAGCCTCTGGAATGGCGTCGTTCGCGCGGGCATGCCAGCCATTTTCGTTACAGCGTAGAAATCCGTTAAGCCTCCATTCACTTCGTTCTTTGCACGCTTCATAAGGATATAGCGCATGTTCAATTGGTATCGCGAAATCACTTCACGTGAGCGCAAGACATTCTGGGCCTGCTTCGGCGGATGGTCGCTGGATGCACTGGAAGTACAAATGTTCGGTCTGGCCATTCCGGCCTTGATCGCAGCCTTTGCCCTGACCAAGGGCGACGCCGGCATGATCAGCGCCGTGACCCTGGTCACTTCGGCACTGGGCGGCTGGGTGGGCGGCACCTTGTCCGACCGTTATGGCCGGGTCCGTACGCTGCAATTGATGATTCTGTGGTTCTCGTTCTTCACCTTCCTGTCGGCATTCGTGACCGGGTTCAACCAGTTGCTGATCGTCAAGGCGCTGCAAGGCTTCGGTATCGGCGGTGAGTGGGCAGCGGGTGCGGTGCTGATGGCCGAGACCATCCAGTCCAGATACCGCGGCAAAGTGATGGGCACCGTTCAGAGTGCCTGGGCCGTGGGTTGGGGCCTGGCAGTATTGCTGTTTACCCTTATCTATTCGTTCGTGCCTCAGGATATTGCCTGGCGAGTGATGTTCTTCGTCGGTCTGCTGCCAGCCTTGCTGATCATCTGGGTGCGACGCAACGTTGAAGAGCCTGACAGCTTCCAGCGCATGCAGAAGGAAAAGACCCCGCCGGGCAACTTCTTCAAATCCATGGCCGGGATCTTCCGTCCGGAGCTGTTGCGCGTAACCTTGCTGGGCGGCCTGTTGGGCCTGGGTGCCCACGGTGGCTATCACGCGGTCATGACCTGGTTGCCGACGTTCCTCAAGACCGAGCGCAATCTGTCGGTGCTGAGTTCCGGTGGCTATCTGGCGGTGATCATTTTCGCGTTCTGGTGCGGCTGCGTGACCAGCGGCATGCTGATTGACCGCATCGGTCGCCGCAAGAACATCGTGCTGTTCGCCCTGTGCTGCGTCATCACCGTGCAGTGCTATCTGATGTTGCCGTTGACCAATACGCAGATGCTGTTCCTGGGCTTCCCGCTCGGCTTCTTCGCAGCAGGCATTCCGGCCAGTCTCGGTTCGTTCTTCAACGAACTGTATCCGGCGGATGTTCGTGGGGCAGGGGTCGGGTTCTGCTACAACTTCGGTCGCGTGCTGTCGGCGGTCTTCCCGTTCCTGGTCGGTCACATGAGCGAATCCATGTCGCTGGGTGCCGCCATCGGTATCGATGCCGGGATCGCCTACGGTGTGGCCATGGTGGCCGCGCTCTGCCTGCCTGAAACCCGTGGCCGCAGTCTGGAAGCCGCACCTGTCGCGACCGATGCCGGCGACAAGGGTGCTCCCCAGCAAGCCTGATCTGTCCATTATCGACCCGCGCGGTGCCACGGCACCGCGCTCACTTCCGTAGATGAGTTCCATGACTGACGCCTGTATTTCGCCGATTCTCGGTATCGATGCCCACGCCCATGTCTTCAGCAGCGGTCTGAGCCTGACTTCAGGTCGACGTTATACCCCCGATTACGACGCCAACCTGCAAGACTATCTGGCGCATCTGCGTGGGAATGGCTTGAGTCATGGCGTGCTGGTACAACCCAGCTTTCTCGGGACCGACAACCAGTACCTGCTCGATGCCTTGGCCTATGCGCCGGGACGGCTGCGGGGTGTGGCAGTGGTCGATAACACTGTCAGCCGTTCGGCATTACAGCGGATGGCCGATCAGGGCATTGTCGGGATTCGCTTGAATCTGATCGGTAAGCCCTTGCCCGACTTCAGCGAGCCGGGCTGGCAGGAACTGTTCAAGAATGTCTGGATGCTGGGATGGCATGTCGAGTTGCATCGGCATGTCGCTGACCTGCCGGGCCTGATCCGTGATCTGTTGCCGTTCGGTTGCAAGATCGTGGTCGATCACTTTGGCCGTCCCGATTCGCGCCTGGGTGTCGATGATCCGGCCTTTCAGGCTCTGCTGGAGCTGGGCCTGAGCGGGCAGATCTGGATGAAGGTCTCGGCCATTTACCGCCTGGGCGGCACCGATGAGCAGAATCTGGACTTCGCCAATGCGGCATTGCCCCTGCTGCTGCAGTCTTTCGGTGCGCGTCGTCTGGTGTGGGGCAGTGACTGGCCGCACACCCAGCACGAGCAGCACGTCAACTATGCCTCTGTGGTCGAGCAGTTCAAGAACCTCGATTGCCCGGCCCCGATCAAGCAAACCATGCTGGTCGAGGCCGCTCAATCGTTGTTCGACTTTGCCACGATCGAACTCTGATCCGGCTGTTCCCGGTCAGCTTTCGGGTTCTTGAATCCGATAGCTGACCAGGTACAGGGCAGGCAGAAAGAACAGCGTCAACACGGTGGCTATCGCAATACCGCCAATCATGGCGTAAGCCATCGGTCCCCAGAAGACTTCACGCGCGATGGGGATCATCCCCAGGCTGGCCGCTGCTGCCGTCAGCAGAATCGGCCGACAACGGTGTTCGGTGGCCTGGATCACCGCCGCCCATGCGCTTTCGCCTGCGGCCATGAACTCATCGATCTGCGTCACCAGAATCACCGAGTTGCGGATGATGATGCCGATCAGCGCCAATATGCCGAGAATGGCCACAAACCCCAGTGGATAGCCTGTCATCAGCAGGGCCGCGACCACGCCGATCAAGCCAAGGGGCACGACGCTGACCACCAGCAGCAGTTTCTTCACGCTGTGCAGCTGGATCATCAGAAAGCTGGCGACCAGTAACAGCATCAACGGCACCACTTTCAGGATCGGCCCTTGCGAACGGGCGCTGGCTTCGACTGCGCCGCCGATGGCCACGGAGTAGCGCACCGGCAATTCATCCGTGAAGGCCTTGACCTGGGGTTGCAGCTGCTTGACCAGCGCTGCCGGTTGCAGATGACCGAGCACATTGGCTTTCAGGGTGATGGTGGGTAGACGGTCGCGACGCCAGACCAGTGGCTGCTCCTGTTCATAGCTCAAGGTGGCAAAGGCCATCAGTGGAACCGTAGAACCATTGGGCGTCGGAATCTGCAGGCTGCTCAGGGTTTGCAATGAGCTGCGTTCCTGGTCTTCGGCACGCCCGATCAGGTCGATCAGGTAAGTGTCATCCCGGACCTGAGTGATGCTGGTGCCGGTTACCAGGCTATTGAGGATCTGTGCCACATCTTCGGACGACAGGCCGAACTGGCGCACCTTGTCCTGAGCGATATCGATCTTGAGCACCTTGCCCGGCTCGTTCCAGTCATAGATCACCTGACCGATATTGGGGTTGGCATCCAGAATGGCGGCCAGGGCCATGGCATGACTGCGCACCTGCTCGATGTCCGGGCCGCTGACCCGATATTGCACCGGCCAGCCCACCGGCGGCCCCATGTTCAGGAGCTGGACGTAACCGCCGACTCCGACGAAATCATCGCGAAAGCGCTGGCGCAGGCGTTCGATCAGGCGGTCACGACCTTCGCCGCCACGGCTGACGATCACCAGTTGCCCGTAGAAGGGGTTATTCAACTGCTGGTCCAGTGGCAGATAGAAACGCACGGCCCCTTTGCCGACATAGGAACTCCAGCGCAGGATGTCCGGATCGTCCTTGAGCGTGGCCTCGAAACGGTCCATGGTCTGTTTCGTGCCTTCGATCGAGCCGTTCTGGGGCATGTAGATGTCCACCAGGATTTCCGGGCGATCGGAGTCCGGGAAGAACTGGTTCTGCAACAGCTTGCCGGCGAACAGCGAACCGACAAAGACCGCCGTCGTGATGCCGATCACCCACCAGCGATGCCTGAGTGCCTGCAACAGCACGCGCTGGAATGCACGCATCCAGGTGCCGGTATGGGCGTGATGGCTCTGGGGCTTTTTCAGGATGTAAATGCCGATCAAGGGCGCGAACAGCACGGCCACCAGCCATGACAGCAGCAGCGCGACAGCGATCACGGCAAACATGGTGAAGACGTATTCCCCCGCCGAGCTGGAGTTCAGGCCAATGGGCACGAAACCGGCCACGGTCACCAGTGTGCCGGTGAGCATCGGAAAGGCGGTCGAGGTGTAGGCAAAGGTCGCGGCCTGTTGCAGGGAGTCGCCACCTTCAAGCCGGGTGACCATCATCTCCACGGTGATCATGGCGTCATCCACCAGCAGACCCAGGGCAATGATCAGGGCGCCGAGGGAGATGCGCTGCATGGTGATGCCGCTGTACTCCATGAAGACAAACACCAGTGCCAGCACCAGTGGAATCGAACAGGCCACCACAAGGCCGGCGCGGATGCCCAGGCTGATGAAGCTCACCACCAGCACGATCAGTATGGCCTCGAACAGGGCGTGGGTGAAACCGCCGATGGCCTTATCCACCACATCGGCCTGGCTGGACACCAGGTGCACATCGATACCCAGCGGCAGTTCGCCGGTCAGTTCATCGATACGCTGCTGCAACCGGGAGCCGAACTCTTGAATGTTGCCGCCTTGCTTCATGGCCACGGCAAGGCCGATGGCAGGCTGGCCGTTGAAGCGAAACAGGGAGGAGGGCGGATCGGCATAACGCCGCTCCACGGTGGCCAGATCGCTCAGGCGAAAGAAACGGTCGCCAAAGCGCAGGTTCACCGCCAGCAGATCCTGTTCGTTGGTGAACTGGCCGCTGGTACGCACGGCGATGCGTTCCGGGCCGGCTTCCATGACGCCCGCCGGTGTGACGGCGTTCTGTGCCTGCAGGCTTTGCAGCACCTGACGCTGGTCGATACCCAGGGCCGCCAGCTTGCGGATGGAGAAGTTCAGGTAGATGACTTCGCGCTGGGCGCCGAGCAGTTCGATCTTGCCCAGGTTCGGCACGCTGCGGATATCCGCCCGGACCTGCTCCACATAATCGCGCAACTGGCGGAACGACAGACCATCGGCGGTAAAGGCATAGATGCTGCCGAATACATCACCGAACTCGTCATTGAACGCAGGCCCTTGAATACCGCTGGGCAGTTCGCCACGAACGTCCATGATCTTCTTGCGGACCTGATACCACGCAGCCGGAATGTCGGCGCTGCGGGTTTCACTCTTGAGGAACACGAAAATCGTCGATTCACCGGCCAGCGTGTAGCTTTTCACGTAGTCCAGGGCATCGATTTCTTCGAGCTTCTTCTCCAGCCGGTCGGTCACTTGTTGCAAGGTGTCGGGCAGGGTCGCCCCCGGCCAGCGAGCCTGGATGACCATGGTCTTGATGGCGAAAGACGGGTCTTCCTCGCGCCCCAGGTTCAGGAACGACCAGCTTCCCATCAGCAGTGAAACGAACATCATGTACCAGACCAGCGTGCGATGCTTGAGCCCCCAGGCAGACAGATTGAAGCGCTCTCTCACAAACTGACCTCTCGTTCGACGCGGATTTTCTGACCGGGCCTCAGGCTGTTCACACCTGCGGTCACCACCTTGTCGCCATCATTCAGCTCGCCGCTGACGCGCACGGACGAGCCATGCCGGGCCAGCACGTGTACGGTGCGAGGGTTCAAGGTTGCGGTGAGCGGGTCGATGACCCAGACCTGAGCCTGCCCGTCCTGTTCCTGCAAGGCGGTATCGGGCAGTTCGCGGAAAGTCGGCACAGTGCTGCTGATTTCAACGCTGACGGTCGAGCCGAGACGAAAGCTGTCCGGGATCTGTTGCAAGGCCAGGCGCACACGCTGCGTGCGGGTGGTGGCATCGATCTGTGGCGACAGCAGGCGGACCTGAGCGGGCACGGACACCTGCTCGTTCAGCTGGGACACCACCTTGATCTGCATCCCCTGATTCAGAGCGGCAGCCAGTTCGACCGGCAGATCCACCACAGCCTCGCGGCTTTCCGGGCGGGCCAGGCTGACAACGGCATGGCCGGTGACCATCACCTGGCCGACTTCGGCATGCCAGTCAGTGACCACACCGTCGAATTCGGCCAGCAGGCGCGTGTAGGACAGGTGATCGCTGGCCTGCTCGGCGGCCAGGCGGGCTTGATGCAGAATGGCTTCCTGACTGCGCAGGTCGCTGCTCAGCCTGTCCAGATGAGCACGTGAGCCGACGCCTCGCTCGAACAACTGCTGGTAACGCAGTTGTTCATCGCGCAGTTGTTGCCATGAAGCCTGAGCTTTGCCTTGTTCGGCCTGTCGGGCGCGCAACCGATTCTGCTGGTCGCTGGGCTCGAGGGTGGCCAGAAGATCGCCCTTGTGTACCAGTTGCCCGATCTCGGCGTGCCGGGTTGCGATGCGTCCGGCGATGCGAAACCCCATGGCCACTTCATATTGCGGCTGGATACTGCCGGCAAAACGGCCATGCACATCACGACGTTGATCGACGATTTCGGTGAACAGCACCGGCCGTTCGACGGCTTCGCGAACCGGCTTGTCGCGACACCCCGAGAGAAACATGAGAACTACGCAAAACAGCCACAGTTGTATGCAGGTTTTTACCGTCAGGCTCATAGTGTTTTTTCCGATGACAAGGCGGAAGCCGATGCGCTGTCAGTGCGTTCAGCGACATCGACCTTTTGCCCCGGATAGAGGAACTGAGCACCTTTGGAAACCACTCTGTCGCCATCCGACAGGCCGGATGCAATGACCACTTGCCCCTGTTCGTAGCGCAGCACTTGTACCCTGGCCAGCCTGACCTGTGACTTGTCGTCCAGCAGCCAGACGGCAGGCTGCCCGTGGGTACGGCTCAAGGCGGACCAGGGGAGGGTGAATGCCCGTTGCGAATGGGTCATGAGTCGTGCACTGACGACGGTTCCCAGTGCCAGCGTGGTGGCGGTATCCGGCAGCGAGACGCGCACCCGCAACGTGCCGCTGGACGCGGACACGATGGGGGTGATTTCGCGGATCGTGCCGGGAATTTCCATGTCGGGCAGGCCTAGCGTCCTGACCAGCACAGTGCCACCGGGCTGATCGGAGCTCAGCAAGGATTCATACGCGGCGAATACCGCTTCGCGCTCGCCGTCGTGAGCCAGGCTGAAAACAGGCGTGGCAGCCTGTACCACCTGGCCTTCTTCGGCGTGGCGGGCCGTGATGACCCCGTCGGCCACCGCAACCAGTTCGGTATAACCGACCTGGTCACGGGCGTTGGCCTGTTGGGCCTTCAGTGAGGCCAGATCCCCGCGGGCACTCTCCAGAGCGGAGCGCGCCTGCTGGTATTCACTGAGGTTGGTGTAGCCTTTGGGCAGTAATGTCTGCTGACGCTGATAGTTGTTTTGTGCAAGGCGTAACCGTGATTCCCGGGCTGCCACTTCGGCATTGGCCGACTCGAGGTCGGTCTTTTGTTCTCTGGGGTCCAGTCTGGCAAGTACCTGATTGGCCCGTACCCGATCCCCCACATCCACGAACCGCTCCACCAGCTTGCCCGACACGCGAAAGGCCTGATCGGTCACTTTGCGTGCCTGGATATCGCCTGTCAGGACCACGCTGGTCGTGACATCGCTGGAGGCCACTTGCTGGACTGCCACGCGGACCCGTGCCTTTTCCGCCGGGTTTCCGGCCGAGCACGCACTGATCGAAAGCGCCAGAACGCAATGCAGCCCCAAGGCCAGCCAGGGCTGGCTTAGAGGTGACCCGGGATGTGAGGGTCGGTCTTTTCCGGTAACACGGCAAAACGAACGCAAGAGAGTTGCAGAAGAAATAGTCATCAACAAAACAGCCACTGCTCGATGGAATAAGCCAACACCCGTGAATCACGGCGTCATGCTGAAAGCCTTGCGGTCATTCAGGCATCGATTCGAGAGTGTCAGGCCATCGCCGTCGCGTCGGGCCATACCGGCTGGCTTTGGGTTTCCTCGGTGCCGAAGAACTCCAGCACATTCTTTTGCGACGTCAGCCAGGCGGCCTTGCTTTCCAGGTCCAGGAAGTGCCCGGCATCGGGAACTACCTTGAAGCTGCTTTGAGCAATGTAGTTGGAGAAACTACGGGCATCTTCGACCGTCGTGTATTCATCTTTCTCGCCATTGATGAAGAGCACCGGAATCTTGATCGAGGCAAAACGCTCGACATAGTTACTGGCGCTTAGTTTGCGGATCTGACTGATGTGAAAGTCGATCTGGGCATATTCATGTTCGGCAAGACTGATCAGGTGCTTGTAGTTATAGAGCTTGAACAGCCGGGGCAGATACTTGCCGACGGTGTCGTTGAGCAGAGAGCCGATTTTCCGTTTTTCGCGGGCGGCCAGGTAGACCTGCGCCTTGTCGATGTAGTCGAGCATCGGTTCGTTGAGGACGGGAGAGAAGGAGGAAATGATCGCCTTTTCTACCGACGGCGGCGTCTCTGACAGGGCCAGAAGTGCCGATACACCGCCCCACGAGACCGAGATCAGGTAATTGACCTGGAAGCGGTCGATCAGTTGCAGCAGGATTTTGACCTCGTCTTCCTTGGTCACGATCATGTCGTCGGGGTTGTGATCCCGGGACTGTCCGGCAAAGGGAAGATCAAATAACACGAGGTTGTAGTGCGGTTGTAGATATTTGACCGTTTGCCCGAAAGAGCCAGTAGTGGACAGTGCACCATTGATCAGCAAAATGGTTTTTGCTGCACTGCTTTTCCAATAGGTTTCGGTGTAAAGCTTGAACTCTCCAACGCTGATAATCTTTGATTGTGCGCCCATAACAGCCTCCCAGGCTAAGTCGATCCTACTAAGTCAATACGGTTTCTCTGCTTTAGCGGCCATGCCAAAGCCTCGCCTGGTTAGTGGCGAAATCCATTGAGTTTTTATTGTTATAAGGTGCAACAAGAACGTGAATCACGGTGACTAGTGATAACGCAGAGTGGCCCGGACCGACAAGTAGCTGACGCCATAAAAATGCCGAAACGGGCCGTGCCTCCCTTCAGAGGTGAAAACCCGGAAATGATGGCAAAGAGATGTTATTCGGTGAAAAGCAGCGTATCGAGCGTGAAAATTCCGTTAAAGGAGGGAACTCGTGCTTGCTGAAACGGTCCATCACTCTCTATTTTTGAAATATATTGTTACAAATTAGCGCTTGTAATCATGCGCCAGATTTATAGCGAAGTGCTATCAAATACGGGTTAGCCGTTTTATCTCCGTCAAAATGCAGGCAATAAACCCTGTTGCGAGAATGGTTTATACCAGCGTATTCACGTGTTGGCATTCCAGCACAAGGCTCGCGCCTCCATAGGTGCTGGTGCCGATGTGCAGGCTGAAGCCATGCAGATTGACGATAGCGGCAACCACCGACAGGCCAAGGCCGAAACCGCTTTGCTGGTTGCCGTCTTCGCAGCGATAGAAGCGCTGGAACACCGCTTCGCGTTCGGAGGGCGGAATGCCGGGTCCAGAGTCCTGAACCGCGATACATGGGCTGTTGCCATCGACATAGGCGCTGATCAGCACCGTGCCGCCCGGCGGCGTGAATTTGATTGCATTGCTCAACAGGTTGGCCAGTGCCTCGAACAGCAGGGCGCGATCCCCGATCAGTGTCGGCAAGGGGTCGTCGAGTTGCAGCATCAGAAGCACTTGATCTTCTTCTGCAAGTGGCAGGTAAAAGTCGTGAAGTTCCTGCAGAAGCGGGCGCAGGTCCAGCTCAACGAATGCCGAGCGTCTCTGATGATCCTCTATCTCTGAAATGCGCAGAAGTCCGCGAAAACGTGCCATCAGCGTATCGGCCTCGGCAATGACCTGGGCCATCTGTGTCGAGTGTGCCGAATCGTCCGATTGTTGCTGGATACGGTAGAGCTGGGCGCGCAGGCGCGTCAGCGGGGTGCGCAGGTCGTGGGCGATGTTGTCGCAGACACCCTTGACCTCGTTCATCAGTTTCTCGATACGGTCGAGCATGGCGTTGACGATGACTGCCAGCATGTCCAGCTCATCGCGTCGGCTGGACACCGGCAGACGCCCCGACATGTCACCGGCAATGATCGATTCGGCACTGGCCTGTATGGCGCGGATACGACGCAGCGGGCGACGGCGCAACAAGTGCCAGCCCGCCACGCCGGGAATGATGGTCAGGGAGATTCCCCACAGCAAGGCCTTGAGAATCAAGGTCGAGACCGCGAACAGGGAACCGTTGTCGCGCACCAGTACCAGCCAGCGGCCATCGGTGGTTCTGGTTGCGATGGCATCGCAGCTGTCGCTGGGCAGTTCCGGGTCGTTGGAGTCGATGCAATTGTTCAACTGATGGATGCGCCCGTCGAGGGGCAGGCTGGACGGTATGCGATTGATCGGTCCGGCCAGTGGCGACAGGTTTTCGTCGAACAGGCCGTAGGCATCCACGGAGCGCATGTCGAATGTCATGCTGGTGGCCAGTGCGTCGACCAGCTCATGCCCCTCGAAGCGTGAAAACAGTTGCTGGCGCTGCATCAGCGAGTGGCGGGCGAGGTTGCCCAGATAGGACGTGACCTCCCAATACAGTACCCCCAGCAGAATGCCGCTCCAGGCCACGAACAGGAAACTGTACAGCGCCAGCAGGCGACTGCTTGACGAACGCCAGCCTTTAGACGGGTTCGGTAATGACATAACCCGAGCCCCGAACGGTCTGGATCAGCGGCGCGTTGCCGGGCGGGTCGATCTTTTTGCGCAGGCGGCCGATATGCACGTCGATCAGGTTGGTGCCGGGATCGAAGTGATAACCCCAGACTTCCTGGAAAATCATCATCCGGGTAATGATCTGCCCGCTGTTGCGCATGAGAAATTCCAGCAGCTTGTACTCGGTGGGCAGCAGGGTCAGCGGTTTGCCGCCCCGGCAGGCTTCGCGGCTGATCAGGTTCAGCTCCAGGTCGGCAACCTGCAACACGGTTTTTGCGGCTGTCACGGGGTTGCTGCGGCGCAACAACACCTCGACCCGCGCCGCCATTTCATCGGAGGCAAAGGGTTTGGGCAGGTAGTCATCGCCCCCGGCACGCAGGCCGCGCACGCGTTCGTCTACGTCGGACAAGGCACTGATCATCAGGATGGGCGTTGAAATACCCTGTGCCCGAAGGTGGGTGACAATGCTCAAGCCATCCATCTCCGGCAGCATGCGGTCCAGGGTGATGAGGTCGTAATCACCGCTGGCAGCCCGTGCAAGTCCGTCGCGACCGTTATCGACCCAGTCCACTTCAAGGCCGTGGCTGCTGAGTTCCGCAACTATTTCCTTTGCGGTGATGGCGTCGTCTTCGATTGCCAGGATTCGGGTCATGGTCTTTGCCTGAACAGGTACGGAAAAGCCGTATTTTGCCTATTAATACCAGCGTGTTTTCTGAATAAAAGTTTAAGAAGCCTTTTGTGCGGCCCGGACCCTGGCCTCTTTTTCCTTTCGGTCCCGTTCCAGTCTGGCAGTCATGTCTCTTTCGCTGCGGATCTGCGCATGGCTGATCAGCGCGAAGATGAAACTGCCGCCGATGATATTACCCGCCAGGGTGGGGCCTGCGAATATCAGCCAGAAATCTTTCCAGGCCAGCTCACTGGCGAACACCAGATAGGACACCTCGGCGGAGCCGACGACGATATGGGTGAAATCACCCAGCGCCATCAGGTAAGTGATCATCACAATGATCGCTATCCTGGCGCTTTCCATGGACGCGATCATCCAGACCATGGTCGCAATCATCCAGCCGGACACGATGCCCTTGGAAAACATCTGGTTGACGTCGTTCTCCATGATCTTGCGGCCGATTTCCAGAAACGCCTGATCGGTCTTGCCATCGAAGATCGGCAGATGAAGCATCACATAGGTCACCAGCAGGGTGCCCGCCAGATTGCCCAGCAGCACAATGCTCCACAGACGAAGGAGCCGTGCGATGTTGCCCAGGGTCAGTTTGCTCATGACCGGCAATACGGCTGTGAGGGTGTTTTCGGTAAAGAGTTGCTGGCGAGCCAGAATCACTGCCAGAAACCCTGCCGAGTAACCGAGGCTGGCGATGACATGGCTGGCTTCGACATCCGCCAGCCGGGACTTGAAAAGCCCCATGGCCATCAGCGACAGGCCCATGGTCAGGCCGGCCGCCAGCGCCGACCACCACAGTGCGGCGGCGCTACGTTCCAGTTCGTGATCGCCCTGGATGCGGATGGTTTCATGGAGGACCGCCGCGCGGGGCGGCTGGTTCTCATCGATTTCTCGTTCTTCTTCGGCCGACAGGCCTGGGGTCTTGCCGTCTGGGGTCTGATCCATGGAACTGAACTTCCTGAGCAGGGGGCTGCTGGTTCAGACACGGGCCGACGGGCGTCGTTCGCTGCGTTCTGCACAAGGGCTCAGGGAACGATCAGGTCCTCGCTCTGCATCCGGCCGACCCCGCAGGCGAGCATGGTTTTCCAGGCGTTTTCCAGGGAACCGTTCATGTCGATGGCGCGGCAGGCATCTTCGATGACATACGTCGTGAAGCCGGCCTTGCGGGCGTCCTGGGCCGTCCATGACACGCAGAAGTCCAGCGCCAGGCCGGCCACGAACACGGTGTCGATACCGCGCTCTTTCAAGTACCCGGTCAGCCCCGTTGCGGTTGTGCGATCGGCTTCCAGAAAGGCGGAGTAGCTATCGATATGCGCGTTGCACCCTTTGCGCAGGATCAGTTGCGCGTGGGGCAAGTCCAGGTCCTCATGCAGCCGGGCACCGTGACTGCCCTGGATGCAATGATCCGGCCACAGTGTCTGAGGGCCATAGGGCAGGGTGATGCTCTCGAAGGGTTTGTAACCGGGATGGCTGCTGGCAAAGGAGATATGGCCGGCCGGGTGCCAGTCCTGAGTGACGATGACCTGAGTGAAGTGCGTGCCCAGGCGGTTTATCAAGGGTGGCAAGGTGTCGCCATCGGCGACTGCCAGTGCACCACCGGGCATGAAGTCATATTGCATGTCGATGACCAGCAGGGCGCAATTGGGGGCGGAAAGAGGCATTGAAGTTCCTGAATCAGATGATCATGCAGGTTGCCATTTTGCCCGGTTATCGAGGCCTTTGCGAAAGACTTGAGTCGTCCGTTTTTATTTGTTGTGAATTTGTATCAACTCCTAATGAGAATCTGTACTATTCGCGCAAAAAAAACCTGCCAGGTCCCATGAAGGCTTGGTATCTCGCCAAGGAAATACACGTTGATGCGTCGTACTTTAGTTTCTCTTTGCGTTATTCAGGCAATCAGCCAGGCTGCCTGGGCTGATTCCGTCACTGCCGATAAACCGTCGATAGAGCTGCAGAATATCGACATCCAGGGGACTGCCGACACCGAGCAGGCGACAGGCCCCGTCCAGGGCTACCGTGCGACCCGTTCGGCCAGTGCAACCCGCACCGACACGTCTTTGCATGAAACGCCGCAGTCGGTCAGCGTTGTTACCCGCGAAGCGGTGGAAGACATCGGCGCGACACGTCTGCAGGAGGCGCTGGACTACGCTGGCGGCGTGGGTCGTGCCAACAACTTCGGTGCCCAGGGCCTGACGACCTTCACCGTGCGTGGTTTCACCACCGGCGAGTTCTACCGCAATGGCTTCCCGATCAACCGCGGCTATCCAAGCATGCCCGATGCCAACACCATCGAGCGTCTTGAAGTCCTGCGTGGCCCGGCGACCACTCTGTATGGTCGTGGCGATCCCGGTGGTACCTTCAACGTGGTTTCCAAACAGCCTCTGGCTGAAAGAACCGTCACCCTGGGCAGCCAGATCAACGATCAGGGCATGAAGCGCGGCACCCTGGATGCTTCCGGCCCGCTGGATGATGAAGGCCGTTTTGCCTATCGCCTGAATGTCGTGGGCGAGGGTGGCGATACCTTCCGTGATCACGTCGAAACCGAGCGCTACGGTGTGGCCCCGGTTCTGAGCTGGCAGGTCAACGATGCCACCCGCATCATTTTCGAGGGCGATTTCATGCGTAACAACGCGCCCCTCGACCGTGGCCTGACACGCTATACCAACCAAACGCGCACGGCGTCCCGGGATTCGTTCTTTGGCGAGAAGGATGCGGGCAAGCTGCATACCGATACCAGCATGGCGCAGTTGCGTTTCGAGCATGATCTCAACGACAACTGGAAACTGGGCGGTGGCTTCCAGCTGCTCGACGGCACCATGCAGGGTGATGCGGTCGAGGCCAACGGCATGAACGCCGATGGCCGCACGCTGGCGCGTAACTATAACTACCGCAAGCTGGAGTGGACCGACCGCGACTGGCAGTTCAACGTGACGGGCAACTTCACGGCTGGCGGCTTCGAGCACACCTTGCTGGCAGGCGTGGAATATGAGGATTACGACTATAAATCCATCATTCAGCGTTCTGCCGCAGGCCTGAGCGCCTACACCATCGACATCTACGATCCCGTCTATGGCCAGGCTCGTCCGGCGCTGACCCGCACCACGACCCATGACAAGGAAAACCTCAAGACCTACGCGGCGTTCCTGCAGGATCAGGTGGCTCTGACCGAGCGTCTGAAATTGCTGGCCGGTGCCCGTTTCGAGCGTTTCGAGCACGACTACGATTCTTACCTTTCCACCACCGAAGACTTCACCCAAAGCGACAACGCCGTCACTCCGCGTCTGGGTCTGACCTACGACCTGACCGACACGGTTGCGGTCTATGCCAACACAGCGCGCTCCTTCAAGCCAAACAGTGGCGCGAGCCGTCAGGGCGGTGGTTTCAAGGCCGAGGAAGGCAAGTCCTATGAAGTTGGTGCAAAGTGGGAAGCGCTTGAGCGCAAGTTGAGCGTCGATGCTGCTGTCTATCAAATCGACAAGAAAAACGTCCTGACGACCGATCCGGTCGACGACGCATTCAGCGTGGCGGCGGGTGAGGTGCGCAGCCGTGGTTTCGACCTGAACGTGGTGGGCAACCTGACGCCCGAATGGCGTCTGATGGGTAACTATGCCTATGTGGATGCCGAAGTCACCAAGGACAACTCGTTGCGCAAGGGGACTCGTCTGGCGAACATTCCGGAGCAGAGCTTCAGCCTGTTGAACGTCTATGAGTTCCAGGATGGAGCCCTGAGAGGTCTGGGTATTGGCGCGGGTGGCCGTTATGTGGCGCAGCGTGAAGGACGCAATGCCAATCCGTCGTTCGACATGGACAGCTACACGGTTTACGACCTGCTGTCCTACTACAAGGTCAACGAGCACCTGAAGCTCAATCTGGATGTGAAAAACCTCTTCGACAAGGAGTTTGAAGAAGGGGCGTGGGGCAATGCCTTTGCCTACCCTGGTGCGCCTCGCACTGTTCAGGTCGGCTTCTCCTATACCTTATAAGGTGTGAGGTCTTCGCGAGCTTGCTCGCGAAGACCGCTCTCCTGTCAGGCAAGCACTCGAATTGGCGAGCCCGCATGCCAGGCCTGAATATCTTCGATCATCTGACTGAAGAAGGTCCGGTAGTTGTTTTCGGTGACATAACCGATATGCGGAGTCGCCAGGACGTTATCCAGCTGGCGGAATGGATGTTCGGTCGGCAGCGGTTCGACATCGAAGACGTCCAGTGCCGCGCCGGCAATCCTGCGTTGTTGCAAGGCATCGATCAGTGCGGCTTCATCAATGATGGGCCCGCGTGACGAGTTGACGAGATAAGCCCCCGGTTTCATCCAGCCCAGAGCCTCGGCATCCACCAGCCCGCGGCTGCGGTCACTGAGCACCAGATGGATCGACAGCACATCGGCCTGCTCGAACAGTTCCTGTTTGCTGACATAGGTAACGCCTGCTTCGGCGGCGGCCTCGGCTGTCAGGTTCTGGCTCCAGGCAATCACCTTCATGCCGAACGCCTGACCATAACGGGCAATCCACTTGCCGATACTCCCCAGTCCCAGAATGCCCAGTGTCTTGCCATGCAGGTCACTGCCCAGGCCGACCTGCCACTTGCCTGCGCGCAATGAGTTGGCTTCCGCGACCAGGTTGCGGGTGATGCCCATGATCAGTGCCCAGGTCAGTTCCGGTGCTGCGTGTTTGTAGCTTTCGGTGCCGCATACTTCGATGCCCAGCCGTTTTGCGGCCTTGATGTCGATGGCCGCGTTGCGCATGCCGCCGGTTACCAGCAGCTTGAGGCGTGGCAACTGGCTGAGCAGTGCCTCATCGAACAGGGTGCGTTCGCGCATCACGCAAATGACCTCGAAGCCTTGCAGGCGCTGGACCATGGTCGCGGTGTCGGCCGGAAAGTCGTGCAGAAAGCTGACGTGGCCGACCGGGGCCAGCACTGACCAGTCCACGACATCGCGAGCAACGTTCTGCCAGTCATCGAGCACTGCAATCTGTGTCTGTGTCATGAAGCAGGTGTCCTTCAAGGGAGGTGGTTTCAGTCGAACAGGCTGGCGGCAATATTGATGCAGAAGCCCAGAATGGCCGTATTGAAGACAAAGCAGATCAGGCACTGGGCCAATACAATCTTGCGCATGTCCCGGGTCATCACCCCCACGTCCGAAGTCTGCACGGCCACGCTGAGGGTGAACGAAAAGTACAGGAAATCCCAGTAGTCAGGTGCTCTCTCGCCATCGGCAAATTGCAGGGCGGTGTGTTTGCCTTTCCATGTATAGAACAGGCGGGCGTAATGCAGGCTGAACACCACTCCGATCATCAGCCAGGAGCCTGCGATGGTCAGGCCGGTAAAGGCGTAGTGCAGCAGCCGCGCTTCGCTCGTCATGCCCCGGGTGCCGGCCAGTTCCAGAACAATGGCCGCCAGACTCGCCAGAGCGGCAATGCAGACGGTCAGCAAGACCAGACCGGCATTTTCGTCCTCGATCACGGCGATTCTCTTGACATCATCGGCGTGGCTGCGAAGGGTGCGGGTGAAGATCAGGATCAGGTAAAACCACACGCCAAGGTTCCAGCCGATCAGGCATTGGCTGGTCAGGGTGGTGTCTGGATATAAGAAGGCAGAAGCGGTGCCGCCAGCCAGGCCCAGTAACGTGGCCAGACTCAGGCGTGGGTGAGTGCGAGCGATATGGAGCATGGCGGCCCGTCGCGACAAGTGGTGCACACACCTTAGCACGTCATTGACGGGGCTAAAAAAACGGCGCGTAAGGGGGTTACGCGCCGGTTGCCAGGGGGAGGTGGCAAGTTCGTTGAGCGGGAGGGCAGGAGGTCAACGCACCAGACAAGGCTGCTTGTTGTTGAACTCCCAGTTCGGGATCAGGAACTGCATGGCGACCGCATCGTTGCGTGCGCCCAGGCCCATGCCTTTGTACAGTTCGTGGGCCTTGTTGAGCTGGTCCATGTCCAGTTCGATGCCCAGCCCCGGCTTTTTCGGAACCTGGACGTGCCCGCCGATGATCTGCAGCGGTGCCTTGGTCAGACGCTGGCCGTCCTGCCAGATCCAGTGGGTATCGATGGCGGTGATATCGCCCGGTGCCGCAGCGGCGACATGGGTAAACATCGCCAGAGAGATATCGAAGTGGTTATTGGAGTGCGAGCCCCAGGTCAGGCCCCACTCGTTGCACATCTGGGCGACACGTACCGAACCCTGCATGGTCCAGAAGTGCGGGTCGGCCAGCGGGATGTCCACCGATTGCAACTGGATGGCATGGCCCATTTCGCGCCAGTCGGTGGCGATCATGTTGGTGGCGGTCTTCAGGCCGGTGGCGCGACGGAACTCGGCCATGACTTCGCGACCGGAGAAGCCGTTTTCGGCACCGCACGGGTCTTCGGCATAGGCCAGCACATGATGCTGGTCGCGGCACAGGCGAATGGCTTCCTTGAGTGACCAGGCACCGTTCGGGTCCAGGGTAATGCGCGCATCGGGGAAACGCTCGGCCAGAGCGGTCACGGCTTCGATTTCCTCATCGCCGCGCAGCACGCCGCCCTTGAGTTTGAAATCCTGGAAGCCGTAACGGCTGTGAGCCGCTTCGGCCAGGCGCACCACGGCTTCGGGAGTCAGGGCCTTCTCGTGGCGAACCCGGAACCAGTCGTTATCGGCGTCCGGTTCGCGGCGGTAAGGCAGATCGGTCTTGTGCTGATCGCCGACATAAAACAGGTAGCCCAGCATTTCCACCTGATCGCGCTGCTGGCCTTCACCCAGCAAGGCTGCCACCGGCACTTCCAGATGCTGGCCGAGCAGGTCGAGCAGGGCGGCTTCCAGCGCCGTTACGGCATGGATGGTGATGCGCAGGTCGAAGGTCTGCTGGCCGCGGCCCCCGGCGTCGCGCTCGGCAAAGGTCTGGCGCACATTGTTGAGGATCTTCTGGTAGGTGCCGATGCTGCTGCCGACCACGAGGGAGCGGGCGTCTTCCAGGGTCTGGCGAATGCGCTCGCCGCCGGGGACTTCGCCCACGCCGGTGTTACCGGCGTTGTCCTTGAGAATCACGATGTTACGGGTGAAGTACGGGCCGTGGGCGCCGCTGAGGTTGAGCAGCATGTCATCGTGGCCGGCGACCGGTACGACTTGCAGGCTGGTGATGATTGGCGTCTTGTTCTGAGCGTTCATGAAATGATCCTTTGGCAATGCGTGTCTGGGCGACTGATTAATGGGTGGCCGAGGTCTGTACGGCGGCAACCGGTGTGGCGCCAGGCTTGGGCTTGTTGCGGGCGGCGAAGACGATGATGGCGGCAATGATCGAAGTCGCGGTCAGGCCGTAGAGACCGCCCTGGATCGAGCCGGTGTTCTGTTCAAGGATGCCGAAGGTGGCCGGGGCCACGAAGCCGCCCAGGTTGCCCACCGAGTTGATCAGGGCGATGACGGCGGCGGCAATCCGGGCATCCAGGTAAGCCTGAGGGATTGGCCAGAACAGCGACGATGCCGACTTGAAGCCAAGTGCTGCAAAGCAGATGGCGACAAAGGCAAAGATCGGGCTGCCGGTGGTGGACAGGAACATCCCGGCGGCAGCGATCAGCAGGGCTGTGGCGACCCAGGCCTGCTGGTTTTTCCATTTGGCCGACAGCGAAGCGAAGGCGTACATGCCGATGATCGACAGCAGCCAGGGGATCGAGTTGAACAGACCAACCTGGATGTCGTTCAGATCGCCCATTTTCTTGATGATGCTGGGCAGCCAGAACGTTGCGGCATAAATGGTCAGTTGGATAAAGAAGTAGATCAGGCAGAACAGAATGATCTGGCTGTCCTTGAGCAGCTTGCCCAGCGACGGCTTGATGGGGGTTGCGGCTTCACGGGCCAATTGTTCGTCGTCGATGGCCTTGACCAGTGCGTCCTGTTCTTCGCGGGTCAGCCATTTCGCATCGTGAGGCTTGGAGTCCAGCCAGAACCAGACAAAGCCACACAGCGCTACCGAGAACATGCCTTCAATGAAGTACATCCACTGCCAGCCATGCATGCCCAGGCCATTGATCTGTAGAAGCAGGCCGGACAGCGGGCCAGCAATCAGCGAAGCAATGGCAGAACCGCTGAGGAAGATGGCAATTGCCTTGCCACGCTCTACGCCCGGCAGCCAGCGGGTGAAGTAGTAGATCACGCCAGGGAAGAAGCCGGCTTCAGCCACGCCCAGCAGGAAACGCAGGATATAGAAGTGGGTTTCGTTCTGAATGAACGCCATGCAGGAGGCGACGATGCCCCAGGTGAACATGATGCGTGTCAGCCAGATACGGGCGCCGACCTTTTGCAGCAGGATGTTTGAAGGCACTTCAAACAGCGCATAGCCGATGAAAAACAGGCCGGCACCCAGGCCATAGGCCGCAGCACCGATGCCCAGGTCGTGCTCCATGTGCGAACGCACGAAGCCGATGTTCACCCGGTCGATGTAGTTGACGATAAACATGATGACGAAAAGCGGCAGGACGTGGCGTTTGACTTTGGATATGGCCGAACTCAGGGTCGGATCGATGCCGCCCACCACCCCGGAATTGGATGTGTTCACAGTTGAATCTCCCACTCGTTGTTTTTATGCGGGTTTTTTGCAAGGTGTGTCCCTTGCATTGACAGTCATCATACAAGTAAAAAAGCGTTGTGCAAGTCCCTCACAGGCTCCTGGTGAGGCATTTTTTATTCTGTACGGGTGAGGGTGTGTGTGATGGAGAGGCGATTCAGTCAGGCTTTAAACTCTATAAATACCTTTATTTACTGGGTTTTCAGGTGGTTTTTACAGATTTTGGTCCTGAGGAAGAAGTTTTTCTGGGCAGCGTCGAATCCATGAACTCACGAAAAGATCGTGCAGATCAGAGGTAAAGATATTTTAGGGGATACTGATAACTTGTCGTACAAGTTGGACAAGTGATCATTCCACGCAGAATGGCCTGTGAGAGGCGTATCCGGTGGTATGATTCGGGCCATTACAGGCCTCCCATGCGCTGTTTTCAGACAAGTGAAAAGGCCAGAACCCCGGTGTTTCAGGACATGATCGTCATGCAAGAACCCACCACCGCTTCCTCGAAGCGCCGTCAACACAGCCTGGCCACTGATCTGGTCACCGAACTCAGCCAGCGGATTCTGCTGGGCAAGATTGCGCCCGGCCAGAAACTGCCCTCCGAAAACGAGATCGTGCGTGAGCATGGCGTCAGCCGGACCGTGGTGCGTGAAGCGATTTCCAAGCTGCAGGCTTCAGGGCTGGTCGTGACCCATCACGGTGTGGGCACTTTCGTGCTGGAGCGCAGCGACCAGACAGGGTTGCGTCTCAAGGTCGAAACCGTCTCCCGTGTCAGGGACATTCTTGAATTGCGCATCGGTCTGGAAACCCAGGCGGTTGCGCTGGCGGCGTTGCGGCGTACCGACGAGCAACTGGCGGCGATGCGTCAGGCGCTGGATGACTATCAGGATTTGCTGGCCAATGAAGACAGTTGTGTGGAGGCCGACAAGCGTTTCCATATGTTGATCGCGGAAGCGACAGGCAACCCTTATTTCATTGAGATCATGCAGCATCTGGGCAGCGCGATCATTCCCCGGACCCGGATTGCTTCCAGTGAGCGTGCCGGTGCCAATCTGGCGCATCACGGTTATCTGGCCAATCTTGAGCATGAGGCCTTGCTCAGTGCCATTCGCCGTAAGGACCCTGATGCGGCCCGTGCGGCGATGTGGACTCATTTGAGCAACAGTCGTGAGCGGTTGGTGCCGTTGGAGTAGGGGGATGGAGCATATCCGGATTGGACGGAGCTTTTTCGCGGATAAATCCGCTCCTACGGGTTCCGCCTTTACGGCGGCCCCCTTTTGTTTCGGCAAAAGGGGGGAAAACCATGGGCTCCGGTTCGGCCCCGCCTGACGGCGGGGTTCCCTCGCTTCGGCGTTGTTCCATGGGGCCGCGCCGATGGGCCATCCATGGCCTGGCGGCGCTTGCTCGGCTCCTGCCTCGCACCCCACTCCACAACACCTCCACTCGGCCTTCACCCACGTCGCAATCGGTGGTGTCTGGACTTTTTGTGTTTGAAAAGCAAAAGCAAAGAAAAGCTAAAAGGCTCTTTGCCGCGATGGCGTGAACAACGCCAAACGCGACGTTGGTGACGGCTGAGTGGAGGCGGTGATCCGGTGGGAATTCTGCAGGGATGCAGAATTAGCCGCACTGGGCCATGGATGGCCCATTGTGGCGACCGCCGGATCAGCGCCGGAGCGAAGGAACCCTGCCGTCAGGCGGGGCCGAACCCGGAGCAATGGCTTTGCCTACTTTGTCCGAAAACAAAGTAGGGCGCCGTAAAGGCGCAAGGCGGCATCAAGTCGAACGATCTACCCAGTAACAAATACGTTCCTCGTCAGGGAACATATCCGGATTTTGCTGTGTGGCGAGTATCGGTTCCGCCTTTACGGCGGGCCCCTTTGTTTCGGCAAAGGGGCGAAACCATTCGCTCCGGTTCGGCCCCGCCTGATGGCGGGGTTCCCTTGCTCCGGCGTTGTTCCATGGGGCCGCGCCGATGGGCCATCCATGGCCTGGCGGCGCTTGCTCGGCTCCTGCCTCGCACCCCACTCCACAACACCTCCACTCGGCCTTCACCAGCGTCGCAATCGGTGGTGTCTGGACTTTTTGTGTTTGAAAAGCAAAAGCAAAGAAAAGCTAAAAAGCTCTTTGCCTCGATGGCGTGAACACCGCAGAACGCGACGTTGGTGACGGCTGAGTGGAGGCGGTGATCCGGTGGGAATTCTGCAGGGATGCAGAATTAGCCGCACTGGGCCATGGATGGCCCATTGTGGCGACCGCCGGATCAGTGCCGGAGCGAAGGGACCCTGCCGTCAGGCAGGGCCGAACCTGGAGCAATGGTTTTGCCTACTTTGTCCAAAAACAAAGTAGGGCGCCGTAAAGGCGCAAGGCGGCATAAAGCCGAACGATTCATTCAGTAACAAACAAGCTTCTCGTCAAGGAGCATATCCGTATTGGATGGAGCTTTTTCGCGGATAAATCCGCTCCTACGGGTTCCGCCTTTACTGCGGGGCCTTTTGTTTCGGCAAAGGGTGTGTCGTCCCTGCTCATCGATCCACACCTTCGCAACGCTCGGGATGCAGACAAGCCCGTCACTTGCAGGCACACTTCAGGCCTCAATAAATCCAAGATCCTATCCGCATGCCCACTCCCTTCACGCCTTTTCTGCAGCAGGTTTCCTTCCATGTTCGCCCTTGACCGGGCGCTGGCTCAGGACATCGTCGACCGGGCCATGGCGATTCTTCCCTACAACGTCAATGTCATGGATTACCTGGGCATCATCATCGGCAGCGGTGACCCCGAGCGTTTGTGTACCCGCCATGAAGGGGCGCAACTGGTCCTGGCCAACAGCCGGGTGGTCGAGATCGACTCCCAGGCTGCCTTGCAGTTGGGTGGGGTCAAGCCAGGTGTGAACCTGCCGTTGATGCTGGATCATAAGCTGATCGGTGTTCTCGGGATCACCGGGGAGCCCGATGAAGTCCGGGTCTATGGCGAGCTGGTGCGGATGACCGCCGAAATGCTGATGGAGCATCGTCGTCAGCAGGCCGATCGCCAGTGGCGTCAACAGCGCAGTGAAGACCTGTTGGCTCGTCTGCTGTTGCAGGACTGCCCGGAAAGCCTGGTGGATGAGGCGCGACAGTTGGGGCTGCAACCCCAGCTTCCTCGTCAAGCGGTATTGATCCTGCTGGCAGAGCAGTCTTCGGCGGCCAGTCAGGTCGCGGCCTGGTTGAGTGGGCGTTATGCCGACAGTTGGTGCGTGATGCGCGACCCCACATTGCTGTACTGGTGTCGTGCGACAGGCAAGGATCGGGACGATGCCATGCTGCTCAAGCAGTTCGACGAGCATGGCTGGCCGGTGCTGCGCATGGCCACGGCAGAGCCGTCGGCGGATCTGGTTGCCTTGCGTCAAGCCTGCGCAGCCGCCCAGGACCTGTTGGACTACGCCAGCCAGGTTCGCCCTGAACAGCGTCTGCTGCGCCTGGATGCCTGGCGTCTGCCGGTGCTGTTCTGGCGTCACCGTCATGACTGGCTGGCTCAGGACATCGCCGAGCCGATTGGCCGTTTGCACAATCATGGTCCCTTGCTGGAAACCCTGCGCAGCTGGTTCGAGTTCAGCGGTGAGAGCCAGGCTTGTGCCGAAGCCTTGGGCATTCATCGCAACAGCCTGCGTTACCGGCTGGAAAAGATTGCCGAGCTTACAGGCTGCGACCCTTACAAGACCGATGACTTGTTGCGTCTGTATCTGGGTGTGCATATGACGTCACACTCCGGTTGACGGATCTTTTTGTTCAAATGACCGATAACCTTCATCAATCGTTGTGCGAAGGTCAGGCGGAAAATCCATGACAGGGTGAGAACATCCCGGCATCGGATATGGAGAACAACAATGAAAATCGTCATCGCCCCCGACTCTTTCAAGGACAGCCTCAGTGCCCAGGCGGTTGGCAGTGCCATTGCCAGCGGTCTTGCCGAGGTCTGGCCCACTGCCGAACTGATCGAATGCCCCATGGCCGATGGTGGCGAGGGCACGATCGAGGCCGTGCTGGCCGCCTGTAACGGGCAACTGATGAGTGCAGAGGTCTGCGGGCCTCTGGAAAATACCGTTCGGGCCCACTGGGGCTGGCTGCAGGAAAGCCGTACCGCAATCATTGAAATGGCCATGGCCAGCGGCTTGCAGTTGTTGAGTCTTGAGCAGCGCAATGCCTGCATCACGACGACCTATGGCACAGGCCAGCTGATTGCCGCAGCACTGGATGCCGGTGCGCAACGGGTGATTCTGGCCATTGGTGGCAGTGCGACCAACGATGCAGGCACCGGCATGCTCTCTGCTCTTGGGGCCCGTTTCCTGGACAGTAACGACCAGCCGCTGGCTTCGGGTGGGCTTGCTCTGGCGCGGCTGGCCCGCATCGATCTGAGTGGATTCGATCCGCGTTTGGCCGATGTGCGCTTTGAAATTGCCGCCGATGTCGATAACCCCTTGTGCGGTGTGAACGGCGCTTCGCATATCTTTGGTCCGCAAAAAGGCGCATCGCCCGAGCAGGTGCTGGCACTGGACGCGGCGCTCGGGCATTTCGCCGACTATTCCGTGCAGGCGGTCGGTCAGGACTTGCGCGACAGCCCCGGCAGCGGTGCCGCCGGGGGCATGGGGTTCGCTGCCAAGGCTTATCTCAAGGCCTCGTTTCGTGCGGGCGTGGAAGTGGTGGCTGACCTGACAGGGCTTGAACAGGCGCTGGCGGGTGCGGATCTGATCATCACGGGGGAGGGGCGTTTCGATGCCCAGACCCTGCGTGGCAAGACACCGTTCGGCGTTGCCAGGGTCGCTGCTCGTCATCAGGTCCCGGTCATCGTACTGGCCGGCACCCTGGGTGAAGGTTATGAGCGTTTGTACGAACACGGCATCAGTGCCGCGTTTGCCCTGGCCAGCGGACCGATGAGCCTGGACGATGCCTGCCGCAATGCGGCAGCGCTCCTGCATGACCGGGCCAGGGATCTGGCGCGGGTCTGGCGTCTGGCGCAGCGTTGATGTGTAACGGCTGCTGTTTGAGGGATTGGTTCACATTGGATGACGTTGTCTATGGGCTACGTTTCGTTCGTTGACCGCACAAGTAACCGCACAAGTAAAACGCGAGTCCTGCACTTGCTCAAGCCGTGAGGTTGGGTGGCTCACCGCCCCCTGAAACCCGGCGCAGCCGTGCTGTCCCGCAACGTCAATTCGTAAGGCAATACGATATGGCGCTGTTCGAGAGGCTTCTTCTCGATCAGGGCCACCAGCATCTCGACGGCTTTCTGGCCGAAAACTTCGGCAGGCTGCGCGATGGTGGTCAGGGGCGGGTCGCAGTAGGCGGCCAGGGGAATGTCGTCGAAGCCCACCAGTGAGAGGTCTTCCGGTACGCGAAGGCCTTGTTGCTTGATTCGCTTCAGCGCGCCAATGGCCATTTCGTCGTTTTCGCAGAACAGTGCGGTGGGGCGTTCGGGCAATTCGAGCATGGCGGCGGCACCGTCATACCCGGCTTTCAGGCTGAAATCGCCGTGGCAGATGAGGGTGGGATCGAAGGCGATACCGGCCTGTTTCAGTGCCTCGATGTAGCCGTCGACACGGTCGCGGGTCAGGGGACTGCTTCTGGGGCCTTTGATCAGGCCGATGCGTCGGTGACCCAGCTCAATCAGGTGTTCGGTCATGGCCCTGGCGGCGGCATGGTTGTCGAGGCTGATGGTGGGGTAGCGCCCATCCTTGATCACTTCACAGGCATTGACGATGGGAGGTGAATCCTCACCTTCGCCGAGCGCTTCATAAGGGTCATACGCCCGCAGTTGAATCACTCCGTCTGCCTGGTGGGCATGAACCAGTTCGGCGAATGCCCGCTCGGTTTCCTCATGCCCCTGGGTGTCGCACAACAGCAGTCGATAGCCGGCGGCCTGAGCGGCCTGTTGAGCGCCGCTGATCACCCGCGCAAAGAAGATATTGGCGATTTTCGGCACCAGGATCACCAGGTTGGCCGTCTTGCGGGAGCGGAACTGTACCGCCATGAGGTTGGGCCTGTAGCCGGCCTGTTCCACGGCGGCATTGACCTTGTTGCGGGTCTCGGGGAGTACGCGCTCGGGGGACTTGAGCGTCCGGGACACGGTTGCAACCGAGACGCCTGCCAGCCGGGCTACTTCGCGGATATTGGACAAGACCACCTCGTTTCGGATTGTGCGGCCTGCGAGCTTACCGCAGGTTGGTGTCATGCAGAAATGTCGGAAAATCCTGGCGATGGGGTTTGACACCCGGAACGCACGGGGCTAATTTCTCGCCATGATGTAACCGGTTACATTGTGTCTGATTATAGGATGCAACGCTCTTTCTGCCTCATACAGAGACGATTTGCGATGACTACAGCGGTGCCAAAAATAAGAATGGGTTTTGTCGGCGGAGGAGAGGGGGCTTTTATTGCTCAGGCTCACCGCCAGGCTGCCGGGCTCGATGGACGTTATGAACTGGTGTGCGGTGCCTTCAGCCGGGATGCGCAGAACAATCGCAGGACCGGAGAGGTATTGGGGCTTCCTGCTTCGCGCTGCCATGACGACTGGCGCCATATGCTTGAGGCCGAGCAGGCATTGCCCGCTGACCAGCGCATGGAACTGTTGGTCATCGTCACCCCCAATCACCTTCATGCCCCTGTGGCCACTCAGGCGCTGAATGCAGGTTTTCACGTGTTCAGCGAAAAACCCGCTGCGCTGAATCTGGCCGAACTGTTGGCCTTGAAAGAGGTGGTCGATCGCAGTCAGCGCCTTTATGGTCTGGCCCACACCTATCTGGGCTACCCGATGGTCTGGCAGGCCAGGGACATGGTGCGCAGCGGTGTGATCGGCGAGTTGCGCAAGGTGATTGTCGAGTATCCGCAAGGCTGGCTCAGCCAGGACACGGTGAACAAGCAGGCCGACTGGCGAGGGCAGCCCGGACAGTCCGGAATAGGGGGATGTATCGGTGATATCGGTACACATGCCTTTTCTCTGGCCGAGTTCGTGGCCGATCAACCGATCAGGCAATTGAGTGCGATGCTCGGGGTGCATGTCGAAGGTCGCCAGCTGGACGATGATGCTTCGATGCTGTTCCGAATGGACGGAGGGGCCAGTGGCGTCCTGATTGCCAGCCAGGTCTGCGCCGGAGAGGAAAACCCGCTCAAGATCCGGGTCTACGGCAGCAAGGGCGGGCTTGAGTGGCGGCAGGAAGAACCGGCGAGCCTGATCCATCGCAGCCTCGATCAGCCGATGCGCGTATTGCGCTCCGGTGTCGGTCAGCCCTGGCTGTGTGAGGCGGCCACTCAACGCATGCGTTTGCCTGCGGGGCATCCCGAAGGCTATCTCGAAGCCATGGCCAACCTGTATGGCGATTTCGCCACGGCCATTCGTGCCCGTGCTTCCGGCAATGTGGCTGACGGCGTGCCCGGAATCGATGTCGGGTTGCGCGGCATGGCTTTCATCGAAACCGTGATTGCCAGCCATCGCGGCGATACCAAGTGGACCGAACTGGTCTGCACTCGGAGGGCGCAGCCATGAAGCAGGCCAATCAGACACCGACAGGCATGCGAGGGCCTGGGATCTTCCTGGCGCAGTTCATCTCTCCCGAAGCACCGTTCGACAATCTGGCCAACATTGCCCGCTGGGCAGCGTCCCAAGGCTACAAGGCGATCCAGTTGCCGACGCTCGGCACGCAATACATCGATCTGGCTCGCGCCGCCGAGAGCCAGTCTTATTGCGATGAGCTGAAAGCCGTCTGTGCGCAGGCCGGTGTCGAGATCAGCGAGTTGTCGACACACCTGCAAGGCCAACTGGTGGCCGTGCATCCGGCGTTCGACACACTGTTCGACGACTTCGCGCCTGCTCATCTGCGGGGCAAACCGCAGGCGCGTACCGAATGGGCCATCGATCAGTTGAAACTGGCCGCACGGGCCAGCCAGCGTCTGGGGCTGACCGCACATGCCACGTTTTCCGGGGCATTGCTGTGGCCTTATGTCTATCCCTGGCCACAGCGTCCAGCCGGGCTGGTCGAGCAAGGGTTTGCCGAGCTGGCGAGTCGCTGGCGACCCATTCTGGACTGCTTCGACGAAGCGGGCGTCGACCTGTGCTACGAAATCCATCCCGGTGAAGACTTGCATGACGGGGCTTCGTTCGAGCGTTTTTTCGAAGCCGTTGATCATCACCCGCGTGCCGCCATTCTCTATGACCCCAGCCACTTGCTGCTTCAGCAGATGGATTATCTGGGGTTCATCGACCGCTACCACGACCGGATCCGCATGTTTCACGTCAAGGACGCCGAGTTCCGCCCCGACGCACGATCCGGGGTCTATGGCGGTTATCAGGGCTGGGTCGAGCGGCCTGGGCGTTTTCGCTCCCTGGGCGATGGTCAGATCGATTTCAAATCGATCTTCAGCAAGCTGACCCAATACGGTTTTTCCGGCTGGGCCGTGCTGGAGTGGGAGTGTTGCCTCAAGGACGCCGGGCAGGGCGCAGCCGAAGGGGCTGCGTTCATCCGGCAGCACATGATTACCCGAACACAGAAGGCATTCGACGATTTCGTCAGTGTGGCCTCCGACGAGCGATCCAATCGCCGTCTACTGGGGCTGCCCGACGCCTGAACTCAAACGCTGTTTACCCCAATAACAATAAAAGGTGACTGTTATGACCAGGATGACTGCGCGTCTGAGCGTAATGATGTTCCTGCAGTTCTTTATCTGGGGCGGCTGGTTCGTCACCCTGGGTACTTTCCTTTCCACCAGCCTGAGCGCCAGCGGTGGCCAGGTCGGGATGGCCTTTTCGACACAATCATGGGGCGCAATCATTGCG
The DNA here is from genome assembly GCF_044748865.1 of Pseudomonas sp. NPDC089734. Classification (NCBI taxonomy): domain Bacteria; kingdom Pseudomonadati; phylum Pseudomonadota; class Gammaproteobacteria; order Pseudomonadales; family Pseudomonadaceae; genus Pseudomonas; species Pseudomonas sp. NPDC089734. Next base: position 67,783 of record NZ_JBIVGV010000009.1, on the reverse strand, counting down.
CCCTTTGTCATCGGGCTCATCGCTGACCGCTACTTCAATGCCGAGCGCATTCTGGCCGTGTTGCATTTGATAGGCGCCGTGTTGTTGTTCCAGCTATACCGCGCTGCGGATTTCAGCCTGTTCTATCCGTACCTGCTGGCCTACATGATCATCTACATGCCGACCCTGGCGCTGGTGAACTCGGTGGCGTTCCGGCAGATGAAAGACCCGGCACTCGAATTTGCCCGCATCCGTGTCTGGGGCACCATCGGCTGGATCGTGGCGGGCGTGGTGATCAGCCTGGTGTTTGCCTGGGATTCGCAGGTGGCCATTGCTTCCGGCGGCCTGCGCAACACCTTTCTGATGGCGTCTCTCGCGTCCCTGGTGCTGGGGCTTTACAGCTTCACCTTGCCGGCTACGCCCTCGCAGAAATCAGAAGCGGAGGGCGACGGTTTCAGGCAGTTGCTCGGGCTGGATGCCCTGGGGCTGTTGAAGGATCGCAGTTATCTGGTGTTCTTCATTGCGTCGATCCTGATCTGCATACCGCTGGCGTTCTATTACCAGAATGCCAATTCGTTCCTGGCAGAGATTGGTGTGGCCAACCCCACGGCGAAAATGGCGGTGGGGCAGGTCTCCGAAGTGCTGTTCATGCTGTTGTTGCCGCTGTTCATCCACCGCTTCGGCATCAAGGTCGCCCTGTTGATCGGGATGCTGGCGTGGGCCTTGCGCTACGTGCTGTTTGCTTACGGCAACAATGGTGATCTGGCGTTCATGCTGCTCACCGGCATTGCCCTGCATGGCGTCTGCTACGACTTCTTTTTCGTTTCGGGCCAGATCTATACCGATGCCAAGGCCAGCGAGCGTTTCAGAAGCGCCGCCCAAGGGCTTATCACCCTGGCCACCTACGGTCTGGGCATGTTGATCGGCTTCTGGGTCGCAGGTCATGTCTCCGATCATTACGCCAGTCCGCAAGGGCATCTCTGGCGCAACATCTGGCTGTTCCCGGCCTTCTTTTCACTTGGTGTCGTACTGGTTTTCCTCATGGCGTTTCGCGACACGCGAGCGACCGATGCATCCCTCTCCAGAACTTGAATTCATAAACAAAACAGGAAGTTCCCATGCGATTTATCAAGTCGGTTGTGCTGTCTGCGGTGTTCGTCGGGTTTGGGGTGGGAGGGGCCTCGGCAGTCGCGGCTCCGCCCGTGACCTCGATCAGCAACCCCATTGCGCTTCAAATGTATACGTTGCGAAACGTCGGTACGCTTGAGCAGCAACTGGCCATGGCGAAAAGTGCAGGGTTTCGCAAGGTCGAAGTGGTGGGCAATCAAGGCGTGACGGCTAACGAACTCAAGTTCCTGCTGGACAAGTATGAGCTGAGCGTCAGCTCTTCCCATGAACAGTTGAGTACCTTGCGCAATGACCTGCCGGCCACCATTGCCTTCAATCAGGCCATTGGCAACCGTGTGCTGGTGCTCCCCTGGCTTGAGATCGCCGACCGGCCGACCGATGCGGCGGGCTGGCGCAAGCTGGGGGCGGAGCTGGATCGATTGGGTGCCAGGCTGCGTGAGTACGGCATGAAGCTGGCTTACCACAATCATGATTTTGAAATGAAGAAATACCAGGACAAGACCGCTTACGAATGGCTCGTGAGCGCCACGAAGCCCGAGAACCTGCTGCTTGAGGTCGATGTGGCCTGGGTTTTCCGCGGTGGGCAAGACCCGGCCCGTTTCATCCGGAAATATGCCGGGCGACTGTTTGCGATTCATGCCAAAGACAATTCCGGCATCGGTATTCGTGACGATGAAATGAATTTTGCGCCGCTGGGGGAGGGGTTGCTGGACTGGGATGAAATCATTCCGACCTATGAACGAACCGACCGACCGCTTTATATCGTCGAACACGACCTGCCCAAGGACCCGCTCTCGATCATCACCACCGCCAGACAGAACCTGATTGCCGAACTGAGGGCCGCACGAGTCGCCAGTAAATAGGCCTGGAGGTTCAAGATTCGTTCTCTTTTGTACGGAGCCTGGGCAACCCGGGCTTCGCTGCAACGCAGTAACGGGGAGGGCGCAAGGTCGGGACAGGTGATCGCAAGGGTCAGATGGCCGCTGAAAAAATGATGGCATTCAGCTCTCAAGAAGCGTTCTGCCAAGTCGATATGCTAAGTGGTTGTCTGACAACACTGTTTTGAAACTGCCTCCCAAATATAAAAGAGTCGTAGCCATGAACTTACGCACACTAACTATTGCTCGCCGTGCGGGCCTGGGTTTTACCCTGATTTCCCTGCTTGTTGCGTTGTTGGGCTGGTTCGCGCTGGCGCAGATGTCTACGATTCGCCAGAGCGAGATCGCGGTTGAGACCAACTGGCTGCCGAGCATGCGTGTGGTCAACGACATTCGTGAAACCATGCTGCGCATCCGTACCATTTCCCTGCGCATGGCCCTGGACCCGGACCCCAAGAATATTCCCACCTATCGCGGCCAGATGGATGTACGTAACAAGGTCCTGGCCGAAAAGCTCGCCATCCTCGACAAGTTCGTCGATACCCCGGAAGAAAAAGTCCTCGCCGACCAGTTCCGTGTCAGCCTGGCCGAATACCAGAAGGCTCTGGATCGCTCCTTCGTTCTGGCTGATCAGAATGACAGTGCAGGCCTGAACAAGCTGTTGCTGGTCGACATGAAAACCATCGTCGACGGTTCAGGCAAACAACTGAACGACATGGCCGAGTTCTACAATCAAAAGGTCGATTCCGAAGGCAAGGCGGCGGAGGTCCAGTATGACCAGTCGCGCAATATCGTGATTGTGTTCGTGATTCTGGCAGCCCTGGGTACGATCGCTCTGGCTCTGTTGCTCACTCGCAGTATCGTCCGTCCACTGGAACGCGCCGTTGTGGCGGCGGAGTATGTGGCCAAGGGCGACCTGACCCGCGACATCGTGGTCGACGGTCAGGACGAAGTCACTCGCCTGTTGCGTGCCCTGGAGCAGATGCAGGCTAACCTGTGTGCGGCCATGCGCAATATCAGCCACTCCGCAACCCAGCTGTCATCGGCCGCTACCGGGCTGAACACCGTGACGGAAGACAGCTATCGCGGCCTGCATCAGCAGAACGCCGAGATCGACCAGGCGGCCACCGCCATCAACGAAATGACCTCGGCGGTCGAGGAAGTGGCCCGTAACGCGGTGTCCACCTCCGATGCTTCCAATCACTCCAGTGTTTCGGCCAAGGCCGGTCAGGCACGTGTGATCGAGACTGTGCAGTCGATCCAGACGCTTACCGACAACGTGCAGGCCACTTCGGCCCTGGTACAGAATCTGGCCGATCAGTCCCAGGACATCGGCAAGGTGCTGGACGTGATCCGTTCCATTGCCGAGCAGACCAACCTGCTGGCCCTCAACGCGGCCATCGAAGCGGCACGTGCCGGTGAGTCGGGCCGTGGTTTTGCGGTGGTGGCCGACGAAGTACGCGCGCTGGCTCATCGCACCCAGCAGTCGACCCTGGAAATCGACAACATGGTCAGTGCCATGCGCAACGGTTCGGCTCAGGCGCTGGAATCGATGATGACCAGCCGTGACCGTGCTGACTCGACGCTGTTGATGGCTCAAGGGGCGGGTGAGTCCCTGAGTGAAATCACTTCGTCGATCAACCAGATCTCCGAGCGTAACCTGGTCATTGCCAGTGCGGCCGAAGAGCAGGCGCAGGTGGCGCGTGAAGTTGACCGCAACATCGTCAATATCCGCGACCTGTCCATGCAGTCGACTCAAGGGGCGAACCAGATCAGTGCTTCGAGCAACGAACTGTCCCGCCTGGCGGCCGACCTGAATCAGGTTGTGGCCAACTTCAAGGTCTGATCGATCCGCTTCAGCTCCGCTTGCTGCTGACCGACCGTGGCGCGCATCATGCGCCACGGTTGGACAGATCTCTTCTCGATGGAGGCAGCAACGCGTCATGGACAATAACAATTACAACTTCAGCAGCTGGCTGCATTCGCAAGCCCATCATCAATGGCTGGCACAGGAAGGCATCCGTCTACTGACCTTCGCCAAGGCTGCAAGGCTGGAAAACGGTTTCGGCAGCCTCGATGACTATGGTCGCCTCATGGTCGGTGCCACGGCCCAGACCATGAACACCGCCCGCATGACCCACAGTTTCGCCATGGCCCATGTGCAAGGCATTCCCGGTTGTGCAGCGCTGGTGGACCACGGTATCGCAGCCCTCAGCGGCCCCCTTCGTGACGCCGAACACGGTGGCTGGTTCAGTGCTGCGCTGGACGAGGGCGGCAAGACCGATAAACAAGCCTATCTGCATGCCTTTGTCGCCCTGGCGGCGAGTTCTGCGGTCGTGGCCGGGCGAGAAGGCGCACAGGCGTTGCTGTCCGATGCCATACAGGTCATCAATACCCGTTTCTGGAGTGATGAAGAAGGCGCTCTGCGTGAATCCTTCGCCCGTGACTGGACCGCAGAGGAGGCCTATCGCGGTGCCAACAGCAACATGCACGGCACCGAAGCCTTTCTGGCTCTGGCGGATGTCACCGGTGATGTCCAGTGGCTGGACCGGGCACTGAGGATCGTCGAGCGGATCATCCATCGGCACGCAGCAGCCAACGACTTCAAGGTCGTCGAGCACTTCAGCCAGTTCTGGCTGCCCCTTGCCGACTACAACCGCGACAATCCCGCTGACGGTTTCCGGCCTTTTGGCACCACGCCAGGGCATGCCTTCGAGTGGGCGCGTCTGGTGCTGCATCTGGAGGCGGCGCTCAAGCGGGCAGGCCGAACGCCCCCGGACTGGCTACTGGAAGATGCCCGCCAGTTGTTTGCCAATGCCTGTCGCTATGGCTGGGACGTGGATGGCGCTCCGGGCATCGTCTACACCCTCGACTGGGAGAACCGCCCGGTCGTGCGTCATCGTCTGCACTGGACTCATTGTGAGGCGGCGGCCGCTGCTGCCGCCTTGCTGCAACGCACGGGCGAGAAACCGTACGAGAACTGGTATCGCTGCTTCTGGGAGTTCAACGAGACCCTGTTCATCGATGGCGAGCACGGCAGCTGGCGTCATGAACTCAACGAGCAAAACGTACCCAGTGCGGATATCTGGCCGGGCAAGCCGGACCTGTATCACGCCTATCAGGCCACGCTGTTACCGGTATTGCCGTTGGCACCCAGTCTGGCCAGTGCATTGTCCGGCCAGAACTGACGAGGTCAGTGGGCCGGCACTTGTTTGTCTGTGAGGCGGATGATCTGCCGGGCCAGGAAACTGCCGGTCAGGATCACGCCGAACAGCCGTAGCGTCTGCATCGCCAGCACGAAACCGACGTCGGCGTGGGTGTCGATGGCAATGATCGCCATCGCATCCAGGCCGCCGGGGCTGGTGGCCAGATAGACCGAGAGGTAATCCTTGCCCAGCATCACGGCAATCAGCCAGGCCGAAAGGGCACACAGAACGATCAACAGCATTGAAGCGAAGATCATCATGGGCAGGCGTCGCCAGACGTATTCGATGGTCTGTCTGTCGAAGCGCAGGCCGATGTAGCACCCGATTGCACCATAGCCCAGGGCCAGCAGCCCGGTGGGAATGGTGATCTGCAACAGGCCGCTCAGTTGAAGCGCGCCACCGAGTACCAGAGGGACCAGCAGGGCACCCGCCGGCATCCGTGACCCCAGCAGTACACCGATGACGATCACGCCCAGGCTCAGGGCCAGATCCAGCAGGTTCATGCCTTGCATGACCACGTCGCTGCTGTGCAGCTCGGCCCCGCTGCCGGGGGCGCCAATGAAGCGGCTGACCAGCGAGCCGACCACTACCACACACACGACCCGTACATATTGCATGGTGGCGACCACACGTGAGTCGGCACCGTAATCCTCGGACATGGCCACCATCGCCGAGGCGGCACCCGGCGAAGTGCCCCAGGCGGCCGTATTGCTGGGGATGCCGGCAAAGCGCACCAGCACCAGCCCGACCACGGCACTGAGCAACACCGTGAGGACCGTGGCGAACAGCATTACATGCCAGGACTGAATGGCGGTCAGCAGCACACCCATGGTCATGGCGTGGGCGATCAGAACGCCCACGGTTCCCTGGCCGAGCTGGAAGAGTTTTTTGTTCATGCGGATGGTCGCACCGGAGACACCGAAGCCGATGGCGACCAGCATCGGGCCAAGAAACAGCGCCGCTGGAACATTCATGAGTTTGAGGAGTTGCCCGAAGGTGCCTGCGATCAGGATCAGGCTTGCCCATTGGGCCAGAGGAGGCAGCGAGGATAACGACAGGCGTGGAGCGCGTGACAAGGAGGTTCTCCCGGGTGTTGACGGGCCGGTCTGCAGGTGACCGGACGGAGAAAGTATCGACACTCCAATCGATCAAGTCTATTTTCTAATAATCATGAATCGATAACTTTGGTTGATAGATATGGACCTGCGGGACCTCACCTACTTTGAAACCATTGCCGAGCTGGGCCATTTGGGCCGTGCAGCCGAAAAGCTCAATCGCAGCCAGCCTGCGCTGACCAAAAGCATCCAGCGGCTGGAGGAATCCTTCGGGACGCGTTTGTTCCAGCGCGACGGGAGGCGGATCAAGCTGACCCCTGTCGGCGAGCTGCTTCAGGCCAGAGGCCGGGAGTTGCAGCAGAGCATTGCCCAGACCCAGCGTGAGGTCCGGGATTTTGCCAGTGGTATGGTCGGTAACATTCGTGTGGGCTGTGCCGCTACCATGGCCGAGTACCTGATGCCCAAGCTGACATCGGCCTTGCTGCAACGGACCCCGGACGTCACCTTCAAGCTGGTGATCGGTCAGGACGATCTGCTGAGCGAAGCGCTGCGCTCCGGGCAACTGGACATGGTCATCTGCTCGCTGATTCCTGACGATGAGCAAGTGACCAGTTTCTCGATTCTTGAAGACGAGGCAGTGGTCATTGCCAGTAAACATCACCCGGTTTTCAAGGCTCCGCTGCAGATGAGCGACCTGAATGCCTACCGCTGGGTATTGCCGCCCGTAGGCGTGTCCTCGCGTAAATGGCTGGATGCGACCTTTGCCGCTCATGGCCTGCCGCCACCGACAGTACAGATCGAAGCCAACTCCATTTCCCTGCTGCCGGGCTTGATTGCCCAGAGCAACCTGTTGAGTTTCATTGCCCGGGAATCACTGGAGTTCGGCAAGAACATGCAACACCTGCGCGAAGTACCGCTGGAGCAGACCACGATGAAACGCACCATCGGCGTGACGCTGCGCAGAGGAGGGTATCTGTCGCCGGCGGCCCAGAGCATGGTGCAGATGCTGCGCGACAAGGGCGGGGAGTTTCTGAGCTGGCGCTGAGGTTTTGCGCTTTTGCTCGCGGCTGCGCTAGCCTGCGGTTATGCAGATGCGTAGGACGCGTCTGATTCCACGATAAAAACAGGAGCACGTCATTGATGCATATTTCTTCATCTGTCCCCGGTGCGAGTGCCAGACTGCATTTTGGTGGAGACCAATCGCCTTTGAACGATTCCGATGCCGATGAAGACAATGATCCCGAGGGCTATCTGGATCTGGAGATTCTGGGGCTGGACGACTTTATCGACTCGGACAAGATCGACCCGGGCATCACCGGGGATATCGGCGCTTCCAACCTGAATTGAGCGTGCAAAAGCAGGAGCGAATTCATTCGCGAAAATCGGGCACATTCGCAACCGGTGTATTGCCTGGAATATGTCATTCGCGAATGAATTCGCTCCTGCGGATGGTTACGCCTACCGGCCCGTCAGGGCCAGATACCGGGCGAGTGCTTCGATTCCCCGTTCCACATTCGGGCTGCTGCCTGCCCAGGTGCAGGCCATCATCAGGTTGCGGGGCAGGCCGAAGTCTTCCACGACAAACCCCTGGCTGTCGAAACCGTTTTCATCGTGAGGCACCAGTTCCCGCAATGACGCCACGGGCTCGAAATAGGCCCAGACCGGTTTGTTCAGCGCCACGGCCATCCCGACCTCGAATGCGGTCCCGGAGTCAGGCTCAAGGCCACGAAACACATTGAGGTTGGCCAGCACGGCCGTGCTGCGCCGGATCATGTCGATGTTCATCGTGCAGATCAGGTGCGCGGTGTCGTGAGGGGAGAGGCCGGGTGTCACGTCATTGTCGAACGGGTACATGCCTTCAAGGCCATGAGCCGCACAATAGGCTTTCAGATAGTTTCCGTGCTCTATGGCGTCTTGCCTGAACACATCGAAACCCGCGAGATAGATCCTTGGCGCGTGCATACCGGCTCCTGTGACGAAAGGCGTGGGTGATTCTATGACCGACAGGCCGGTTCAGGAAATGCACCATTTATCGGACGCTTGCCAGACAGGCGACGCCATGACTGGAATCTGTACGGATAACCAGTATCCTTGGGCCTCTGTTCTCATGGCTGTGTGCGACCGTATTCTTGAACACTTCACCTCTCGACAACCCGTTCTATTACCTGGAGAACTTCCGCCAGGTGCTCGCCTGGATCGTCCAGCGCTACGACGACCTGCTCGACGAGCAGGAGCGGCAGTTCATCAGCGGGTTTGCTGCGTTGCCGATTTCAGCCCAGGGCCTGCTGGTGCGTATGGTCATGCGCAAGGGCACGCTGTTTCGGGCCAGCAAGCTGAATTACGCCGAAATTGGCGACACGCGCGAAGCGGCGGAGCCGTTGCTCGCGCTGGGCTGGCTCGATGCGCGTCCCGAGCTGGACCTCGAAGCGCTGTTTCAATTGCTGCGCAAGGACGAATTGAGCCAGTGTTTCAAGGCTCATGCCGTCAAAGGCCCTGAGCGCAAGAACGAGTGGTTGGCACGCCTTGGGGCATTGTATGAAGAGGCCCGGCCACTGGATCAGTGGCATCCCGATCTGGACGATCAGGTGTTCGGTCTGACGGTGATGCCGCTGTGCGATCGCTTGCGGCTGCTGTATTTCGGCAACCTGCATCAGGAGTGGTCGGAGTTCGTGCTGGCGGACCTGGGAATCTACCGCTATGAAACGGTCGAATTCTCCCCGGACTCTCGGGCCATTGGCGAACGGGGGGATATCGACGTCTGTCTCCGGCTGCATGCCTGCCGGGAGGCGCTGGAATCGGACACCGAGCTGGCAACGCTGGCCGGGCAGGCGCTGGCCATCGAGACCGGCAATCCCTGGTTGCAAAGACGTCGTGCCAGGTTGCTGTTCCAGATTGGCCAGCAGGCCGAGCGTCTGAAGGACTGGCCGCTGGCGCTTGAGGTCTATCGCCAGTGTGCCTATCCGGGGGCGCGTTCACGTCAGATCCGGGTCCTGGAGCTGGGTGCCGAATACGTCCAGGCCATGGCACTGCTTGAACAGGTCAGAAATGCTCCGCAGAACGATGCCGAAACCCAGCATCTGCAACGGATTCTTCCGCGTCTGCAGCGCAGGCTGGGGTTGCCGGTCGAACGCCGTCAGGCCGCGCGAGCGGTCTCGCGTATTGATCTGAGCGTGGTGCCGATTGAAGGGCTGAGTGTCGAGACCTTGATCCGCGAGCATCTGGAGGAAGAGGGCAGCGAAGTGCATTACGTCGAGAATGCACTGATCAATTCACTGTTCGGCCTGCTGTGCTGGCCCGCGATTTTCGCGCCGCTGCCGGGGGCATTCTTTCACCCTTTCCAGAGTGCGCCCAGCGACCTGCTCAGCCCGGATTTCTACCTGCGTCGTGCGCCGTTGTTCGAGGCCTGTCTGGCCCAACTGGAGTCCGATGCCTATCGGGCCACGATCCGTGAGCATTTCCAGAGCAAGTACGGCCTGCAGTCGCCCTTTGTGTTCTGGGGCGTGCTGACCCCCGAACTGCTGGAACAGGCATTGCACTGTCTGCCGGCCGAGCATCTGGGGCACTGGTTTCGTCGGCTGTTGCAGGACATCAAGGCCAATCGCACCGGCATGCCGGACCTGATCCAGTTCTTTCCGCAACAACGCAGCTACCGGATGATCGAGGTCAAGGGGCCTGGCGACCGCCTGCAGGACAACCAGCTACGCTGGCTGGACTTCTGTGGCGAGCATGGCATGCCGGTGGACGTGTGTTACGTCCAGTGGGACGTGCAGTAAGGGGCTGAAAGGCATCGGCCTGCTTCCTGCGCAGGCCGGGCCCAGGCTATCGGCATCAATGACCACGAGGTTTTTCGTCGTTGGGCGTGCTGCTGTCATTGTCACTGTTGTTGGCGTCATGCGGATCGTCATGCCCATTGCGCATGCCGTTGGTCTGGGCGGGATCGGGAACCATGCCTCTTGTTTCGGGGCTGGTGCCGTCGTTGTTCCTTTCCTGACTTCTGTTCATGTCCACGGCCGGAACTTCCGGGCCGTTGCCTTCGGGGTTGGTGGGGCCGGTCGAGCCGGCCCATGCTCCTGCGCTGGCGCAGGCCAGCAGCGCTGCAATACCCCAGGTTGCCACTCTATTGCCATTCATGATGCAAACCTCCGATGTCTGATCGATACCTTCCATTGGGCTGAACCATGAAAGGATTGGTGCGATGATTCCGACCGGTGGAGAAGGAGAAGGGCTGTGAGGGGGAGAGTCCCCTTGGTCATGAAAGGAAGGCTTTCTTACACTTTTAAAACATAAATGGCATTTGGCTATCGGTCTTTTGCTGGCGGAATGGCATCTGTTCCTGTCAGGCCCGAAACCCCTGAAAACAGGGGAGATGGCGGCTTTTGATCACGGGCTGGTGTAGGAGATTGACTACAAAAAAACCTTCGTTTCTGACATGCGTCGACAGACTGTCATTAAACAGCAACATTTCAGGTTTTAAATCCGCCTCGGGCCTCCTTAAGTGGACCACCACATTTTCTCCTGGACTGAGGTATTACCGTGATACTGCTGACTAAAAAACGCTTGTCGCTTCTGATCGCTTCGCTGTGCCTGAGCGGTGCTGCCCACGCGACTGACGTCACTGGCGCTGGTTCGAGTTTCGTCTTCCCGGTTATTTCAAAGTGGTCCCAGGACTACAGCAAGAACTCGCCAAACCGCATCAACTACCAGTCGATCGGTTCGGGTGGCGGCATTGCTCAGATCAAGGCAGCAACCGTTGACTTCGGCGCATCCGATGCTCCGATGTCTGCAGAAGACCTGCAGGCCGCCGGTCTGGGTCAGTTCCCTAGCGTGATCGGTGGCATCGTGCCAATCGTCAACGTTGAAGGTATCGAGAGCGGCAAGCTGAAGCTGGACGGCGAGACGCTGGCCAAGATCTTCATGGGCACCATCAAGACCTGGGACGATGAGTCCATCAAGGCGCTGAACCCTGGCGTGACCTTGCCTAAAACCAACATCACTGTTGTTCACCGTTCGGACAGCTCGGGCACTTCCTACAACTTCACCAACTACCTGAGCAAGGTCAGCCCAGAGTGGAACGAGAAGTTGAAGTTCGGTTCCACCGTTCAGTGGCCGGCCGGTGTAGGCGGTAAAGGTAACGAAGGTGTTTCTGCCTACGTCAAGCAGATCAAGGGTTCGATCGGTTACGTCGAATACTCCTACGCTGCTACCAACAAACTGTCTTACACCCAGCTGAAAAACGCTGCTGGCAAGTTTGTGACTCCGACTTCCAAGACCTTCGCCGCAGCGGCAGATACTGCTGACTGGGCAAGCGCCAAGGACTTCGGCCTGATCATGACCAACGCCCCGGGTGACGAGGCATGGCCGATCACTGCAACCACATGGATCATCATGTACAAGAAGGCCAAGAACGAAGAGAAAAGTGCAGCCACTTTCGACTTCTTCAAGTGGTCTCTTGAAAACGGTCAGAAACAGGCAGAAGGGCTGGACTACGTAGCTCTGCCGAAATCGCTGGTTGACCGTGTAGAAAGCTACTGGAAATCCGAATTCACCAAATAAGTGATTCAAGCCTGTAGCTCACCCCTGTCATTGGCCGCGATATCGGTTCGATGACAGGGGCTTTTTCTTGCGAGTGGACTCAACATGACTGAAAACACCCAATACCTGTCCGCTACCGTCTCTGAAAACGAGTCAGACGGTGAGAAGCGCGCCAAGCGGGATCATCGCCATGACGTGTGGTTCAGGCGTGCGTTGCAAGGCTCGGCCATGCTGGTGCTTGCACTGCTGGGCTGTATTGCCCTGTCGACCTTGTGGGGCGGAAGTCTGGCATTCGAGACTTTTGGTCTTGGTTTTCTGACCAGCACCGAGTGGGACGTGAACAGCGGCAAGTTTGGCGCGCTGGTTCCGATCTACGGTACGCTGGTGACCTCTTTTCTGGCCTTGCTGATCGCCGTTCCGGTGAGTTTCGGCATCGCTATCTTTCTGACGGAAGTCGCACCGCCATGGTTGCGGATGCCCATTGCCTCGGCCATCGAGCTGCTGGCCGGTATTCCTTCGATCATCTATGGCATGTGGGGGCTATTCGTCTTCGGCCCGTTCATGGCTGAAAACCTGTCGCCCTGGATCAACGAGCATCTGGGCGGGTTGCCATTGATCGGTGCACTGTTCCAGGGGCCGCCGCTGGGTATCGGCATGCTGACCGCCGGTATCGTACTGGCCATCATGATCACCCCGTTCATCACTTCCGTGATGCAGGAAGTCTTCCGTACCGTGCCCACGACACTCAAAGAGTCTGCCTATGCCCTGGGCGGCACGACCTGGGAAGTGGTCTGGGATATCGTGTTGCCTTACACCCGTTCTGCGGTGGTGGGTGGTGTCTTCCTGGGTCTGGGCCGCGCACTGGGTGAAACCATGGCGGTGACCTTCGTACTGGGTAACGCTCACCAGTTCTCGGCTTCGCTGATGATGCCAAGCAGTTCCATCGCTTCGGTCATTGCCAACGAGTTCAACGAGTCCTACACCGACCTGCACCGTTCGGCGCTCATTGCGCTGGGCTTCCTGCTGTTTGTCGTTACGTTCATCGTGCTTGCCCTTGCACGTCTGATGTTGTCGCGTCTGTCGCGTAAGGAGGGGTTATGAGTAAGGACGTAACGGGTAACGAGAGCCTCTACCGGGTTCGCGATATCAAGAACAAGGTCGCCATGGTGCTCAGCTGTGGCGCCACGGCATTCGGCCTGTTGTGGCTGGTCTGGATCCTGCTGACCACCATCATCAAGGGTGTCGACGCCCTGAATCTGCAACTGTTTTCCGGCATGACACCTCCACCGGGTGTCGAAGGCGGCCTGGCCAACGCGTTCTACGGCAGCATCCTGATGTCGGGTATCGGCCTGTTGATCGGTACGCCGATCGGCCTGATGGCCGGTATCTGGCTGGCCGAGTTCGCACGCTACTCGAAGCTGGGTAACGCTGTACGCTTCATCAACGACATCCTGCTGTCTGCACCGTCGATTGTTCTGGGCCTGTTCGTGTATACGGTCGTGGTCTTGCCATTGAACGCGATCAGTGGCCATCAAGTGGGCTTCTCGGCAATTGCCGGTGCTCTGGCCCTGGCGCTGCTGGTGATTCCGGTGGTGGTGCGTACCACCGACGAAATGATGCAACTGCAACCCTCGACCATGCGCGAAGCCGCACTGGCCCTGGGTGTACCACAATGGAAGCTGACCCTGCAGATCGTCCTGCGCGCCGCCAAGGCGGGCGTGGTCACGGGCATTCTGCTGGCGCTGGCTCGTATCACGGGCGAAACCGCTCCACTGCTGTTCACCGCTTTCGGCAACCAGTTCTGGAGCAGCGACCTGCTAAAACCGATCGCCAGCGTTCCGGTGGTGGTCTTCCAGTACGCCATGAGCCCGTTCGAAGACTGGCATTCCCTGGCCTGGGCCGGTGCACTGGTCATGACGCTTTTCGTACTGATACTGAGTCTGCTTTCTCGCTTAATTCTTCTGCGCAATAGGGCGTCCTGATGAACAACCTTTCCCTTGCCAACGAAAAAACCAAGATTCAAGTGCGCGGTCTGGAGTTTTTCTACAACAACCAGAAGTCACTGAAATCCATCGACATGGTGATCCCCGAGAAGCGCATCACCTCGATCATCGGCCCGTCCGGCTGCGGTAAGTCGACTCTGCTGCGTGTGTTCAACCGTATCTACTCGATGTACCCGAAACAGGAAGCGCGCGGCGAAGTGCTGCTCAATGGCGAAAACATCCTGGCACCGGGCTACTCGATGAACCGTCTGCGCAGCCACGTGGGCATGGTGTTCCAGAAGCCTGTGCCATTCCCGATGTCGATCTTCGAGAACATTGCCTACGCGATCCGTCACCACGAGAAGCTTTCGCGCCGTGAAATGGAAGACCGTGTCGAGCAGGCCCTGCGCGGTGCCGCGCTGTGGGATGAAGTGAAAGACAAGCTCAAGAACAGTGCGACCAGCCTGTCCGGCGGTCAGCAGCAGCGTCTGTGTATCGCTCGCACCATCGCGTTGCGTCCTCAGGTTCTGCTGCTCGACGAGCCGACCTCTGCACTCGACCCGATTTCCACCGGTCGTATCGAGCAGTTGATCACTGAGCTGAAAGAGCAGTTCACCGTGATCATCGTGACTCACAACATGCAGCAGGCGGCCCGTTGCTCGGACTACACCGCGTTCATGTTCATGGGCGAACTGATCGAACACGGCGACACCGATACCATCTTCACCAAGCCGTCCAAGACCCAGACCGAAGACTACATCACCGGTCGCTTTGGCTGATCCCCGCCAGGGTGGGCATCGCCCGATGCTCACCCATGAATTCCTCGATCCGGCTGCGCAACCAGCGTTCTGCCGGGTCGTTGTCCATCACGCTCAACCACACCATCGACAGATCCAGCCCCGGCGTACTGAACGGCAAGGGTTCGTCATGCAATAACCCCAGCGCACTCATGGCACTGGCCGTGTAGTCGGACAGCCCTGCGATCAGGTCGGTCCCGGCCATCAAGGCGGGCAGGGTAGTGAAACGTGGCACGGACAGGACCACCTTGCGCTTGCGCCCCAGAGCCGTCAGCCATTCATCCGCAAAACTGCTGACGTTCGCCACATGCGATACCACCACATGCGGGCGTGAGCAGTATTCGTCCAGGGTCATCGGCGTGCTCGACTTGTCAGCCCTCACCACTCGCGGTTGCACATTGCGTAACAACTTGCGCTTGGCATTGGCCGGTAAATCGCGGGTCAGGCAGATGCCCACGCTGATATCACCGGACATCAGCACTTCAGAGATATTCAGGTAGTCGACGTGCCTGACCACCAGGACAATCCCCGGAGCTTCCTTGCGAATGGCCTGCAACATGGCGGGCAGCAACCCGAACTCGACGTCATCCGACATGCCGATGCGGAAGGTCATGTTGCTGGCCGATGGATCGAATTCGCGCGTCAGGCTCAATGCCGTGGACATGGCATCCAGGGCCGGTGTCAGGTGTTTCAGGATTTCATGGGCCCGGGCGGTCGGTTCCATGCGATGCCCGACCCGGATGAACAAGGGGTCGTTGAGCAGATTGCGCAGCCTGTTCAGGGCCGCACTGATGGTGGGCTGGCCGAGAAACAGTTTTTCGGCGGCACGGGTGACATTGCGCTCTTGCATCAATGTCTCGAAAACCACCATCAGGTTGATGTCTGCCTTGCGCAGTTCATTGCGATTCATTGTTATTCCTTTGCACCAGGCCGGGTCGTACTTTGAAAGGACGGCGACAGTCTATATGAGTCGGCGTCCGGCATTCTTTAACACAATGAAATGCCTGTGTGGGTGACAGATGCGAATCAGTAGGCCAGCATGTGGCCTTTGCAAATCTTCTCGTTCCATTCCTACAGGAGGTTACTGATGCAGGCTGCAAAGATCGCGGGTGTGTTCATGGCGCTCGCACTGCCGGCCATGGCGATGGCTGAAACCCCCAGCTACGGCCCGCAACTCGAAGGCTTCACCTATCCCCATCCCTTGAAAAAATTCGGCTTCCAGTCCCAGGGCCAGACGCTGGAAATGGGGTACATGGATGTCGCGCCCACGGGTAAGGCCAATGGCCGTACAGCGGTGCTGATGCACGGCAAGAACTTCTGTGCCGCCACCTGGGAAGACAGCATCAAGGCCTTGAGTGCCGCCGGATATCGTGTGGTAGCGCCCGATCAGATCGGTTTCTGTACGTCCACCAAACCGACGCACTATCAGTACAGCTTTCAGCAACTGGCAATCAATACGCAGGCCTTGCTGACCAGCCTGGGCATCGACAAGGCGTCGGTGATCGGTCATTCCACGGGCGGCATGCTGGCCACGCGCTTTGCGCTGATGTATCCGCAGCAGACCGAGAAGCTGGTGATGGTCAACCCGATTGGCCTGGAGGACTGGAAGGCTCTGGGCGTGCCTTATCGCAGCGTCGATCAGTGGTATGAGCGCGAATTGAAAGTGACCGCCGAAGGGATTCGCAAGTACGAGCAGAAGACCTATTACGACGGGCGCTGGAAGCCCGAATACGACAAGTGGGTCGACATGCTCGCCGGTTTGAACAAGGGGGCTGGCCATGAAGTGGTTGCCTGGAACTCGGCGCTGATCTACGACATGATCTTCACCCAGCCAGTGTTCTACGAGTTCCCGAAACTCAAGGTGCCGACCGTGCTGATGATCGGCGATGCCGACACCACAGCGATTGGCAGCGATATCGCACCGCCTGAGGTCAAGGCCCGGATCGGCAATTACAAGGTCTTGGGCAAGCAGGTCACCGGCATGATTCCGGGGGCCAGGCTGGTTGAATTCAAAGGCATGGGGCATGCACCGCAGATGGAAGACCCGGCCGGCTTCAACAAGGCGCTGGTTTCAGGGCTGAACCCATAGAATCCGCCCGTAGGAGCGAATTCATTCGCGAAGAGGCCTGTACATTCGAGAGAGCCTGGATGACAGGAATATTGTCTTCGCGGATAAATCCGCTCCTACCGCATCGGCAGGAGCGAAAGCCTCAAGTCAGCAGTTGTGAAAACGCCTTGTCCGCTTCCAGCACCGCCGGTAGCCCCTTGAACAAGGCGTCCAGATCGACCTCTTCCGTCAGTGGTCCGCTGGCGGCCTTCTGGGCTTCAGGGGTGGCGCCGTCATGTGCTTCAAGAGCGTCGGAAATCACCACGGCCTGCGCCAGAATCCGGGGCAACGGGGCATTTTCGGGGGCCTGCATCGGGCGCGCCTGATAGGCGATGGCCTGCTGAATCACCTTCGGCAACTGCCAGCGTCGGGCCAGTTCTTCGCCCACTTCCGGATAACCAAAACCCAGTTGCAGCGTCTCGTTGGCCACCCGCCCGGGTGTACCGGACTTGGCGGCATTGTTAAGACGTTCGGCCACTTGCGGTGCGCCGGTCTGGATCAGCAATTCGCCAATGTTATGCATGACTCCGCAGGTAAAGGCGATCTCGGGGTCTGCGCCTGTCTGCTTGGCCAGCATCCGGCAGATTCCTGCCACCTGAAAGCTCTTCAGCCAGAAAGCCTTGAGGTCAAAGTTGGGGCTGGCCTTGAAGGCGCCCGTGACCGCCGAAGCCATGACCAGGGTGCGCAAGGTATTGAAACCCAGGCGCATGGCGGCATCCTCGATGCTGGATGACTCTCGCGAGCCACGAAAGCGCGCCGAGTTGGCCAGGCGCAGGACTTTGGCGGCAATGACCGGGTCCTTTTCGATATTGCGAGCGATGCTTTCCAGGTTGGAGGAAGGATTGTCGAACTGCAGCATCAGATCCTGAGCCACTTTGGGAATGCTGGGCAGGCTGTGCAAGTCGTCAAACAGCTTTTCAAGGGGCATTGTTGACATCCTCATGTGACGGATGATTCAACGATAGTCAGTTTTTTCCTCTCTGCACGTTTCACAAGCCATTGTGGGATGCGTATCTCAGCTTGAGTGCGGGGGAGGAAATCCTGTACACGACGCGGTGCCTTGAGAGTGTCGCGAATAGTTGCGATGAGTTGTATGACGAGCCGTATATCAGAAAGTAATTAATACCCATTTAAAAAGCGGGGGAAATTCAAGGTGAGGCGGCATTAAAACCGGATTGTTCGACACTTTATTGACGTCATATACAACACGTTTAAACAAGAAAGATTGTCATGTATCGGTTTTTAAATAAAACCGTCAAATTGTCATGAAAAAGGCTTGTGTGTATGATATTAACTTGCCGTGTTTTCGGGCGGGTCGTTGCTGAAAGCTTACAAGATCGCACCTGTCGGTTGACTGACAACGCTTCTTGTCAATCCTCCGGTTTGTAAAGACGACACAGTATTCACGTTTGTCTGGCGATCGCTACATCGTCGTATTGGTTTATCCACGGAAGTATCCCTCATGATGAAAAGTTTAGGTTTCAGCAAGAAAATCCTGCTGGCTGCCGCCTTGATTGTGGTTGTCGCGTTTAGTGCGTTTATTGTCATCAACGACTATCGGCAGCGCCAAACTTTAAAGTCCAACGTCCTGTCCGAATTACAACAGTTGGGCAGCCTGACGACGCAGAACATTCAGACCTGGCTGGAAAGCCGTTCGCATCTGTTGCAATCGATGGCTCAACAGATCGCCGCCGACGGCAAGGCACTGCCTCAGTTGCAGAGGGCCATCGGGTTACCTGCGTATGGCGAGAACTTCCAGCTCAGCTATTTCGGCAGCACCGAAGGCGTGATGTTTTCGGTCCCGGCCGGCAACCGTCCCGCCGATTATGACCCGCGTGCCCGTGGCTGGTACAAGGCCGCACAGAATGCGCCTGGCATCATCGTTACCGAACCTTATATCGCTGCGTCCTCGGGCAAACTGGTGGTGACACTGGCCACACCGGTCAAGATCCAGAACCAGTTTGCCGGTGTCGCGGGGGCCGACATTTCCCTGGACAGCATCAGCAAGACCATCAACTCCCTGAATTTCGGGGGCCATGGTTATGCATTCATCGTCAGCGCCGAAGGCAAGATCCTGATCCACCCGGACAGCAAGCTGGTCCTCAAGAACATCAGTGAGGCCTATCCGACCAACACGCCGAAGATCGTGGCCGGTGCCAGCGAGATCGAGTCCGGTGGCAAGTCTGAAATCATTTCTCTGACGCCGGTTCAGGGCATTTCAACGGCGAACTGGTATGTCGCCCTGGTGCTGGATCAGGATGCTGCCTATGCGATGCTCAGCGAATTCCGCACCTCGGCAATGACCGCGATGGGTGTGGTCGTTCTGGTGATCATCCTGCTGCTGGGCCTGCTGATCCGTGTGCTGATGCAGCCGCTGCACCAGATGGGCCGCGCCATGCGTGATATCGCGGACGGTGAGGGCGACCTGACCAAGCGGCTCTCGATTACATCCCAGGATGAGTTCGGTGAGCTGGCGCGATCCTTCAACCACTTTGTCGAACGGATTCACGCATCGATCCGCGAAGTGGCTTCCACGGCCGGGCAGTTGGGTGAAGTCGCGACGCGGGTGGTCAAGGCGTCCAACTCGTCGATTACCAACTCCGACCAGCAGGCCAACCGTACCGAAAGCGTTGCCGCCGCCATCAATCAGCTGGGGGCCGCTGCACACGAGATTGCCCAGAACGCCGCGCGCACTTCGCAGCAGTCCAGCGATGCCAGCGAACTGGCCGGCGAAGGCCAGAGCGTCGTACAACAGACCATCGCCGCGATGAACGAGCTCTCGGGCAAGATCAGCGAGTCGTGCGTGAACATTGAAGCCCTCAATGGCAAGACGGCCAACATCGGCCAGATTCTCGAGGTCATCACCAGCATTTCCCAGCAGACCAACCTGCTGGCCCTCAACGCCGCCATCGAGGCAGCCCGTGCCGGTGAAGCCGGACGTGGTTTTGCCGTTGTGGCCGATGAGGTCCGCAATCTGGCACACCGGACCCAGGATTCTGCCCAGCAAGTGCAGACCATGATCGAGGAATTGCAGGTCGGTGCCCGCGAGGCCGTGTCGAACATGACCGAAAGCCAGCGTCAGAGCGAGGACAGTGTGACCATCGCCAACCGGGCGGGCGAACGTCTGGGCAGCGTCACGCGCCGTATCGACGAGATCAACGGCATGAACCAGTCCGTTGCCACGGCAACCGAAGAGCAGACGGCTGTGGTCGAGTCGATCAACGTCGATATCACGCACATCAATACCCTCAACCAACAGGGTGTCGATAACCTCCGGTTGACCCTGGATGCCTGCAACCTGCTTGAAGAACAGGCCGTTCGTTTGCAACAACTGGTAGGAAGTTTCCGTATCTGATCGCTGAAAGAGACTATTGGATATCCCCCTGAACGATTATCATCCGGCCAGTCTTTTACTGGCCGTGTTGCGAATCGTTCAGATTCATGCGCATCACGACCTCCGGTGACCCGGAACGTCTGGCGAGGGTATTTCTGATGGTGGGCAGGTTGATTTATCTCATCGGGCCGTCCGGCTCAGGCAAGGACAGCCTGCTGGACGCCGCACGAGACACATTGACCCGCAGCGGTTGCCACATCGTACGCCGTGTCATCACCCGTTCTGCCGAAGCCGTGGGCGAGGCCGCTCAGGCTGTCAGCGTCGAACAGTTCGAGACCCTGCGCGAGCAGGGGGCGTTTGCCTTGAGCTGGCAGGCCAACGGTCTGCATTACGGTATCCCCAAAGAGATCGACCAGTGGCTGCTCGAAGGGCATCACGTGCTCGTCAATGGTTCGAGAGCCCATCTTTCACAGGCGCAACTGCGTTATCCGAACTTGCTGGCGGTGCTGTTGACCGTTGACCAGCAGGTTCTGCGCCAGCGTCTGGTGGCCAGAGGACGCGAATCGATCCCCGAAATCGAGGCCCGGCTGGAGCGCAATGCTTCCTTTGCCGTGGAGGTGCTGGCAGGCAACCCTTCCGTCTTTCTGCTGGATAACTCCGGCGACCTGCAACAGACCGTCCAGACCCTCATTCAACACATCGAGCACCCGCCCGTACCCGCCTGACGAAAACCTGACCGTTGGTCCTGCCAGCGCACACCGGTACAGGGCTGCGTTTTCATTCTGGTCCAGACTCGATCCTCACGCTTCGAGGCGGCGACTGCATGTGACGTCGCTCGAAAGTCGTCCTTGCTTCTGTCACCGCGGCATAACATGAGGACCGATGTTTATGAGCCTGTTGAAAGTCAAAGATGGCACCGAGATCTACTACAAGGATTGGGGCACCGGACAGCCCGTGGTGTTTTGCCACGGATGGCCACTGAGTGCAGACGCCTGGGACAGTCAGATGAATTTCCTGGGACGCCTCGGCTATCGCGTCATCGCCCATGACCGGCGGGGGCACGGGCGTTCAGGGCAGCCCTGGGACGGTAATGAGATGGACACCTACGCCGACGACCTGGCCGGGTTGTTCGAGGCCCTGGACCTGAAAGACGCAATTCTTGTCGGGCACTCCACAGGCGGTGGTGAGGTGGCCCGCTATATAGGTCGTCACGGTACGGCACGGGTTGCCAAGGCTGTGTTGATTGGCGCAGTGCCACCGATCATGCTTCAGACACCGGCCAACCCCGAAGGGCTGCCCATCGAGGTGTTCGATGGTATCCGCGAGGGAGTCACGGCCAATCGCTCCCAGTTCTTCAAGGACCTGGCCATACCGTTCTACGGTTTCAATCGCGAAGGTGTCGAGGTCTCTCAAGGCACGATCGACGCGTTCTGGGCCATTGGCATGGCGGGTTCGATCAAGAGCGAACTGGATTGCATCAAGGCGTTTTCCGAAACCGACTTCACCGAAGACTTGAAGGCGTTCAATGTGCCCACCTTGATCCTGCATGGCGACGATGACCAGATCGTTCCCATTGCCGCTTCCGCCTTCAAGAGCGCAGAGCGGGTGCCGGGTGCCGTTCTGAAAATCATCCCTGGCGCTTCGCATGGCATGTGCACGACCCTGGCCGATGAGATCAATGGCTATCTGCTGGACTTTATCAGGCAATAGGGTGTGTCAGGTTCGGGCTGGACCTGCTTTTGCATGGAGTCTCTCAACTCCAACCGTGAAGCGATTCCATGACCGATAAAAACATGCCACCGGCGTTGCGTTTCATGCTGGCAGCACGCCGCAGCGAACTGGAGGGCCTGGAAGGCCTCGCGTCCACCTGTCAGATGGTGACGCAGGTCGGCCAGCTGGTGCATGCCCTCCAGCGTGAACGTGGTTACTCCAACATGTATCTGGGCAGCGGCAAGGCCCATCATCTGGCCCAGCTCGATGTGCTTGTGGCCGAGACCAAAGCCATCGAAGCAAGGGCCATGGTCTGTTTCGAGCGTATCGATCTGGATGCGGCCAGTGCATCCGATCGCGCCCGGCTGTTCAACCGTATTGCCTACGTCATGCATGGCCTGGACGAGCTGCCGGGGTTGCGTCGACGGATTCGCGAGCAGCGGTTGACGCCGCAGGACGCCACCCTGGTCCTGAGTCGTCTGATCGGTGGCCTGTTGGCGGTGGTGTTCGAGGCGGCCGACACGGCCATCGATCCGGTGATTACCCGTGTCCTGGTGGCCATGTTCAATTTCATGCAGGGCAAGGAACTGGCGGGGCAGGAGCGAGCCTGCGGAGTGGCAGGGTTTCTGGTCGGCTATTTCGATGCGGCCTCACGCGAACGGCTCGAGCATCTGGTGCAGAGTCAGGAGCGCTGTTTCCAGACGTTCATCCAGTTTGCCGACGATGATGCTCGTCGATTGTGGCGCAATCAGGAGGCCAGCGATTGTGTGGCGCAGCTCGGGCGCCTGCGCGGCGTGGCCTTGAAGACCTCGGCGTCCGAACAGGTCGATGCCATGCTGTCGGAGCTGTGGTTTGACCTCAACACCCTGCGCATCGATGCCATGCGCGACATCGAAATCTATCTGGCCGACGGGCTTCTGGTCCGATGCCGGGAGAGCATCAAACAGGCACGTGCCGACCTGGATAACCACCGGCAGTTGCTTGCCCGGCTGGTGAGTCTGGAGGTCGAGGGCAGTGTCGATCAGGCGCGCCTGTTCAGCGTTCAGGCCAGCGATCTGGACAGCCCGCCCGCCGATGGACTAGGCCCGCATCTCGGGCGTTCGGTGCTGGACCTGCTGCAATCCCAGACCCAGCGGTTGCTGAGTGCCAATGACGAACTTGAAGAGGCCCGTCAGGCCCTCAATGAACGCAAGCTGATCGAGCGGGCCAAGCGTCTGTTGATGGACGAGCACCAACTGAGCGAGGGTCAGGCTTACGAGCGGTTGCGTCAGTCTGCGATGGAGCGAGGGCAGCGCATGGTTGATGTGGCGCAGACTCTGCTGGCCTTTGCCGCCGCCCGCCCGGCACCCCGCAAGCGTCATTGATTTCCGTGCACTTGCGTCGGGCAACCGACGCAGGGCGCGCCCCAGTAATGTGCGAAACCCTCTTGGCTGTCAGGCTCCCCTGAACACGGCATGTTCGCTGCAGGCCACGTCGCTCAAGGCCATTGCAAGGCTGGCATGCAAACTGCTTTGCAGGTCATGCAGGCCCGGTACTTCCAGACGAAGACCGCGGCACATAAGCGAATTCCGGACAACGGCGTCCACACGTTCATCGGCAAAGGCCTGGAGCGTGTGTACGCCGTTTTTTTATGCGTGTTTTTGGGGGAACGATATGGACGAGAAGCCAGATAGCCTTGAGCAAGACAACCCGCACAATGCGCCTCGGCGGTCTTTCCTCAAACAGTCGCTGGGCTTGCTGGGCGGCGGTGCGGCGTTGAGCATCCTGCCTCCGGGCTTGCAATCCGTGGTCTGGGCCGCAGGTACCGATGGCCTGGAGACCACCAGTGCCAAGCTGGGGTTCATTGCCCTGACCGATGCCGCGCCCCTGTTCGTGGCCGACGAAAAAGGCCTGTTTGCCAAATACGGCATGACCGGCGTCGAAGTGCTCAAGCAATCGTCCTGGGGCACCACACGCGATAACCTGGTCCTGGGTTCGGCCAGCAACGGTATCGATGGCGCGCACATTCTGACGCCCATGCCTTACCTGATCGCCGCAGGCAAGATCACCCCCAACAACCGACCCGTTCCGATGTACATCCTGGCGCGCCTGAACGTGGGCGGTCAGTGCATTTCCGTGGGCAACGAATACGCCGATCTGAAACTGGGCATCGATTCGACACCTTTCAAGGCCGCCCTGGCGACCAAGAAGGCGGCCGGTAAAAGCATCAACGCGGCGATGACATTCCCCGGCGGTACGCATGACCTGTGGATGCGCTACTGGCTGGCGGCGGGCGGCATTGATCCGAACAAGGACCTGTCGACCATCGTCGTGCCACCGCCGCAGATGGTCGCCAACATGAAGGTCGGCAGCATGGACAGCTTCTGCGTGGGCGAGCCGTGGAACGGGCAACTGGTCAACCAGAAGATCGGTTACACCGCCAACACCACCGGCGAGATCTGGAACAACCACCCGGAAAAGGCCCTGGCGTTGCGTGCCGATTATGTCGACGCCAACCCTAATGCGGCCAAGGCGCTGCTCAAGGCGGTGATGGAAGCGCAGATGTTCTGCGACAAGCCGGAAAACAAGGAAGAGGTCGCGCAGATCTGTGCCAAAAGGCGCTGGATCAACGCACCTTACGACGACATCGTGCAACGCATGAAGGGCAACTTCGACTACGGCATGGGCAAGGTCGTGGAAAACAGCCCGTTCCTGATGCGTTACTGGAACGAATTCGCGTCCTATCCGTTCAAGAGCCATGACCTGTGGTTCCTGACCGAGAACAAGCGCTGGGGGTACCTGCCTCTGGATTTCGACAGCCAGGCGCTGATCGAGAAGGTCAACCGCGAGGACATCTGGCGCAAGGCAGCGGCTGAACTGAACGTCCCGGCGGCTCAGATTCCGGCTTCTACCTCACGTGGCATCGAGAAGTTCTTCGATGGCAAGACCTTTGATCCGCAAAACCCGCAAGCCTACCTGGACAGCCAGACCATCAAGGCACTGGCCTGATGCCAGCCACTCGCTTGGGAGATATCGATGAACGCTGAAAGCAAAAGCTTCAAGGCTGCCGGAGCACCGATGACGGTCACCGGCAAGCCCGTCAGTCGCTGGCCGGCCAGGCTCAAGAACCTGCGTCAGTCTGCATTGCAGGGCGTCTTGCCGCCGCTGGTAGTGGGCGTGCTGTTTCTGTTGCTGTGGCAGATGCTGTGCAGTGGCAAGGGCGCAGCATTGCCGCCGCCGACCCAAGTCATCCATGAAACCTGGGAGCTGATTATCCATCCGTTCTATGACAACGGCGGCAATGACAAGGGCATGGCCTGGCAGTTGCTCGCCAGCCTTCAGCGCGTCGCCTACGGCTATACGCTGGCGGTTGTCGTCGGGATCAGTTTCGGGGTGTTGATCGGCCAGTCGGCCTGGGCGATGCGGGCTCTGGATCCGCTGTTCCAGATCCTGCGCACCGTGCCGCCACTGGCCTGGCTGCCGCTGTCGCTGGCCGGTTTCAAGGACAGTCATCCGTCGGCGATCTTCGTGATTTTCATCACGGCGATCTGGCCGATCATCATCAATACCTCGGTGGGAGTGCGCAATATTCCCGAGGACTACCGCAACGTGGCCAGGGTCCTGCGCCTCAATGGTGTGGAGTATTTCTGCAAGATCATGCTGCCCGCTGCCGCGCCTTACATTTTCTCCGGATTGCGCATCGGTGTCGGTCTTTCCTGGCTGGCGATCATTGCGGCAGAAATGCTGATCGGCGGCGTCGGAATCGGTTTCTTCATCTGGGATGCGTGGAACGCCTCGCGTATCAGCGACATCATCCTGGCGTTGATCTACGTCGGCGTCGTGGGCTTTCTACTCGACCGGCTGGTGGCCTTTGTCGGTCATCTTGTCACCCGCGGCACATCGGCCGGTTAAGGAGCATGCACATGAATGCGCAAGACAAGTATTTGAGCATCGAGCAGGTCAGCAAGACCTTCGAGCGTGACGGGGTTTCCAGCCAGGTCCTGACCGGCGTCAACCTGGACGTGGCGCGGGGCGAGTACATCTCGATCATCGGCCACTCGGGCTGCGGCAAGTCGACGGTCCTGAATATCGTGGCCGGGCTGACCGAGTCGACCTCCGGTGCCGTGATTCTGGACGGCAAGGAGGTTCGCGCACCCGGGCCGGATCGCAGCCTGGTGTTCCAGAACCATTCGCTGTTGCCTTGGCTGACGGTCTACGAGAATGTGGCGCTGGCGGTGGACAAGGTGTTCAAGCACAGCAAGAGCAAGGCCGAGCGTCATGAGTGGGTGCTGTATAACCTGGACATGGTGAGCATGAGCCATGCCTTGCACAAGCGCCCGAGCGAAGTGTCCGGCGGCATGAAACAACGGGTCGGTATTGCCCGTGCGCTGGCCATGCAACCCAAGGTCCTGCTGCTGGACGAACCCTTCGGTGCGCTGGATGCATTGACCCGTGCGCATTTGCAGGACGAGGTCATGCGCATCCAGAGCGAGTTGCAGAATACGGTGCTGATGATCACCCACGATGTGGACGAAGCCGTGCTGTTGTCCGACCGTATCGTGATGATGACCAACGGCCCCTCGGCGACCATCGGCGAGGTGCTCAAGATCGACCTGCCTCGCCCGCGCAACCGCATCGCCATGGCGGATGACCCGCTGTACAACCAGTATCGCCATGCAGTGCTGAGCTTTCTCTATGAGAAGCACCGCAAGGTCGAGGCGGTCGCGGTGTAGGCTCGCGGCTTCAGGGGAGGGGCGCTCCCTGAGGGTTCTGTCACGAGAGGTCGTTAGCGGTTTTCGCTTTCATACCGATCCAGCGTATCTCTGGCGATCTCCCGCCCCAGAGCGATCAACTCCGGAGCCTTGTAGAACTCGAAGAACCGGCAGACCCGCTTGGGAACGTTGACCAGAATATCCGGTGGGTAGCCTGCGATCTTGTACTGTGCCAGAGACGTCTGCATGACCTCGAAGCTCTGGTTGATCAGGTCCAGCAGGGACGCCGGCCCTACGTTGTCGATGATCACCGAGCCGCTGGCGGATTTGGGTGCCCCCGGTGCTTCGGGGGCTGCGGCCGGTTGCTGATTCAGCGGATTGGCGGAGTCTTCGCCCAGCCAGGGGTTGTCGATGGGGGCCGCCACGGGTTTCAGGCTGTCCGGGTCCATGGCCGCACGGCCGACCGTATCGAGCTTGCGACGAAACGGAAGGCGCGAGCCCAGTGAGCTGATCAGTGAATCAACGCGTTTTTTCACGGCCGCAGGGCGTTCGATTGTGGGCAATTGATACTGCTGCTGATGGGTGGCATTGAGGTTGACCGCCACGATCAGGTCGCAATGACTCGAGACCACCGGCACGATGGGCAAGGGGTTGAGCAGGCCGCCATCGACCAGCATCCGGCTTCCCTGCATCACGGGAGTGAACAGGCTGGGAATGGCCGCCGAGGCTCTCATGGCCTGATGCAGACAGCCTTCCTGAAACCATATTTCCTGTTGATTGGTCAGGTCGGTGGCCACTGCCGTATAGGGAATGCGCAAGTCTTCGATGTTGATGTCGCCGACGATATCGCGGATCTGGCCAAAGACCTTCTCGCCACGAATCGCGCCCAGCCGGAAGCTCACGTCTACCAGGCGCAGCACATCCAGGTAATCGAGACTCTCGATCCACTGGCGATACTGTTCAAGCTTGCCGGCAGCGTAGATGCCGCCGACCACGGCTCCCATCGAGCAGCCTGCAATGCAGGCAATTTCATAGTCGCGGCGTTCCAGCTCTTCGATCACGCCGATATGCGCATAACCACGAGCGCCGCCGGAACCCAGCACCAGTGCTATTCGTTTTTTCATCAGCCCCCTCCAGATTGGTATCGATCTGCAGCTTTTGTCATGCAGAATGGCGTATGACGAAAACAGTTACGTTTGGCGCCATGCCTCGTGGCACTTTTAACGGGATGCATCGTCAAACCCGCACATTCCATTTTTACTGTTGAGGTAACACCCCATGAAAGCCTGGATCTGTCTGCCATTGTTCATCGTGGTTCTTGCAGGTTGCGCTGGCAAGACCGGGTATCGGGAGAGCTGCGGCAGCCAGCTCGACAGCGCATGGCAGGAGCTGGACCTGGCCAAGGCCGAAGGTTTTGCCGGTACGGTCAGCTACTCCAAGGCCTTGTCGCTGTTGACCGGTGCCAAGACCCAACAGCAATTCGAGGCGTTTGAAGGGTGTACCCAAAAAGCAGAAAAAGCACGTTTCTATATCCGTGAGTCGCGCGCCGGGCGCTAGGCTCGCAACAGCATTCCCCTGAATGAGTTCGCTTCCTCGCCGTAGGAGCGAATTCATTCGCGACAGCAATATCGCAATCTTCCTCCCTTTCAATCATTTCTCTCCTGCCGGTTCTGGCGAAAAGGCCTACGCTAACCCTAAAGTGCGTATGTTTGGCATCGTTTGCAGTCCCAATAGCTTTTGAGCAGTCGCCTGGAGAGGCTTTTACATGGGCAGAAAACTCGATGCATGTCTGAGTGCCATAAATGAAGTAGTGCTGGGCAAGGAGGCGCAGGTACGTCTGGCGATGACCTGCCTGCTGGGAGGAGGGCACTTGCTGATCGAGGACTTGCCGGGCATGGGCAAGACAACCCTCAGCCATGCTCTGGCCAGGATACTGGGCCTGAGCTATCAGCGAATCCAGTTCACCTCGGACCTGCTGCCGGGCGATATCCTCGGCACGTCGGTGTTCGATCGTGACACCGGACAATTCACCTTTCATCCCGGCCCGATCTTTGCCGAACTGATACTGGCCGATGAAATCAACCGGGCAACGCCCAAGAGCCAGAGTGCCTTGCTGGAAGCGATGGAAGAAGGGCAGGTGTCCATTGAAGGCGCCACACGACTATTGCCCGATCCGTTCTTTGTGATTGCCACCCAGAACCCGTTCAGTTCCGGCGGAACCTTTGCCTTGCCCGAATCGCAACTGGACCGTTTCCTGATGCGCATCTCCATGGGCTATCCCGCCAGGGCCGCGGAAAAGGCGCTGTTGCTGGGGCAATCCAGGCGTGAGCTGGTGCCGCGTCTGCAGCCGATACTCAACCATGCCGAACTGGGCCTGTTACAGGCTCAGGCCCGTCAGGTTCGGGTCAGTGATGCGCTGGTCGATTATGTCTTGCGACTGGTGGACGCCACTCGCAGCCAGCCACAGTTCGCCTACGGGCTGTCGCCGCGGGCCAGCCTGGCGATTCTGGCCGCAGCGCGTGCCTGGGCCTTGTTACTGGGGCGTGACTACGTGATTCCCGAGGATGTGCAGGCGGTGCTGCCATCGGTGGTCGGTCATCGTCTGCGTGAGCGCAGCGATCCGACGGGGCATGGCGGCGGAGCACTGGTGCAGTGGCTGTTGCGTGAGGTGGCGGTACTTTGATCCAACAGTTCAAACCGATCTGGGAGCGCTGGCTGAATCGACGGATTCCCCCGGCGGCACGTATCAGGCTGGATCACCGGCGCATCTTCATCATGCCTACGCGCACCGGGGCGACCTTCGCGCTGGTGGTGTTCCTGATGCTGCTGGTTGCCATCAACTACCAGAACAGCCTGGCCTACGGCCTGACCTTTCTGCTTCTGTCGGTCGGGATTCTGGCGATTCTGCACACGTATCGAAACCTTGGCGGGCTGGTGCTCAGTGCGGGGTCGGCGCGTTCGGTATTCGTCGGCGAAGCGGTGCCGCTGCGTCTGCGCCTGGAAAGTACCGACCAGGCCCATCAGGCGCTGGCGCTGGGCTGGAGCGCAGCCGATCTGCAAGTGAGCGATGTCAGTGCCCAGGGGCTGACAGAGGTCGAACTGGTCCTTCCGGCAGAAGTGCGCGGCTGGCTGCGTGCCCCCCGATTAAGGGTCGAGAGCGTATTTCCGTTGGGTATCTTCCGGGCCTGGAGCTGGCTTGACCTGGAGCAGAGTGCATTGATTTACCCCCGGCCGATCCCCGGCGCGATGCCGGTGCTTCAGGGTGTGCAACCCCATGCCCGCGACGATGGGCAGGCGACCCGTGGGGCGGGCGTGGATGACTATCAGGGGCTGCGCAGCTATCAGTCGGGGGACAGCCGTCGACGCCTGCACTGGAAGGCGTATTCCCGAGGTCAGGGGCTGTTGGTCAAGGAGTTCACGGACTTGAGCGGTCATGAGCTGTGTCTGGACTTCATGGCCCTGGGCGGCGATATCGAGGAGCGCCTGTCGCGCCTGTGTTACTGGGTGCTGGAGTTGTCCCAGCGCCAGCAACCCTTTGCGTTGCGACTGCCGGGTTTTCTGTCCGGTGTGGACAGCGGCGATGCCCACCGTGAAGCCTGTCTGCGGGCACTGGCGCTGTTTGGCAATCGCACATGAACGACACCGGCCTGGGGCAACCCGTCACCCGCATCGCCCTGACCTGGCTGTTGTCGGCCCAGGCTCTGGTAATCGTGCCTTTTCTCACGCATTTGCCGGTGTCCATCATCCTGCTGTGGCTGGGGTGCATGGCATGGCGTGTCCAGGTTCTGCGTATGCGTGCCCGCATGCCTGGCACCTGGGTCAAGTCGGGCCTGCTGGTCGGTACGGCCGGGGGCGTGTATCTGGCCCGTGGCAGTCTGGTGGGGCTCGATGCGGGGGCTGCTCTGCTGATTGCGGCATTCGTGCTCAAGATGCTGGAAATGCAGACCCGCCGCGATGCGCTGGTCCTGATTTTCCTGGGCTTCTTTTGTGTGGTGGTCGGCTATGTGTTCGAGGACAACCTCTTGTGGGCCCTGTTCAGCCTGTTGCCCATCGCCGCGTTGCTGGCGGCCCTGATCGGCCTGCAACCTTCGGGGTTTGCCGACCGTCCGGCCAGCAGCCTGGCCCTGAGCGTCAAGCTGATCCTGCAAGCCGTTCCCCTGATGTTGCTGCTGTTTCTGTTCTTTCCGCGCCTTGATCCCTTATGGTCGTTGCCGCAGCCCGGCAACAAGGCCATTACCGGGCTGTCCGACAGCATGGCCCCAGGGGATCTGGCCGAGTTGAGCAAGTCACCGGCCCTGGTGTTCCGGGCCAGTTTCGAGGGGGCTGTACCGGCACGCAATCAGTTGTACTGGCGCAGCCTGACCCTTGAACAGTTCGACGGTCGTCGCTGGTCGCAATCCTTGCGGGCCCAGACGATTCAGATTCCCCAGTGGCAGAAGCAAGGGGACACGCTGACCTACAGCATTGTCATGGAACCCAGCGGGCGTCCATGGCTGCCAAGCCTCGACGTAGGCGAGACATCCCTGGCCGAAGTGCGTCAGATGAGCGATTTCCGCTTGCAGCGCAGACGCCCGGTGGATCAATCCCTGATGTTTGCGGTTACGTCCTGGCCGTCGGCGGTCCGCGATCCGCAACTGAATGAGAATATTCAGCGCCAGGACCTGCAACTGCCCGCCAAAGGCAATGCCCGGACGCGGGAATGGGCGATGGATCTGGCACGGCGTTACCCAAAGCCGGATGCCCTGGTCGACGCCATGCAGCGGTTCTTTCGCGAGGAGCCTTTTCATTACACGCTCAAGCCTGCGACGCTGGGGATCGACAGCATCGATGATTTCCTGTTTGTCAGCCGACGCGGTTTCTGTGCGCACTATGCCGGGGCCATGACCTTTACACTGCGTGCGGCGGGAATCCCTGCGCGGGTCGTGGCCGGTTATCAGGGAGGGGAGTTGAACCCTGATGGCCAGTACCTGACAGTCCGCCAGTTCGACGCGCATGCCTGGGTCGAATACTGGCAGCCTGGAATTGGCTGGCGCAGCGTCGACCCAACGGCTGCCGTGGCCCCGCAGCGAATCGAGCAGGGGCTGGAGCAGGCCTTGGCCGCCGATGAAGCCTTCCTGCAGGACTCCCCCATGTCGGTACTGCGTTATCGAGGCGTGCCATGGATCAATTCCCTGCGCTTGAGCTGGGACAGCCTCAATTACGGCTGGCAGCGCTGGGTGCTGGGTTATCAGGGGCAGCAGCAATTACAGGTGCTGGGTCGCTGGTTCTCGGGCTTTCAGATGCCGGTTTTTGTCGGGGGTGTCTTGTGTGTTCTGGGGCTGATAGCCTTGTGGCTGTTCAAACCCTGGCAGCGGGAAAGCGATCCGCAGCTGCGATTGTTCAAGGCCTTCGAGCGGTTGTTGGCGCGTCACGGGTTACAGCGTTTGCCGAGTGAGGGGGCTCAGGCATTCTGTCGTCGGGCCGTGTTGTTCTTTCCCCGGCACGCCGATGTCATCGAGGCCTTTGTCCAGGCCTTCCAGGATCAGCGCTATGGGGCAAGCGGAGCATCGGTGACCGAGTTGCGGCGTCATCTGAAGCAATTGCGTCGCCGTTTGCCGTGGCGGCTGGCACCGGTAAAAGGCAATCATTCATGAAGCGGTTTTTCAACAGGGGGTGAGCATGTCGTCGATGGTGGATCATCTGATCGCCGAAATCGTTGCGCTGGAGGTCAGGCTGCTCGCGTGTCAGGCGCGTGTCGCGGTATCCACCGACAGTGAAGCGCTGCATGACCTGCGCACTACGGTACGTCGCCTGCGCAGTGTCCTGCGCCCCTTGCGCGAGCTGCCGGGCGTCGAGCCTCTGGAAGAGGCCGCCAAGGGGGTTGGCCAGTTGACGACGCCTTTGCGTGACATGCAGGTGCTGGCTGCGTTTCTCGCCGAAAAAGGGCTGCATGACGCCGCTGGCAGGCGTCACTACTACCTGGACGAAGCCTGTCCGAAGGTGGCGCGTTCCGAAGCCTTGATCCGCCTGTTCGCCAGACTCGATCAATTCCCGGCCATGCTGCGCATGCTGGAGCGGCAAGGGTTGTTGCGTGACCTGCACAAGATCATCGAGAAGCGCATGGACAAGCAATGGCGCAAACTACGCTCGGCCATGGCTGAGCCGGGTCACGACCGCCATGATCTGCGCCTGCTGATCAAGCGTGTACGTTATGCGGCCGAGGCGTATCCGCATATCGATCAGCAACCGAAGAGCGTGTTGAAGTTGCTCAAGACTGCCCAGAGCGAACTGGGCAACTGGCACGACCACTTGCAATGGCTGGCGCAGGCCGGTCAACAGGTTGATCTGGCCCCCTGTATTGCGGGTTGGCAGATCGGCATCGTGCGGGCCGAGCGCAAGGCTGAAAAGGCTCTTGAACGACTGGGCAAGGGGTGTTTCTGAGTTTGTCGGGGTTTAGGGGCATTCAGGCCGCAACTATGCCGAAACGTCATGCGCTAGCGGATCGCCAGCTCGTTAAGATCGCGGTCAGCCAGCTTGCTTTGATGCCGGGGTGCCCATGAATTTTTCTGACCTGATCAATGCCGTTCACACAAAGCCACAGTCTGTCGTCATCCCGTCTCAATGGTCCCAGGGGCGTGCCTGTTTTGGCGGCCTGATGGCGGCCTTGCAATACGAAGCCATGCGCATTCGTGTGCCCCAGGACAGGCCGGTTCGTTCCCTGGCGATCACCTTTGTCGGACCGGCCGAACCGGAGGTTCCGATTTCCTTTGAGGTCGAGATCCTGCGGGAGGGCAAGGCAGTCAGCCAGGTGTTGGGGCGAGCGATGCAGAACGGTCAGGTGACGACCCTGATGCAGGGCAGTTTCGGTGCACCACGCGAGTCGGTGATTTCGGTCGAGGCCGAGCGCGCTCCTGAATTCAAACCGGTGGACGATTGTCAGGAGTTGCCTTTTGTCAGCGGCGCGATGCCTGAGTACCTGCGCTTCATGGCGCTCCGCTGGGCCCTGGGAGGACTGCCATTCAGCCATACGCCGTCTCCGGCCATCGGCGGTTATGTCCGTTTTCGCAGTCTGGGAGAGGCCCGCCCCGTGACGGAGGCGCATATTCTGGGCATGGTCGATACCTGGCCGCCAGCGCTGTTGCCGCACCTGAGCAAGCCTGCGCCCGGCAGCTCGTTGACCTGGACCATCGAGTTCGTCCAGCCTCAGCCGGCCTTGAATACCCACGACTGGTGCAGCTATCGGGCGGTTATCGAGCATGCCCGCGACGGCTACGGTCATACCGCCGCGATGTTATGGGGGCCTGACGGGCAACTGGTGGCGATCAGTCGGCAGACGGTGACGGTTTTTGGCTGAGCTAGCGGGGGCGGGTTCTGGCTAACGGTGATGCTTCTGTTTCCACGCCTGTTTCCAGGCACGCCACCAGGCTCCGCTCAGGACAAAGCGCGGGAAGGTCACGAATTGCTCGGTCAGCAGGCGCTTTACCGCATCGTTCCTGTCGCTGAAGGGCTCAGGGGCCTGAGCTTCCAGAGAATGACCATGGCGCTGAAAACCCAGCGCCGCGATCAGGCCGATGATCCCGATGGCGATCGAGGAAAAGCTCAGGGAAAAAAGCCCGTCGAGCAGCAGCAGAACGGCCACGATAAACAACGGAACGGCAATCAGGTGCAGGACAAGATTGGTCGGGTGCTGATGGTTGTCGGCATAGCCGCGCCATTGCCAGGCCGGAAGGTTGGGGAGTCGCTTGCCCATACTGCAGTCCTCTTCAAAACATATTTCAATGCCTGAAGAATAGGCCTGGCCGCAGTTGCCTGCGAGCCAAGCCTGACTATCGGTGCGATAGCGCTTTACAGCTTGAGTTGGCCGATGGCCTTGCTCAGTTCGCCCGCCAGGGTGGCGAGATCGTCACTGGTGGAGGCCGAGTCCACGGTCTGGGTGACGGTGCGTTCGGTCACATCACGGATGCTGACGACCGCACGGTTCATTTCTTCGGCGACCTGACTCTGTTGCTGGGCGGCGACGGCGATCTGCGTATTGCTTTCACGCATCTGGGCCACGGCACCGGCAATGGCCGCCAGGGCTTCACCGGCTTCCTGGGCCTGCTGCACGCACTCGTCGGCCTTGTAGGAGCTGTCCTGCATGAAGTCCACGGCATCGCGTGTTCCGGCCTGCAACGCGGACACCATGGTGGTGATTTCGTCGGTGGAGGTCTGTACCCGTTTGGCCAGGTTGCGGACTTCATCGGCAACCACAGCGAAGCCGCGTCCCATTTCACCGGCACGGGCTGCTTCGATGGCGGCGTTGAGGGCCAGCAGGTTGGTCTGTTCGGCAATGCTGTGGATCACGTTGACCACGCCGTTGATCTTCTGGCTGTCCTCGGCGAGGCGCTGGATCATCTGGGCCGTCTGTTGCACGCCGCTGGACAGGCCGGCAATCGATACCTGGACGCGATCGACCACGGCCTTGCCGCCACCGGCGAGTGTATCGGCGGTCTGGGACTGATCCCGCGTGGTGCTGGCGTGTTGGGCAATGTGATAGACCGTGGCCGACATTTCGTTGATCGCCGTGGCGACCTGATCGGTTTCGCTTTGCTGGCCGAGCATGCCGTGGCGTACATCCTTCATGCCGGCAGCCAGATGCGCGGCCCCTTCATCCAGGCGTGTAGCGGTCTGCGAAACGGTGTTGACCACGCGCTGATAACCGGCCTGCATGGCATTGAAGGCCTTGGCCATCTGGCCGACTTCATCGTCGCTGCCGTTAGGCACACGCGCCGACAGGTCACCGCTCTGTTCCACATGCAGCATCACGTCCTTGAGGGTATTGAGCTGGGTGAGGATGAAGCGGATCAGCAGCTGCGAAGCGCACAGCATTGCGATCATCAGCACGAATACGGTGATGGCGTAATTGGTAAAGCGATCCTTGAGCACTGTCAGGGTGTCGGGGGCGAAGGCCAGCACGGCGACACGCTGGCCGTCGGCGCGGCTGACAACCTGTGCGCCGACCAGGCGTTGTTCGTCGGCTTGCTTGTCCAGTGCAACCCAGTCCCTGGCGCTGGCCAGCTCGGGCAGCGGCAGGTTTTTCAGGCTGGGTGTCTGACCCTGGGCGTAAGTCAGCAGATTGGCCGTGGCGGGCAAGGCCTGGGCGGCGGGCCAGGCGCTGACCAGACGAGCCTGGGCCTGGGCGGCTTCTACGGCGCTTTCCTGTCTGGCCTGTTGCTCCAGTTGTACGGCGTGCAAGACCAACAGCAGGGTGGTGATGAAGGCGACCGCGTTGACGGCCCAAAACTTGTACTTCAGAGAGAGGTTGCTAAGCAGTGAGCCCATAAGTGGTCTTCTTTTGGTTGATCTTTAGAATGCGTGCAGCAAGGTGCCATCACGATGCCTTAGTCAATAAAGAATCTATTGATGCGAGTCAAGGTAACATCAGATTTCATCCAATGACGCCTCCAATACTGGCAAACCGAAAAAAACACGTGCACAGGCGGTGGTGTGGCGAGCGAGGTCTTCCTGGCTCTCCTGCCGATGCAAGGCCACTTCACGCAAGACTTCAGGAAGATACGCCGGTTCGTTGCGGCCGTTTTTCGGCTTGGGCCGCAGGCTGCGCGGCAGCAGGTAAGGGGCGTCGCTTTCCAGCATCAGTCGGCCACGGGGAATATTGTGGACCAGCGGATGCAGATGGGTGCCACGGCGTTCATCGCAGATCCAGCCGGTAATGCCAATGTGCAGGTCCATATCCAGATAACTGAACAGTGCCCGTTGTTCACCGGTAAAGCAGTGAACCACTGCCGCCGGCAGGCGATCACGGTAGTCACGCAGAATCTCCAGCAGACGCTGGCTGGCGTCGCGCTCATGCAGGAACACCGGCAATTGCAGCTCGACCGCCAGGGCCAGATGGGCTTCGAGCACCTGTTCCTGTTGAGGGCGGGGCGAAAAATCCCGGTTGAAATCCAGCCCGCATTCGCCGACGGCGCGGACGCGACTTTCCTTGAGCAGTGCCTGCAACTTTTTCTCGGTGTCCGATGTCCAAGCGCTCGCCGAATGAGGGTGAATGCCTGCCGTGCAGAAGAGCCGCAGGGCGCTTTCGTCCAGTTCATGGCACAGCTCCAGAGCCTGTTCGCTGCCCTCGACGCTGGTGCCGGTGACGACCAGTTGCGAGACGCCGGCGGCATAGGCGCGCT
The DNA here is from genome assembly GCF_044748865.1 of Pseudomonas sp. NPDC089734. Lineage (NCBI taxonomy): Bacteria > Pseudomonadati > Pseudomonadota > Gammaproteobacteria > Pseudomonadales > Pseudomonadaceae > Pseudomonas > Pseudomonas sp. NPDC089734. The sequence goes on along the minus strand of NZ_JBIVGV010000009.1, from coordinate 31,230 downwards.
CGAGTACCGCCTGTCGCTGGGAGTCAAAGCTGGCGTTGGTAAGATTGACGCCGATGTCGATGAGTTGCATGGTGTTACCTCTGGCCGAAGGCTACCGAGGATAGCAAAGCTTCGGTGATAACAAGAAAGTCTAATGTATTCAGCAGGTTGAGCATGAAGGCTCAACGGTTTTGTCTGTAGCTCACTCTGGAACACCTTTTTCTGTCTTTTCTGGCATCTCCCCGGAGGCGTGAATGACCGTCCGAGTCCTGCTTTTGCCCATCGTCTGCCTGCTGGCCCTGTCGCCTCTGTCGGTGGCTGCCCGTCAGGTGGGGCCGGAAGCCGCGCAACATAAGACACAGGTGCGCGATCTGGCCGCGATTCGCAGCAGCAAGGTGTTGCGCGTATTGGTCAATCAGAGCCGTAACAGCTCGGGAGATGTCAAAGGCCAGGAAATCGGCATTGAATATCAGCGGCTGCAGGCGTTCGAGCACTACCTCAACGGCCACACCCGCAATGGCCAGAAAGTGAAGTTCAAAATCATCCCCAAGGCCAAGAACCAGTTGTTGGCGGCCTTGCAGCGAGGAGAGGGTGATCTGGTTGCGCCCGGCGAGCTGCTCGATACCGGCAGCGGCAAGGGGGTCGAGGCCAGCGAGCCGATTGTCCACGATGTGCCGCTGGTGCTGGTGGGTGTCAGGGGCGGGCGCAGTCTCAGGAATGTGGAGCAGCTTTCGGGGCGTACGCTGAGCCTGCCGGCAGGCAGCATGGCCGATGAAGCGCTGCATCAGGTGAATCAGCAACTGGCCTTGCGCAAGTTGCCGCCGGCACGGATCGAGTGGGTCGATCCCAGCCTGGCCGTGGAAGACGTGCTGGAAATGGTTCAGGCCGGTATCTACCCCTTGACCCTGGTGGAGCAGCCGATTGCCGAGCGCTGGGCCAGGGTCATGCCCAGGCTGCGTCTGGATCGCAACCTGACATTGCGCACCCATGGCGACATCAGCTGGTTCGTGCGCCAGGAGGCCACGGTGCTGCGGGCCAGCATCAATGACTTCCTCAAGACCTACACGCCTTCCGCCAATCAGGACCTGGCCTTCGAGAAGGCCTACAAGAACATGTACCGGGTCAATAATCCGCTGGTCCGCAACAATCTCCAGCGTCTGGAAAAGCTGCGGCCCATGCTGCAACGCCATGCCGATGCGCAGGATATGGACTGGCTGGACCTGGCTGCGCTGGCGTTCAAGGAGTCGAAACTGGACCCGGCGGCCAAGGGCAGCGGCGGGGCGACGGGGCTGTTGCAGATCACGCCGTCCGCGGCAAGGCGGGTCGGTGTTTCCGATATCCAGACGGCGGACCGGAACGTTCAGGCCGGCGCTCGCTACATGGCGTTGATCCGCAGCAAGTACTTTGCCAGCCCCCGGGTCAATGAGCGCGAGCGCATGGCTTTCGTCCTGGCCGCCTATAACCTGGGACCGGAGCGGGTCCAGAGCATGCGCGACGAAGCCCGTCGTCGTGGACTCAACCCCAATCAATGGTTTTTCCAGACCGAGCGCATTGCCATGGAGCAGGGCAGTGCCGGGGTGGTCAGCTTCGTGAACAGCGTGAACAAGTATTACCTGGCGTTCGATCGCGAGAGAGGAACCTTGGAGAAGGAGGCTTCCGAGAAATACGTTTCTCGCAAATAGATCGAAATATTCGATTTTTATGCTGCGTTTTTTGCGATTTTCATATTTGTTAAATTGATTATGATGGCGCCACTCCCACTTAATCAGTTACGGAATACATCACCATGAACGCAACGATCAACTCTGTACTCTCCACTCGCGCTGGCTATGGTCTGACTGTCCTGCGCATCATCGTCGGTATCATCTTCATTGCCCACGGCAGCCAGAAGCTGTTCGGCGCATTCGGTGGCTACGGTCTGGAAGGAACCGCCCAGTTCATGGAAAGCCAGGGCCTGACTCCCGGTTATCTGATGGCCCTGCTGTCGGGCAGTGCCGAGTTCTTCGGTGGCCTGGCAGTGCTGATCGGCCTGCTGGCTCGCCCTGCGGCTCTGGCTCTGGCTGTGTTGCTGCTGGTCGCCATTTTCTCGGTTCACATCGGCAACGGCCTGTTCATGGCCAACAACGGGTATGAGTTCGCCCTGGCCTTGCTCGGCGGTGCCATCGCGATTCTGATCGAAGGTGCGGGCAAACTGTCGGTGGATCGCGCGCTGTCCAACTGAGTGACGGCAGCATGAAAGGAAGGCTCGCCTCATATCAGGCGAGCCTTTCTCGTTGATGGCATTTGACAATTAACCGGCGGCTTCTCTACGATGCTGCCTAGGTGCCGATTTAACAACTACTTGCGGGGCGCCAGACAAGGCATCGATCTTGTCGAAATACCGCTAAAACGTTGGTTCGGTGTTGCCTCCCACCGCTGCCCAGCGGACCCTTCGAGGCTGAGACAAGACACCATGAGCAACCTGCGCCCCCTCGTTCGCCTGTCCCCGATCAGCACTGTGCTGTCACGCAAGAACCCGAAAATCCTGTTGGGTGGTTCGCATCAACCGACATTGCTGCGTTATCTGGACGGCTGGCCGCGTCGCCGTGGTGGCTCCTGTGCCTTTCTCATTCAATTTGCCGATACGACTCAATCGCTGTCCCGCTATGCCGACGACCAGTTCGATCTGGCCGTGATTCAGGCGCCTGACGCGGCCGATGCGGTGCAAGTGATCCGTGATCTGACGCGCATTGCACGTCAGGGCCTGATTACCCTGGGCTGACAGTTATCCGGCAACGTTTCACATTTTGTTCTCCTGACGACACCTGACGCCCGAAGCGTTTGCCATCGGGCGATGGCGGGTCGTGCACAGGAAATCCCCTATAGCGCTCAAAGCATTTGACGTCGCGCGTGACTCCGACCGTTCATCGCCTGTCTCTGGCTTGTCTGATTGCATCTCACCGACTTTTCGTACAAAGCCTGACGCACCGATTCTTCGATCAATAACCTCTATAAACGAGAACGTGTTCGTCTCAAGAAGGCCCTGGACGGCTGTCGCTAATAATAGTTAGTGAACGAGAATCTAGATGAACATATTGAGTCCTGCCATTTACGTTACAAATCGCGTCCGTTTCCCTGTCAAGTTTTTCATCCTTGGAATCATTGTCCTGATACCGCTGCTGTTTCTCGGCATTCGGGTGATGCAATCGCTCAACACCAGCATGGACACCCTGCGTCACGAACAGGTGGGCCAGCAGTACCTCCTGGATGTGACGCCCGTGCTGCGCCTGTCCATGATGCAGCGTTCGTTGACCCACAGCATGCTCAGCGGAAACGAAAGTGCCAAGGCCGAAGTCGCTCGCAATGCCGAGAAACTCGAACAGGCCTTCAATGACCTCGCGACCCTGGACGGCAAGCTCGGCAAGCAACTGGAAACGGCCGACCGGGTCCAGAAACTGCGTGCCGACACCCGCGAATTGATCGCACGGGGCAAGACCGGTGCGGACCCGTTGACGATCTTCAGCGCCTGGAACGACCAGCTGACCAGCGTGCTGGGCTTCGTCTATTACATTTCGGCCAGCTCCGGGATGATTCTGGACGAAGATTATGGCTCGTTGTTCCTGATCGATCTGAGCACATTGCGACTGCCCCGACAGATCAATGTGGTCGGCCAGATTCGCGGCCTGGCCAACGGCTTCAGCGCCGATCGCCCGGTCGACGAGACGACCCGCACCTTTGCCATGACCCTGATGAAGCAGGAGGCCCAGATTCGTCAGGAGCTGGAGCAGAGCCTGCGCCTGTTACGTCGTGACGAGCCTGCGCTTGCCGACGTGGTGGAACAACCCATCGCCGTGGCCTTTGCCGATCTGGAGAGTCTGCGCCGCGACCTGCAGAGCTATCTGGACCCGGACAAGCGCATGAATGTGAACGCCAACACCCTGGGGGAGCGTGGCAATGCGGTGGTCGGGCAGTTCTATAAGGCCCAGGAACAGATGCAGGCTTCGCTGAAGGACAAGCTTGCCACGCGCCTTCATGACCGTAGCAATGAGCGTCTGTTCTTCATTGGCCTGTTCGTCGTCATTGGCATTTTGCTGCTGTATGCCTTTGCTGGCATCTACAGCGCCCTGCGCAGTGCCGTGGATGAGCTGCTGAGCGTGACCGCACGTATCGCGCAAGGCGACCTCAGGGCTCGGGCTCTGGTAGACAGCCATGATGAGATCGGTGATGTCGCGGCGGGCCTGAACAGTATGGTCGAAGCCTTTTCCCGCTCCCTGAGCCAGGTGGAACGCAGCTCGCATTCCGTTTCCGATTCCGCGCAGCGACTGGAAAGCTCGATCAGCCAGGCCAAATCATCCATGGATGCCCAGCAGGCCGAAACTGCACAAGTGGCCACGGCCATTAACGAGATGACCGCCAGTGTGGCCGATGTGGCGCAGAACACCGAAGGGGCTGCCCGTGCCGCCGAAGCAGCCAGCAGTGCCTCCGCGAGGGGGTTGCAAGTCATGGGCGAAACCCGGGCAACCATCGAAGCATTGGCCAATGAAGTGCAACTCAGTGCGCACAAGGTCGAAGCCCTGGCCACTCACAGCCAGGAAATCGGCGGTGTGATCGAGGTGATCCGTACCATCGCCGACCAGACCAACCTGCTGGCCCTCAATGCGGCCATCGAAGCGGCGCGGGCCGGGGAGCAGGGCCGGGGCTTTGCGGTGGTGGCGGACGAAGTCCGTACCCTGGCGTCACGCACACAGAACTCCACCGAAGAGATTCGCCGCATCATCCAGCAACTGCAGGATGCAACCGACGAAGCCGTGCAACAGATGAAGGCCGGTCAGGACCGCGCCCATGAATGCCTCGATGCCTCCGAGCAGGCTTCGGGTACCCTGAAGCAGATCAACGAAGCGGTGGACGGCATCCTGGGCATGAACACTCAGATCGCCAGCGCTGCGGTGCAGCAGCATTCAGTGTCGGAAGACATCAACCGCAATGTCATGAGCATCAGTAACAGCAGTCAGGTGGTCATGGAAGGCGTCGAGGACAACGCCGCGACGGCGGACGAGTTGTCATCGCTGGCCAGCGAATTGCGCGCCGTGGTCGGCCGTTTTCAATTGGTGAAGTGAGTCATCCCTTGCGCTGCATCGTTCGATGCGGCGCTCTTCAGGCCTTTCGGTAACCCGAAGGCCTGTTCTCCTTGTCTGGCACCCTGAGCGATGACATCTTTTGTCACTGCAACGTTGGCGTGCGCCACGAAACATAGTATTTCTTCCTCTTTTTGCCCGATCTGGCTGTGAGACCCTCTTTTGAGTACGAACATCATTACAACGGAAGGTCATGAAGCTCTGAAAAAGGAGCTGGATTACCTGTGGCGGGAAAAGCGTCCCGACACGACCCGCAAGGTCACCTGGGCGGCGTCGCTGGGGGATCGTAGTGAAAATGCCGACTACCAGTACAACAAGAAACTGCTGCGCGAGATCGATCGCCGGGTCCGTTATCTGCGCAAGCGGCTTGAGGATGTGCGGGTCGTTGCCTATTCGCCCGAGCAGGAAGGCAAGGTCTTTTTCGGGGCCTGGGTCGAAATTGAAAACGAGGCGGGTGACATCAAGAAATTCAGGGTCGTGGGGTATGACGAGATCTACGGTCGCAACGACTATATCTCCATCGACTCACCCATGGCCCGTGCACTGCTGAAGAAGGAAGTGGGCGATGAGGCGATCGTGCAGACACCGAGCGGGGAAGTGCTGTGGTGGATCAATGAGATCACGTATGGCCTTCGCGGATAAATCCGCTCTTGTCACACAAAACTCAACATCATGATTTACAAGCCTTTCTGTGGGAGCGAATTCATTCGCGAACAAGCCCGTGAGGCGGAAGAAAATCTATCGTCTTCAATGACGTTTCGCGGATAAATCCGCTCCTGCAGCGGTAGGAGCGAATTCATTCGCGAAAACCGTTATCAACCCTCCCGCAAGACCGTCAGCGGGCTGGCATTCAAGGCGCGTCGGGTGCCAAACACACCGGCACCGCCCACCAGCAACGCGCCAATCAGTGGCAGCAGCAACAGCCATGGATGCGGCTGCCAGGCCAGGTCGAAGGCATAACGGTACAGCACCAGGCTGACCAGCTCACAACCCAGTGCCGCCAACAGGCCACTGGCGGCACCCAGCAACCCGAATTCGATACGGCGGGACTTGATCAGAAGGGTGCGTTCGGCGCCCAGGGCTCGCAGCAGGGCACCCTGACGAATACGCTCGTCCAGTGTGGCCTGCAGGCCCGAGAACAGCACGGCAATACCGGCCGCGAGCACGAACAGCAACACGAACTGCACCGCCAGAGTCACCTGATCCAGAATGCTGCGTACCTGCGCAAGCAGCGCTTCCACACCCAGGATGCTGATGGCCGGGTAAGTGCGGGACAGCTCGACGATCTGTTTGTCCTGCCCGGGAGGCAGGTAGAAGCTGGTCAGGTAGGTGGTCGGCAGGTCCGTGAGTGTGCCGGGCTGGAAGATCATGAAGAAGTTGGGCTGGAAGGTATCCCAGTTCACATCCCGCAGGCTGGTCACCACCGCTTCGCGATTCAGGCCGCCCACGATGAAGCCCAGGCGGTCGCCCAGCTTGATGCCCAGACTGTCTGCCAGTTTGGCCTCCACCGAAACGCCCGGTGTGGCATCGGCGGCTGCAGGTGTCCACCAGTTACCGGCGGTCAGCCTGTTGCCTTCGGGCAGGTCGGCGGCCCAGGTCAGGCTCAGGTCGCGACGGGTCGCATTCTCGCCGCGCGAGTCCTTGGTCACGAAGTTGCCGACCGGTTCGCCATTGATATTGACCAGACGACCCGGTACCACGGGGTAAAGCGGGGCCGAGTGAGTCGAGAGCCGACTCATGGACTGGGCAAAGTTTTCCTTTTCGGAAGGCAGGACATTCAGCACGAAGTAGTTCGGTGCATCCTTGGGCAACTGGTTCTGCCAGGTGTCGAGCAATTCACCGCGCAGCAGTGCGATCAAGCCCATGGACAGCAGGATCAGACCGAACGCCAGTGACTGGCCGGCGGCGGCCAGCGGGTAGCGCAACAGTTGACCCAACCCCAGACGCCAGGGCAGGGAAGCGCCCGACAGCAGGCGACGCAGGCTCTTGAGCCCCAGCAACAACAGGCTGCCCAATACCAGCGCGGCGACGATGCCGCCACCGAGCAGGGCGAAGGTCAGGACCAGATCCAGACTCAGACGCCACATGATCAAGCCCAGGGCCAGCAAGGCGGCTCCATAGACCAGCCAGGAGCTGGCCGGAATCGGCAGCATGTCCCGACGCAATACACGTAGTGGCGGTACACGTCCCAGTGCAGCCAGAGGGGGCAGGGCGAAACCGGCCAGTGCAACCAGACCGGTGCCGATACCGGCGAAGGCAGGCAGCAGGCCGCCCGGTGGCACGGTGGTCGGCAGAAGATTTTGCAGCAGGGCAAACAGCCCCAGTTGTGCCAGCCAGCCCAGCAGCGCACCACTCACACTGGCCAGCAGGCCGATGATTGCCAGTTGCAGGCTGAACAGTGTCATGGCTTCGGCGCGGGACAGGCCCAGACAACGCAGCAGGGCGCTGGCGTCGAAGCGGCGGGCGGCGAAACGGGAGGCCGACAGTGCAACGGCGACACCGGCGAGCAGCACGGCCACCAGACTGGCCATGTTCAGATAGCGTTCAGCCTTGCCCAGCGCACCGCCGATCTGCTGGCTGCCATCACGGGCGTCCTTGATTTCCTGATGGGGTTCCAGACCCGGCTCGATGGCCTTGCGGTAAGCCGCGAGGACTTCAGGTGGCCCGCTCCACATTTCCCGGTATTCAACCCGGCTGCCTGGCTGTACCACACCGGTGGCGGCGAGGTCTTGCAGGTTGATCATGACGCGGGGTGTCAGGCTGTAGAAGTTACCGGCCCGATCGGGCTCGTAGGTCAGGATGCGTGTCAGCTTCAAGGTCTTGGAGCCGACATCGATGGCGTCCCCGACCTTCAGGTCCACGGCCGGAAGCAAGCGTGCTTCTGCCCAGGCCTCGCCCGGCTCCGGGCCGTTGCCGATCTGATCGGGCTGGTAGAGATCGGGTGCGCTTTTCAGATCACCCCGTAACGGGTAGACGTCATCCACAGCCTTGATGCTGGACAGCTGGATGCCGCTGTCGGTCGCGATCACGCTGGAAAAGACCACGATGCTCGCATGGTCGAGCTTGAGCTTTTCGCCGGCTTCTATCTGTTCGGGGCGGGCCGGGCTGGAGCCTTCGAGAATCAGATCTGCCCCGAGAAATTCGGTGGCCCGCAGCATCATGGCGCCATTGAGGCGGGCCCCGAAGTAGCCGATGGCGGTACTGGCGGCCACCGCGACCAGCAGGGCGAAGAACAGGACCCGCAACTCACCGGCGCGGGCGTCGCGCAACAGTTGGCGGGCGGCAAGGCTGAGCAGACGAAGAAAGGGCAGGCGTGCCATCAAGGCTCCAGAGGGGCGATCAGACGCCCACCTTCAAGACGGATCAGGCGTCGGCAGCGGTGGGCCAGGCGCTCATCGTGGGTGACCAGCACCAGCGTCGTATTGCGTTCCTTGTTCAGCTCGAACAGCAGGTCGCTGATACGCTCGCCGGTGTGGCTGTCCAGGTTGCCGGTCGGTTCGTCGGCAAACAGCACGTCCGGGTCGGCCGCGAAGGCGCGGGCAATCGCGACCCGCTGCTGTTCGCCACCGGAGAGCTGGCGTGGCGTGTGAGTCAGGCGTTTGCCCAGCCCGACGCGCTCCAGCAGGCTGCGGGCCTTTTCGCGTGCGTCCTTGCGGCCTTCCAGCTCCATGGGCAGCATGACGTTTTCTAGGGCATTGAGGCTGTCGAGCAACTGGAACGACTGGAAGACGAACCCGACGTGTTCGGCGCGAACCCTGGCGCGTTGATCTTCATCGAGCTGGCTCAGGTTGCGTCCCGACAAGGTGACGGCCCCGGCGCTGGGAAGGTCAAGCCCGGCCAGCAGGCCAAGCAGGGTCGATTTGCCCGATCCGGAGGATCCGACGATGGCCAGCGTATCTCCCTTGTTCAGTTCCAGAGAGAGTTCGTGCAGGATAGTCAGGTCACCTTCGGTGCTGGAGACCACTTTGCTGAGGCTTTGGGCACTGAGAATACTTTCACTCATGGAGAGTCCGATGCGTGCGTGGTTTTTAAGTGCGGGCCTGGGTTTACTGCTGCTGTCACAAGGGGCAGTGGCGGGCACGGTATTGATCGTTGGGGATAGTATCAGCGCGGCTTTCGGCCTGGATACCCGTGTGGGGTGGGTCAGTCTGCTCGAGCAGCGCCTGCAGAAGGAGGGATATCCCGATAAGGTCGTCAATGCATCGATCAGTGGCGACACCAGTGCCGGAGGCCAGGCGCGGCTGCCTGCGCTGCTTGCAGAGCATAAGCCGGAGCTGGTCATTCTCGAATTGGGCGGCAATGACGGGCTGCGTGGGCAACTGCCAGCCCAATTGCAACAAAATCTTGCATCAATGATCGATCGCTCTCGCGAAGCGGGCGCCAAGGTGCTTTTATTGGGTATGCGGATTCCACCCAACTATGGGCCTCGTTACACCAAGGCGTTCGAGGAGGTCTACGGCAAGCTTGCCGAGGAGAAAAAAGTGCCGCTGGTGCCGTTTTTCCTGGAGGGTGTGGGCGGGATTCCCGAGTTGATGCAGGCCGATGGCCTGCACCCGGCGGCTAATGCCCAGGGCAAGTTGCTGGAAAATGTCTGGCCGAGCCTGAAACCGCTGCTTTGAGGCTTTTCTAGGCGGGGGCTTTCGGCTAATGTGGCGCCCCCTTATCTGGAGCCCCCCATGCCGCGTCCCGCCTGGTCCCTATATGCCTATCAAATGATCGAGCCCGATGAACAGCTCGATCTGTTCGCGTGCCAGGAGAGCCGGGTGCATCTGATTGCGCGACAGCTGGAACTGGGCGGCTCCATCGATCGTACCCTGTGCGGCACCCTGATCCCGGCCCAGCCCCGCTGGACGGGGGTCGAACAGCGTGTGCTGAGCGACGAACGCCTGTGTCCGTTGTGCAAGGCCATTCTCGACGCGCAGCGCAGGGGCATGCAGCCGATCTGGCCTGAACTCTAGCTGTCTCCATACAGAGCCTGTCTCCCGGTTCTGTAAGCACCGGTGTACACTTCATTACTTTCCCAATTTGCCGTTTGGCCGAAGGATTTTCCCGGATGTTTTCGCGCATTCCAGCCGTTACCCGCTGTCTGTCGCTTGCTGCTCTGTGCGTGGCGAGTTCTGTCAATGCACTGGAGTTCCCATTGCCTGCGCCCGGAGAGGACATCATCGGGCAGGTTCAGGTGATCAAGGCCAAGTATGAAGATACCTTTGCCGATCTGGGCACCAAGTATGATCTGGGGTATCTGGAGATGATCGCGGCCAACCCCGGTGTCGATCCATGGTTGCCGGGGGCGGGCACGGATATCGTGCTGCCGACCCGTTTCATCCTGCCGCCCGGTCCGCGTGAAGGTATCGTCATCAACCTGGCCGAATACCGCATGTACTACTACCCCAAGGGCAAGAACGTGGTGCATACCTATCCCCTGGGCGTGGGCCGTGAGGGATGGGGGTCGCCTATCGGGGTGACCAAGGTGATCGCAAAAACGCCGAACCCGACCTGGACGCCGCCGGCATCGATCCGCGCCGAGCACGCGGCCGATGGCGATATCCTGCCGAGCGTGGTGCCGGCCGGTCCCGATAACCCCCTGGGGCCGTTCAAGTTCGGACTGGGCATGTCCGGCTACCTGATTCATGGCTCGAACAAGAAGTTCGGTATCGGCATGCGTACCAGCCATGGCTGCTTCCGCATGTACAACAACAACGTGCTGGAACTGGCCGACATGGCGCCGGTCGGTACGACCGTGCGGATCATCAGCGAGCCCTACAAGTTCGGGATCAGTGGCGGCAAGGTGTTCCTGGAGGCGCATACGCCCGTGGATGACCAGGGCAATCCCTCTGTGGTCGACAAGCACACGGCGGTCATCAACGCCTTGCTCAAGCGTGACGATCTGGCCAACAACCTGCGCATGAACTGGGATCTGGTTCGCGATGTGGTGGCGGCCGAAGATGGCCTGCCGGTTGAAATCGCTGTGCCGGGTACGTCGGCAGTGGCGGCCGAAGCTCCGGTGATCTTTCAGTAAAGCCCTGAGGCCCGGCCAGCCTGACAGGGCTGGTTGTGGCCTGCATGAAGGGCAGGCAATAAAAAAGCCGACCCGTGTGAACGGATCGGCTTTTCAACAATCCCGAGGGATTATTACTTGCGGCTAGCTTTGTCCAGCATGCGCAGGGCGCGCTCGTTGGCTTCGTCAGCAGTTTGCTGAGCTTTTTGAGCAGCAGCCAGAGCTTCGTCAGCCTTACGGTAGGCTTCGTCGGCACGTGCTTGCGAACGAGCTGCTGCGTCTTCGGTAGCAGTCAGACGAGCTTCAGTTTCTTTGGAGACGCTGCTGCAACCGGTAGCCAGAACTGCGGCCAGGGCCAGAGCAGAGAATTTCAGAACGTTGTTCATCGTGTTCCCCTTCAAGGACTTTTTTCAAATTAGTCATCTCTCGAAAGTGAGAAAATGACCGGCGTACATAGTACCCATTGTTTGTAGTAAGTAAACTGACGAAGCGCAAGAAGCGAATAAAATTCTTGGCTTTGAAAGTCTTCCGCGTTACTTCTCATCCATTCTGTATAAAAACTATCCACTTTGCCGCGATGCGTTGTGACAGCGGCTCTGCGCGCGCGACGCTCTGGCAGAGCGAAGCGCGGGAACGCCTTGTAATCCGTGCCGCGGGTGGCTTCATATCGGCCATCGTCTGTCCGGTAACGCCGCTTTATCTTGAATACCGCAATGCCTCTCTAAAAGGGTGGCAGTGACTTTCAATGGACCGGAACGTCTCAATCGACAACATTCGGCAAGGCCGGGTTCAATACCCCGGCAATCAGATGTCCGGTCATGCCTTTTTGTGACCGACACGCTTGAGCATATTCTGCAAGGACGCCTACTATTTGAAGGTGCTCTTTGTTGGAGATCTGCAAGGCTCTTCTCGGTGTCCAGACAGGCACGGGTGGCGTAGATGTTCCTTCGCCGGAAAAACATCGGTAAGGTAGGGGTCAAAATCCAAGACCCGCGAGGAGTAGTGATGAGCGAGGCGTTGTCCATCCACCATGATCAAGTTGGCCATCAATTTGAAATCAATATTGAAGGTCATCGTGCCTACCTGACCTATATGGACCTGGGTAAACAGACCCTGGATTTCTACCGTACCTTTGTTCCGGACGAACTTCGCGGCAGGGGCATTGCCGCAGCCTTGACCGAGCAGGCGCTCAATTATGCCGACAGCATGGGCTACACCGTCATTGCCTCCTGTTCTTATGTAGAGCGCTATATGGAGCGCCATCATCGTCAGGCCGCCAAGATCTGAAACCTGCACAACACCATGAAAAACGCCGAGCAATTGCTCGGCGTTTTCGTTTCGGTGTGAAGATCAGCTGCGTTGACGCTTGGGCAACACGTCCTTGAGCTTGGCATGCATGCTGCGCAAGGTTTTTTCGGTGCTGTCCCAGTCGATGCAGGCATCGGTGATGGACACGCCGTATTGCAGTTCCGACAGGTCTTTCGGAATGGCCTGGCAACCCCAGTTCAGATGGCTTTCCACCATCAGACCGATGATCGACTCGTTGCCTTCCAGGATCTGGTTGGCGACGTTTTCCATGACCAGCGGTTGCAGGGCCGGGTCCTTGTTGGAGTTGGCGTGGCTGCAGTCGACCATGATGTTCGGACGAATCTTCGCCTTGTTCAGGGCCTGTTCGCACAGGGCGACGCTGACCGAGTCATAGTTCGGCTTGCCGTTGCCGCCGCGCAGGACCACGTGACCGTAGGCATTGCCCTTGGTGGTCACGATGGAAACGCCACCTTCCTGGTTGATGCCCAGGAAGCGGTGCGGGCTGGAAACCGATTGCAGGGCGTTGATCGCAACCGTCAGGCCGCCATCCGTGCCGTTCTTGAAGCCCACGGCCGACGACAGGCCGGAAGCCATTTCACGGTGGGTCTGGGATTCGGTGGTACGTGCGCCGATGGCCGACCAGCTGATCAGGTCCTGCAGGTATTGCGGGGAGATCGGGTCCAGCGCTTCGGTAGCGGTTGGCAGGCCCATTTCGGCAAGGTCCAGCAGCAACTGGCGGCCGATGTGCAGGCCATCCTGAATCTTGAAGGAGTCGTCCAGGTACGGGTCGTTGATCAGGCCTTTCCAGCCGACCGTGGTGCGTGGTTTTTCAAAGTACACGCGCATGACCAGGTACAGGGTGTCCGACAGCTCGGCAGCCAGGGCCTTGAGGCGTTCGGCGTATTCTTTTGCTGCTTTCAGGTCGTGGATCGAGCACGGCCCGATCACGATGAACAGGCGATGATCCTTGCCGTCGAGAATGTTGCGGATCACTTCGCGGCCCTGGCTTACCGTGTGTAGGGCTGTCTCGGTAAGAGGAATTTCGCGCTTGAGTTGATCCGGCGTGATCAGAGTCTCGTTGGAAGCAACGTTGAGGTCGTCAATCGGTAAATCAGCCATCGTGTTACTCATCAGGTCACGGATGTTGGCCGCCAATGGTGTGTCTTGCGGCGGTGCTCAGCAGGGTTGAGCGTATGGGGAGCCGAACCTTAGCGCGTTATCCTGCCGCTCGACAATGGGTAAACGTGGCTTTGGGGCGAGCGGGCACTAATAAAAGCGGTGTCTGAGGCAAGGATAGCCGACGGGGTTCATCGCGAATTTGCAACCGGTCTGCAAGCGTCGGATAGTGTGTGGCCTGTCAGGGTTTGAAGCAGACGCTATCGAGAGGGAGCATTTATGAGCAGTGGGACACAGCGGCCACGGATCGGCATCATCGGTACTGGCGCTATCGGCGGTTTTTACGGCCTCATGCTGGCGCGTGCCGGTTTCGATGTCCATTTTCTGCTGCGCAGCGAATTCGATGCGGTGATTCGCAACGGGCTGCAGGTAAACAGCGCCGTGCATGGCGCTCTGGCGCTTGAGCGGGTGCAGGCGTATTGCTCGGTGGCCGATATGCCGCCGTGCGACTGGTTGCTGGTGGGCACCAAGAGCACCAGCAATGACGGACTGGCACCGATCATCGCCCAGGCATCGGCGCCGGGTGCGAAAGTCCTGCTTCTGCAGAATGGCCTGGCTGTCGAAGAGCAACTGCGGCCCTTGTTGCCGGAGCATCTGCACCTGTTGGGTGGCTTGTGTTTCATCTGCGTCCATCGGGTCGAGCCGGGAGTGGTGGCTCATCAGGCCTTCGGGGCCGTGAGTATCGGTTATCACAGTGGCCCGGCCATTGACCGGGAAGGGCGGCAAGCGATCGTCGAGCAGATCACGGGCATGTTCCAGTCGGCGGGAGTCGAATCCCATGCGATGGCTGACCTGCAACAGGCGCGCTGGCAAAAGCTGGTCTGGAATGTGCCCTATAACGGTTTGTCTGCCTTGCTGAAGACCAGCACGGCACCACTGATGGCCGACCCCGACAGCCGTGACCTGATCCAGGCGCTGATGGAGGAGGTGAGGCAAGGGGCCGAGGCTTGTGGCTATGCATTGCCGCCCGACTACCCTCGCCAATTGTTCGAGACCACCGAAAAAATGCCGGACTATAAGCCCAGCATGCACCATGACTTCGTCAATGGGCGGCCGCTCGAGCTTGAGGCCATTTATGCCCGGCCACTGGCTGCGGCGCTGGCCGCCGGGTGCGACATGCCACGGGTTCGGGCGCTTTATCAGGCGCTGGCATTCATCGGGCGCCACAAGGGTTGATTCGATCGGTAAGCAGGGTGAGGTGATCATGGCGGCAGGTGACGATAACAAACTGGTACTGGCGATCTCGTCGCGGGCCTTGTTCGATCTGCGCGACAGTCATGCGATCTACATGGCCGACGGCGTTGAAGCCTATCGCCAGTACCAGATCGAGCATGAAGACGAGGTGCTGGAGCCGGGCGATGCCTATCTATTGGTGGAAAAGCTGCTGAGCCTGAACGCCAGCCTCAGCAAGGCACGGGTCGAGGTCATACTGGTGTCGCGCAACAGTGCCGATACCGGGCTGCGGGTCTTCAACTCGATCCAGCATTACGGGCTGGACATTACCCGCGCCGCTTTTGTCGGTGGGCGCAGTCCTTACCCTTATCTGGCGGCCTTCGGTTGCCATCTGTTTCTGTCGACCCACGCCGAAGACGTACGCAGTGCGCTGGATGCCGGATTTGCCGCCGCGACCATCCTGTCCGGCGGGGCACGGCGTGCCGCCAGTGCCGAGCTGCGGATTGCCTTCGATGGCGATGCGGTGCTGTTTTCCGACGAATCCGAGCGTGTCTACCAGAGCGGCGGGCTGGCGGCGTTCCAGGCCAGTGAGCGCGAGGCGGCCCGCGAACCCTTGCGCGGCGGGCCTTTCAAACCTTTCCTGGCGGCACTC
Source organism: Pseudomonas sp. NPDC089734 (assembly GCF_044748865.1). Classification (NCBI taxonomy): domain Bacteria; kingdom Pseudomonadati; phylum Pseudomonadota; class Gammaproteobacteria; order Pseudomonadales; family Pseudomonadaceae; genus Pseudomonas; species Pseudomonas sp. NPDC089734. The sequence continues at coordinate 15,830 of NZ_JBIVGV010000009.1, read as the reverse complement.
AACCTGCTGCAGCGCGAGTTTCCCGAGGACAGTTGCCCGATTCGCACGGCCCTGGTCACGGCCCGCTCGGCACCGGCGCATGAGCGGGTGATCCGTACGTTGCGCGAATGGGACATCCGTCTGGACGAGTCGCTGTTCCTGGGCGGCTTGCAGAAATCGGCATTTCTTGAGGCCTTCGCGGCGGACGTGTTTTTCGATGATCAGCCCGGTCATTGCGAGAAAGCACGGGATGTCGTGGCGACCGGCCACGTGCCTCACGGTATCAGCAACGAGATAACGCCTTGAGATTGCTGCTCTCCTAGTCTTTGGCGCACTGCTAAGCTGAATCAATCTCCGCCATTATGGCTGTGTGGGAGGTCATATGATTCGTTCGATGCTCTGTGCCACGGACCTTGGTCTGTACGCGCCTTATGTCGTGCAACACGCGCTGTCGCTGGCTCGAACCTTCAATGCCGGGCTTTACGTCATCCATGTCGTCGAACCCATGGGCCTGTTTGCCGAATCGGTCTTGCAGAGCTACCTGGGCGCGGATGAGTTGAAGGAGCTCCACGGTAAGGGCGTGAGTACATTCATGGACGGAATAGAGCAACGGATGCTCGACGGGTTTCGTGAGGAACTGGGTGAGGGCCATCAGGACCTGTCTTTCATCCGCGCAGTCAGGGTTGTGCAAGGCGATCCATGTGATGTCATTCTTGAGCAGTCGCGCGAACTGGCAGTGGATTTACTGGTAGTAGGCAGTCATAGCCACAGGGCGAAAGAAGGCGCGCCGATAGGTCGTACGGCCGCCAGGGTTTTACAGCTTTCCGACGTACCGGTTTACATGGTGCCCATGATGCAGAACAGAGGGCGAGGGTAGGGCGAAGGTATTAAATGATGGTTCAAGTGAAAAACGAGCGTGCGATTGCCTCTCAAAGGTGATAAAAAGTTCTAGCATTCTTCACCCTACCATTAATCCAGTTATATACCGTCGCTGATGCCCATAGGGTTTATCTGCTTTGAGGGATACATATGAAGCTCCAACAATTGCGCTACATTTGGGAAGTGGCGCACCACGACCTCAACGTTTCCGCGACGGCACAGAGCCTTTACACCTCACAGCCCGGCATCAGCAAGCAGATCCGCTTGCTTGAAGACGAGCTGGGGGTCGAGGTGTTCGCTCGCAGCGGTAAGCACCTCACGCGGGTTACGCCTGCGGGTGAGCGCATCATCACCACGGCCGGCGAGATCCTGCGCAAGGTCGAAAGCATCAAGCAAATCGCTCAGGAATTTTCCAACGAGAAGAAGGGCACCCTGTCGATTGCGACTACCCATACCCAGGCGCGCTATGCCTTGCCGCCTGTCATCAGTAATTTCATCAGGCAGTATCCGGACGTTGCCTTGCACATGCACCAGGGCTCACCCATGCAGATCGCCGAGATGGCGGCTGACGGGACCGTGGACTTCGCCATCGCCACCGAGGCGCTGGAGCAGTTCGGTGATCTGGTCATGATGCCGTGCTATCGCTGGAACCGTTGTGTGGTCGTGCCTCAGGGGCATCCACTGACCAAGGTGCCCAAACTGACCCTGGAACTGCTGGCCGAATACCCGATCGTCACGTATGTCTTCGGGTTCACCGGGCGTTCCAAGCTGGACGAGGCCTTCAGCCACCGCGGGCTGGTGCCCAAGGTCGTGTTCACTGCGGCGGACGCCGACGTGATCAAGACCTATGTGCGTTTGAACCTGGGTGTCGGCATCGTTGCCAAAATGGCTGTGGATGAAGAACTGGACAGTGATCTGGTCATGCTCGATGCCAGTGACCTGTTCGAGTCCAGCATTACCAAGATTGCTTTCCGTCGCGGGACTTTCCTGCGTGGTTTCATGTGCGATTTCATCGAGAAGTTCGCGCCGCACCTGACCCGTGAAGTCATGGCCAAGGCGATTCATTGCCATAACAAACAGGAGCTTGAAGAACTGTTCGAGGGTGTTGAACTGCCTGTGCATTGATGGGGGAATCCGCATGGTGTGCTCTTTTCAGAGGGCACATCCGGATTCTTCTGTGTGACGAGTACAGGTTCCGCCCTTACGGCGGGCCCCTTTGTTACGGCAAAGGGGCGAAACCATGGGCTCCGGTTCGGCCCCGCCTTGAGGCGGGATTCCCTCGCTCCGGCGTTGTTCCATGGGGCAGCGCCGATGGGCCATCCCTGGCCTGGCGGCGCTTGCTCGGCTCCTGCCTCGGACCCCACTCCACAACACCTCCACTCGGCCTTCACCAGCGTCGCAGTCGGTGGTGTCTGAGCTTTTTGTACTCAAAGAGCAAAAGCAAAAGCGAAAAAGGCTCTATGCCGCGATGGCGTGAACACCGCAAAACGCGACGTTGGTGAAGGCTGAGTGGAGGTGGTGATCCGGTGGGAATTCTGCAGGGATGCAGAATTAGCCGCACTGGGCCATGGATGGCCCATTGTGGCGACCGCCGGATCAGCGCCGGAGCGAAGGAACCCCGCCGTCAGGCGGGGCCGAACCCGGAGCAATGGCTTTGCCTACTTTGTCCGAAAACAAAGTAGGGCGCCGTAAAGGCGCAAGGCGGCATAAAGCCGAACGAACCATCAAAGAACAGGTACGTTTCTCTACTGTGGGCATATCCGGATTTTGTTGTGTGGCGAGTATCGGTTCCGCCTTTACGGCGGGCCCCTTTGTTTCGGCAAAGGGGCGAAACCATGGGCTCCGGTTCGGCCCCGCCTGACGGCAGGGTTCCCTTGCTCCGGCGTTGTTCCATGGGGCCGCGCCGATGGGCCATCCCTGGCCTGACGGCGCTTGCTCGGCTCCTGCCTCGCACCCCACTCCACAACACCTCCACTCGGCCTTCACCAGCGTCGCAATCGGCGGTGTCTGGGCTTTTTGTGCTCAAAGAGCAAAGCAAAAGCAAAAGCGAAAGCGAAAGCGAAAAAGGCTCTGTGCCGCGATGGCGTGAACACCGCAAACGCGACGTTGGTGACGGCTGAGTGGAGGCGGTGATCCGGTGGGAATTCTGCAGGGATGCAGAATTAGCCGCACTGGGCCATGGATGGCCCATTGTGGCGACCGCCGGATCAGCGCCGGAACGAAGGAACCCTGGGCCGAACCCGGAGCAATGGTTTTGCCTACTTTGTCCGAAAACAAAGTAGGGCGCCGTCAAGGCGCAAGGCGGCCTCAAGTTAAACGACCCACCCAGTAACAAACACGCTCCTCGTCAGGGAATATATCCAGAGGGTGCTGTTCCTCAACCTTTGGTAATCAAGTTCCCCGCATGCAACCCACACTCCTTCTGCGTCGCTTCTTCCCACCACCAGCGACCTTCGCGTTCGTGCTGGTTCGGTAATACCGGACGGGTGCAGGGTTCGCAGCCAATACTGATGAAGCCACGCTCGTGCAGGCTGTTGTAAGGCAGCTCAAGCATGCGGATATAGCCCCAGATTTCCTCGCTGCTCATCTGTGCCAGCGGGTTGAACTTGTACAGCGTGCGCTCGGGTGTCGAGAAGGCGCTGTCTACTTCCAGTACGGCGACCGCGCTGCGGGTGCCGGGGCTCTGGTCGCGTCGCTGGCCGGTGGCCCAGGCCTTTACATCGCTCAGCTTGCGGCGCAGGGGTTCGATCTTGCGCACGCCACAGCACTCGCCATGACCGTCCTTGTAGAAGCTGAACAGGCCCTTTTCCTTGACGAAAGGCTCAAGCTTGCGCTGATCCGGGGAGACCACTTCGATATCGATCTTGTAGTGCTCGCGGACCTGCTCGATGAATCGGTAGGTTTCCGGGTGCAGGCGACCGGTGTCGAGGCTGAAGACCTTGACGTTCTTGTTCAGCTTCCAGGCCATGTCCACCAGCACCACATCTTCGGCACCGCTGAAGGAGATCCATAGCTCGTCGCCGAAGTGTGCGAAAGCCAGTTTGAGAATGTCCTGGGCAGACTTGTTGGCATACGTCGTGGCGAGTTCCGCGACGTCGAAAGGATGACTCATCAGGCGGCTTCCTAAGTACAAGAGTGGCGCTTAAGCGCTCGTGATGGTGGCAATGGTAACAAAATCCATCGCACAGTGGCCTGTTTGGGGATGGCTCTGTCATGCGGCTTGCGCTCAAACGGCAACAGCCCCTAGAGTGCCGGTTCTTTTGAACGTGAAGTCCCTATCGAGGAGTGTCCCGTGGAAATTGCCTGTCTCGACCTGGAAGGTGTACTGGTTCCGGAAATCTGGATTGCCTTTGCCGAAAAAACCGGCATCGAATCGTTGCGTGCGACGACTCGGGATATTCCCGACTATGACGTGCTGATGAAGCAGCGGCTGCGCATTCTCGACGAGCACGGGCTGAAGCTCTCGGATATCCAGGAAGTGATCGGGACGCTCAAGCCGCTGGACGGGGCGGTCGAGTTCGTCAACTGGCTGCGCGAGCGGTTTCAGGTGGTGATCCTGTCGGACACCTTCTATGAGTTTTCCCAGCCCTTGATGCGCCAGCTGGGCTTCCCGACCCTCTTGTGCCATCGGCTGATCACCGATGAGACGGACCGTGTCGTCAGCTACCAACTGCGCCAGAAAGACCCGAAGCGCCAGTCGGTTCTGGCCTTCAAGAGCCTGTACTACCGGGTGATTGCTGCCGGGGATTCGTACAACGACACCACCATGTTGGGCGAGGCCGATGCGGGTATCCTGTTCCATGCGCCGGAAAACGTCATTCGCGAGTTCCCGCAGTTCCCGGCCGTGCATACCTTTGAAGACCTGAAGAAGGCATTCATCAAGGCGTCGAATCGGGATCTTTCTCTGTAGAAATGCTCTTCGCGACTGAAGTCGCTCCTACCGTAGGAGCGAATTCATTCGCGAACAATCCCTTCCAGGGTCTCCAGCAACACCCGCACCTTGGTGAACGACTCCTGATATTCCGACTCGCAGTCGGAATCAGCGACGATGCCGCCACCGCCCCAGCAGGCAATCTTCCCGTCCTTGACCAGCAGGCTGCGGATGGCGATGGAACTGTCCATTTCTCCGCGCACGTCCAGGTACATCAGCGAGCCGCAGTAAAGGGCGCGGCGGGTGGGTTCCAGTTCGTCGATGATCTGCATGGCACGGATTTTCGGGGCTCCGGTGATCGAGCCGCCGGGGAAGCTGCCTGCAATCAGGTCCAGGGCATCCTTGCCTGCCGCCAGCTCGCCGGTCACGCTGCTGACCAGATGATGCACATTCGGGTAGCTTTCCAGGCTGAACAGCTCGGGGACTTTCACCGAGCCGATCATGCAGCTGCGGCCCAGATCGTTGCGCAACAGATCGACGATCATGAGGTTTTCGGCGCGGTCCTTGAGGCTTGAAAGCAGTTCCTGCGCATAAGCGGCATCTTCTGTTGCGTCACGGCCCCGTGGCCGGGTGCCCTTGATAGGGCGGGTTTCGACTTCTCGATGGCTGACTTTGACGAAGCGTTCCGGTGACAGGCTCAGGATCGCATCGCCGCCGGGCAATGACTGATAACCGGAGAACGGAGTCGGGCAAGCCTTGCGCAGAGCGCAGTATGCCGCCCATGGATCGCCTTCGCAGCGAGCCTGGAAGCGTTGGGCAAAGTTGACCTGATAGCAATCACCCGCCTGGATGTAATGCTGAATGCGTGCGAATGCCGAGCGGTAATCCTGTGGGGTCAGATCGGCCTGGAACGGGCCTGTCAGCCGGAACTCTTCAGGAGCGGACCCGCCCGGCTGACCGAACAGGTCCAGCAAGCGCAGGCGTTCGGTTTCCGGCAAGGCCGGGTGACACATCAGGTGTGTGGTGCCGGCCTGATGATCGCTGATCACTGCCCACGCATACAGACCGAAACGGGCATCGGGCAATTGCAGGTCGTCGATGGAGCAGGTCGGCAAGGGTTCAAGGCGACGGCCGAAGTCATAGCTCAGGTAGCCGATCAATCCGCCTGCAAACGGTAGCTCGCTTTCATCAGGCAATTGCGCCAGGCCCAGGCGCGCCAGGCTGTCGCGCAGCCTCTGCAGAAAAGCAGTGCCCGACTCACCCGGCTCGACGACCAGTTGCTCCAGCGGTTCTGCGCTGAACAGGTCGAATCGCCCCCGATCCGCTTCAGGGCGGCCACTGTCCAGCAATACCGCACCTGACATGTGTCGAACCCGTTTGAAGTATTCGGCGGGGTCAGATGAATAGTGCAAGGGGTAGAGGGAGCAGGTCGGCATTTGCAGAAATCGGTCGCGGTATGAAGTCGGCGATTGTAAGGCTCAGGCATCGGTCTCTTCTACTACTGTGTTTCAGAAATAAAGCAGTTTCTCCCTGTCACGATGTTCATTCCCGGGGTGAGCGGTGTGTTGTATCCGGGGTGGGCTTTCATATTTTTACCGAGCGTCATAGAACGATTTGTAAGGATTCGGGAGCGGCTGATTAATAAAATGAAGCCATTATTCTGAATAAGGATAAGTTGATATTTCTTAGTGTTAATTGATTGGTGTTTCATCGTTTATGAACTTTATACATGTAGGAATGGGGCTACATTACTCCGGGAAAGGTCCTACATGAATATGGGTTTTGTATTGTTATTCTCTTTGGCGCCGTTGATGACGTAAACGCTGTTGTCATCGCATTATAAATCCAAGGGGTATGTCATGTTTATTTACAGTCTTGCGCAGCGGGTGCCTATAAACAGGACGCTGCGAGTGCTATCGGTTACACCGTTATTATGTATGGGGCATTATACTTTTGCAGCGCAGGAGTCTGTTGTTGGCGAAACAAAGAATATAGACAGTTCTTATGTCACTATCGACTGGAGTGTAAGAGGTGGCGGAACACTTAATGCCGAGGGTGCGCGCACCGGTGCTGTAGAGGCACGGGATAGTACCCTGAACTTCAACGGGACCCAGGTCAATGGGTCCAACCTGTCAGGGGTGAGCGTCAGTCTTCTGGACAGCACGGGAAACTTCACGGGCAGCAGTATCAGCGGTGGAGAGACAGGTCTGCGGGTGACCCGGTCCAACGCCACGTTGACCGGCAGCAGCGTCAGTGGAAGTGGCATCGGCATCGACATACTGGTAGGCAGTGTCGTGACGCTCTCCGGAAGTCAGGTGAGTGGTACGGGCGCCAATGGTGTGGGTGTCCATATGTTCAACGGTGCATTGAATGCCACGGGCGGCACGGTGATTTCCGGCACAGTGAACGGTATTTCCGTTACACAGAGTCCAGGTTCTTCCGGGCCGGGCAATCCGACCATTGAAATCGACAACAGCCAGGTCATCGGACAGACCGGGGCCGCCATCGTGGTAGGCCCGCCCATTGGCGATGTCGACTCGACGGAGATCTTCATCCGTAACGGCTCAAGCCTGGTCGGCGGTAACGGAAACATTCTGGAGGTCAATGGCTCCACGGCCAGCGTAGGCGTACAAGGCAGTGCGCTCACGGGCAATGTTCAGGTGACCGACGGTGGCAAGATGAACCTGAGCCTGGACCAGAGTTCATTGACCGGCGACGTGATCGCGGAAGACGGCAGCACGGCCGACGTTTCCCTGTCCAATGGCTCCGTTCTGACGGGGCGTCTCGAAAACCTGAACAGCCTGGCGATCAATAGCGCGTCAAGGTGGGTCATGGTCGAGGACTCGACGGTCAGTAACCTGGCCATGGATGGCGGTTTTATCCTGATGGGTGAGCCGGAAGCGTTCTACACGTTGTCGGTGGAGAATCTCTCCGGTAATGGCACCTTCGTCATGGATGCCGATTTCTCGCAGGGCAAGGTCGACTTTCTCGATGTGACGGGCACCGCGACCGGCAATCACTCGCTGCTGGTCGGGGCGACCGGTGCCGATCCGCTGGCGGACTCTTCCCTGCATGTGGTGCACACCGGCAGCGGCGACGCGCAGTTTTCGTTGCTCAACGGCCCGGTGGATATGGGGACCTACACCTACGAGCTTGTCCAGCAGGATCCCAACAACTGGTACCTGGCCAGCACTGGCAAGGTCAGCTCTGGCACCAGCGCTGTACTGGCGTTGTTCAATACGGCACCGACGGTCTGGCACGGCGAGCTGTCCACCTTGCGCAGCCGCATGGGAGAACTGCGCTTCAAGGGCGGACAACCCGGTGGCTGGCTGCGCACCTATGGCAACAAGTTCGAGGCCAGCGCGGCCTCCGGTGTCGGCTATCAACAGACGCAACAAGGGCTTTCCTTCGGTGCCGATGCGCCAATGCCATGGGGTGACGGGCAGTGGCTGATCGGGCTGTTGGGCGGCTACAGCCAGTCGGACCTGAGTCTTGCACGTGGCACGAGCGGCAAGGTGAACAGTTACTATGTCGGGGCCTACACGACCTGGCTCGATCAGGACAGCGGCTATTACTTCGATGGTGTTCTCAAGTTCAACCGCTTTCGCAATGAGGCGGATGTCCGCCTGAGCGACGGTTCCGAAACACAGGGCGATTACAGCAATGCCGGTGTGGGGGCTTCCGTCGAGTTCGGTAAACATATCAGGCTCGATGACGGTTATTTCATCGAACCCTATACGCAGTGGGCTGGCTTGATGGTCAAGGGCAAGGACTATGATCTGGACAATGGCATGCGGGCCGAAGGTGATGTGACCCGTTCGCTGGTCGGCAAGCTGGGCGCCACGGCAGGGCGCAATTTCGATCTGGGCGATGGTCAGGTTATCCAGCCTTACCTCCGTGCCGCTTATGTGCATGAGTTCTCCAGGGACAATGCCGTCCGGGTCAATGACAACGTCTTCAACAATGATCTTTCCGGGTCCCGTGGTGAACTGGGGGCGGGGCTTGCCGTTTCGATATCGGATCGTCTGCAAGTACATGCCGATTTCGACTACAGCAACGGCGATAAACTGGAACAACCCTGGGGGGCCAATGTAGGCGTTCGATATAACTGGTAGTTATTGTTTGTATCAGGGGGAGGCGAAATTGCCTCCCTTTTTTATTGAATAAATGAAAGGGGGCACTTTAGGCGCGGCAGACACTGACACTTCTGACAGTATCCCGTTTGGCAGGGTGAGCGTTTAATGTGGTTCGAGTATCGGAGACGGTAAAGATGCAGCGCCTGATGGCGTTTGAACGGAAGACTCCTGCTCACCCTATTAATGCAAGGCAATTGAGTCAGTCTCAAGGAGAGGGCCATGTCGAATTCCGCCAGAATCACGGAAGGTATACAAAAGCGGCGCGAGTATTTACGTTCAAAACGCCAGATAGCAAAAGTCAATCCTTCAGAAGCAGATGAACTTGTTCCTCCAGTGGTCGATGCCATTCTTCCCGGTTCGCCGGATGGGCTATTGCCTGTCGCGGCACTTCAGGCAGACCTCGATATTAAAATTCCATATTGGGGCGTCCCGCTGGTGGGCACTCAGTATGCCGATGTCACCTTGAGCTTGATCGACAGTCAGGATCAGATCGTCTACAGCAACATCAAGCGGTTCAATGCCCCTCTAACCGGCGCGGATTTTCCACTGCAGCATGATTTGCCACAGGGCAATATTCCCCACGAAGGTACGTTCACGCTCGAATATCTTGTCGCTCTCAGTGTGGGGAACGAAAACAATTCCGATCCCCGTACGATTGTCATCGACAGAACGCCGCCTTATTACAACCCCAATCCCGAACTTGCCCTTCCGGCGGCCCTGGTGGCCCCCTCGACCGTGATTACCGACGCTACGTTTTCTGGAGGCGTGACCGAGTTCGTCTGCACGCTGCCCGAGTATGCCGATATCAACCCTGAAGACCGGGTCGTGGTGTTCTGGGGGCCCGGCCTGCCTGATACACCCGATACGCCAAACCCCGTCTTCGGTCCGGTCACGATACCGGCGGACCGGAAAATTCCGATTCCCAAGGCCTATATCGAAACCCTGCCCAATGGCACCACCTACGCGGTGTACTGGCTGGTCGACAAGGCCGGAAACTGGAGTTCCATTTCCAAGCCGCTCCAGGTGGACGTGCAACTGGGGGCTTTGCCTGCCGACCTGAAAGACCCGCAGGTTCCATTGGGGCCGCTGGTGGACCTGGCCGATGCTCACATGACCGTGGAGGTCCTTATCCCCGCTTTCAGCAATCCCGCGGACTCTTTCATCGCGGTGAAGTGGGGGGCCACACCGTTGGGAGAGGTTGCGCCGGGCTCCACGTCCCGCGACACCTATATACCCGTCCCCTGGAGTGTCCTGAAAGCAGAATACACCGGCGGTCCCGGCGAGGAAGATGTCCGGGTCTCTTATCAGGTCAGGCGAGGGACGTTGCTGTTTCCCCAGGCAGCGTTATACGTGGACATCGAGGTCGATTTTTCCACCATAGGCCCCGGAAACCCCAATGAACCCGACCCGGTCAACCCGAATCTGGACCAGATACACCTGACCGGTGCCGCAGGCGGGCAGGATGTGCTCACTCCCCAGGATGCCGGCAAGGACATCGTTGCAACCGTGGCCCTTTACGATCCCGTTCTACCCACTGAAGTATTGGAGTTGTACTGGGGTACCCAGGAAACGCCTGTGGATGATTTCACGGTGGTCAATGAGCGGCCCGGCGATCTGATTGACTTCACCATTCCCTGGACGGCCATTGAACCCCAGGCCAACAACCCGGCCTTGCCGATGTATTACACCATCAACAGTGCCGACGGTAATAACCCCCAGCAATCTCCCGACACGCCCGTCGAGGTGAATGTTCTGGTGCTGGGGTTCGACCCTGTCAGCTTTCCCGACGTCTATGAGGATGATCTCGGTAACAGGACGCTTTCATGCGAGTCCCTGTACTCCGAAGACTATGACAATCCAACTGCAAAGTTTGGTTTCAGGGTAGCGGTTCCCGGAGACAGGGACTTGAAGGTGGGGGATGTGGTGACCGCGGTATGGCAGGGGTATGAGCTGGATGAGACCACGACCATTCCCGGAACCCGTTTTACCCATACCCATCCGGCATTGACGCAGGAGGAGGTCACTAATGGTTTTACCTTTCTTGTCGAACCCTATGCGGATCATATTCTGCCGATCGAGACTGGGTATGCGGAGGTTTCCTATACCGTGACACCGGTGGGCGGAGGTACGCCTGTCCCGTCCGATCCCATGCCCGAGAAACAAGCTGTCTCGGTTGTTCGTCCGGGAGGGTTTTTTTGTGTAGTGCCGCCGCCGAAGCCTTGATCCCCATGGCCAGGCTGATTGTGTGCCTTTGTGCAAGGCGATCGGCCTTCCCGATATGCCCGGCCGGGTCTACAGGAGAAACTCGACATGGATGCGCGTGACCTGATGGCACCGTTAGCCCCTCCAGGGGTGCCAAGGGCTTTACCGGACATTCCGGGAGGGGAAACCAATCTGTTGCCACTGGATGCGTTGCACAGCGATCTGAAAGTGACGTTTCCCTTGTGGGTGGGCAGCGAGCCCATCCCGGGGCGGTCTGAAAAGGTGGCCCTGAACTGGGATGGCGAGGAGGTGACCGTCAAGGCATTCATGACCCCCATCACAGACCCGGATATCCTGTTCGCGGATATCCCTCTGGCCGAACTGAGCGAGGGCGTTCATGTACTGTTCTACAAGGTCACGCTTTCAACTGGCAATCACAACAGCTCCGATCCGGTCACCGTGAGCATCGACAAGACGCCGCCCACGCTGGCCGGCAACAAGGACCCTCTGATTTTCCCCCCCGACCTGATCGGCAACAGGGTCACGGCCCGTTATCTGGAGGATCACGGCAATAAACTGCCGGCCACCGTGCCCGAGTATTTCGTCCGCAAACCCGGCGACACCGTCAGTTGGTATTGGGAGCAGGCGCCGGTCGGTTCCCTGCTGGCGGGCCAGAAAACCCTGAGCCAGGGCGACATGAGCCTGGACATTGAAATTGACGGCGATGTCATTATCAACGGTGGCGATGGCCAGCGGTATGCGACCTATGAGGTTCAGGACCGGGCTGGCAACCTGAGCGTGCTGTCCCGTGCCGCGGCGCTGACCGTGGATGCACAGCCGATCCCTCTGTTGGCACCTTCGGTCAAGCGGTCTTTGCCGTCAGGTGGAGGCAAGGGGACGCTGGACCCGCTGCTGGTCACGGATGGTGCCGTGGTGGTGGTTCCGGCGGAGATTGATCTGCAGCCCGGCGACCTGGTCACGGTCTACTGGACCGGAGTCGTGCCAGGGGCCAGCCATGTCACCACCACGCCCATCCAGGCCGGTGGCTTCGAGTATGCAATACCGGCCAGTGCAATACCCGGCAACATAGGCGCGGGCAGGGAGGTCGAGGTGTATTACACCGTGACGCCGACGAGTGGCCGGGTCAAGACGTCCGAGACCTATCGATTGAACATACTGCCGATTCCCGATACCCGATTCCCCAAATTGCAGTGCTTGCAGGCCAGTGGTACGCCCGAGACGCTGCGCCTTTCGGCCGTGCCCGGTGGTGCCGATTTCTTCATCATACCGTGGGTGTTCATGGCGGCCGGGCAAAAGGTACACATGTGGGCTGAAGGCGTGGACAAGAACACGGGGGGCGATCTGTACCTCGATCTGTTCACGGACCGGGAGGTCACACCGACGGAAGTCACGACGCAGTTCAATGCCTTGCTGGCCCGCTCGTTTCTGGAACGGTTGAAACTCGATATCGAGTTCTGGACGTATATCGAGGTGAGTTTCGATGGCGGGTTGTCATATTTGAAGTTCAGGCGGCTGGAGTTGACGTTGGTGAGTTGAGTATTGAAAGCCGCCTTGACCTGTGGGGTAGGGCGGCTTTTTGATGAATGTATCAAAATTTAAGGAAATCCTCGTTATGGAAGAGAGTCCCTTCTAATATGAGCCATTGTCTCCCTTAAATTTCCCGCTTTATGAGTTTTGTTGAGGGTTGATACTTGGCCTCCCGTCCTATTGATCCACTCAACGAATTCGCGTGGGACTGGAGAGGCTTCAGGTAGTGAGGCAGTAGCCGCTGTTGTTGGCGCTTGAGATGGCACAGAAGCAGCTCTAACGGTTGGTGGCGCTTGAGTTTGCACAGAAGCAGTTTCAACGGTTGTTGACGTTTGAGTTTGCACAGAAGCAGTTCTAACGGTTGTTGGCGGTGGTGGTGATGGCGGTCTCGGATAAGACATACTCCAGTTACTATCTAATTCAAGGGTTGGGTCGAAGTTTTTACGACGTTCAAAAATAATTTTCAAGAGTGCAGCTTCATCAACCTCCCCTGAGGAGGCTGCCACAGATGAGCGGGAAGCCTGGGAAATAGATGAACGGGGAATAGATGGAGAAGCTAATATAGACGGTGCAGTGTCTACATCTGACACTGTACTCAATGAGTTGATCGAAGTTTTTCTCGATAATGTATCAATGTTTCCAATGCTTTTGCCAAACCACTTTGATGTCCCCGTCGCAACTGATGCAAGCCCGAACAACAGCGATACCACACCCAGTATCGCGCTCGTTATACCTAACACTTTCTTGGCCTGTCGGTCCGGCGTAAAGGTGCCGACTGCGCCTGTTACCACTGCCCCCACCCCTGCTGCCTGGGCAACCGCGAACAGGGCGAATTGCAAGGACAAGGCCGGTGCCACCACGCCGCCGGTTGCCACGGTGCCAATCATGCCCAGCACCATGCCGGCAATATTGAGCGCCTGAAACAACCCCTTCGAGATATGGCCAGTAGGGTCGATAAAACCGATGGGGTCGCCAAGGCAGTAGACATAGGGGTTGAGGCCTCCTGCACCGAACGGGCTGAGGCTGTCGGGGCTGTGGAAGCGCATCAGTGTCGGGTTATAGGCGCGGTAACCACGGCCCAGCAGGTACCAGCCGCTGACTTCGTCGCGAACTTCGCCATTGAAGCCCAGCAGGCTGCTCAGGCCGTCGTCGCTGCTGCGTTCCCCATAGGCGCTGTAGACGGCCGTGCGCAGGTCGGTCTGCTGGCTTTCACCGAGCAGGCTTTGCTTGGCGTCGGTCATGAACAACAGGGTTCTGGATTCATCGCCCTGGGTCTGTTGTCCCAGCGGTTGATTGCCGCCATACAGATAGCTGGTCGTTTCATTGCCCTGAATGCAGGTGCTCAACCGTTCATCCTGATAGAAACGCAGGGCTTCATCCTGGTTGCCGTGCCGGACACCCACCAGATGATGGTGCGAGTCATAGCGGTATTGCACGGTTTCCGAGCCATCGGTTGCGATCACACCCAGCAGCCGACTTTGGGTATCGTAAATCAGTTGTTGAGCGTTTTCGTCGTGTAACAGATTGCCATCGGCGTCGTAATCCAGCAAAAGGCTGGCAGGATAGTCTGGATGGGTATGGGTGATGCTCACCAACTGCGTAGGGTCATCGGGGGCAAAGCCGAACAGGGCCTGGTCGGTACTGCCATCGCTGAAAGTGCTGTTCAGGACCGTGATATTGTCCAGTGCATCAAAATCGAATCGTTGCTCGGCGATACCGTGACCGTAGCGATCCTTCGGCAGTGTCTCGCCGGAGCAGGCATGCAGAATGAGGCGACCACGCTCGTCGTAATCGAAGCTTTCATCGAGCAATGAACGGGTGGGGGTTTGCAGGTGACGGGAAATCAATCGGCCGTCCTTGCGCCATGCCTGGGTCAGGGTGCGGGTGTCGTGCCCGGTCAGTTCGAGGGTTCGCTCGGTTTCCTGCCCCTGATCGTTGTAGTGCAGACGGGTTTCCAGCCTGTTGCCACTGCCGGTATCGGTCGTGAAGATACTCTGCAATTGGCCCAGGCTGGACCAGTGGAGTTCGGCCTGAAGCAGCCCTTGCCTGATGGACTCGATGCGGCCCAGGGCATCGTATTCATAGACCGACGTCAGCCCGCCGGGCTCCTGACGACTCAACGCCCGCCCGCCAAAGGAACTTACATGGTGTGTTTCTCGGGTTACACCGTCTTCCACACGGCGTTCCACGTTCAATTGCCCGTTGCGGTTGTACTCGAACTCGCTACGACTACGACTGTTCTGCGACGTCATCAGGGCCGCAGTCTTGAAGTCATAGGTGAAGTCAGCCTGTTCATCCTCGGCCAGGGTGCGTACGGGCTGAGCGGTCAAACCTGGCTCGTACTGGAAGTGAATGCTGTGGTTGCCGGGAGTGATGCATTCATCGACCTGTGACTGCGTTCCCTTGTAGAGAAAGCGGGTGATTCGTGGGCCGACCCTGACCTGGGTTGCCCGGTCCAGTCCGTCAAAGTGTTGCTCGCCCAGCAGGATCGCATCAGGGGCCTGATCGGCCTTGACCCGCAGGTGGGTCGACAAGGCATCGTTGCTGTGGGGGGCATAGTCCCTTTCCACTACCGTCAGGTCGGGCAGGGTGGTGCCTGTGAGCCGGGACCAGGCATCGTAATGCAGGCTTGTGCTGTGGCTGAGTGCATCGAGTTCCTGAATACAGCGCCCCAGGCCGTCATAGACATAATCGTTCTGGCTCAGGATATTACCGCTGGCATCCAGTGCCCTGTTCCAGTCGGGTTTGCCGAAGAGGTTGCTTCGGGTTTCGCTCATGCTGCCGATTTGCGGTGGAGTATCGCTGCTCTGTATCCAGCGTCGCACGGTCTGTCGTATAGGATCGTTTTCGACAACCTGTGAAACTCCGTCGGGGCTGGTGACGCGGCATTGTTCGCCCCAGTCGTCGTATTGATAGGTGCTGGTCAGGGCCAGCTCGCGCAACCGCGGGGCGGGCTCATCATCGTTGCCTGTCGGCAGCCAGTCCGTCTCTGTGTCCTGAACCATAAGCCCGCGATGGTCATAAACGGCACTGTAGATCCGGAAGTAATCCGCAGGGTTGTTTTCGTCGGCTCCCTGACCGAATGCCTCCACCACCCGATTGAGTCCGTCGAGCAGGGTGCGGGTCTTCACGCCCTTGACGTCGGTCACCTCCTGTTCGGCCTGCTGACCGTCCACCGCGCTGAGCACATAGCGGTAATGTCGGGTGGCTTCATA